>DAOLIZ010000001.1:0-14285 GCA_035328285.1 Gemmatimonadales bacterium
TGACCAAGCGCGATTTTCTCGCCGTGGAAGACTGGTCCTTCGCCGAGATCGAGGCGGTGCTGGCGCTGGCCACCCGGATCAAGCGCGGCGAGGTGCTCGGCGGGCTGGAACGGAAGGTGCTCGCCATGGTCTTCCTCGACCCGAGCCTCCGCACGCGCACCAGCTTTGAGACAGGGATGTTTCTCCACGGAGGTCACGCCGTCGTCCTCGAGCCGGGCAAGGGGAGCTGGGCGCTGGAGACGGAGGAAGGGGTCGTGATGGATCGCGACACCGTGGAGCACGTCACCGAGGCCGCACGCGTTCTCGGGCGGTACGCCGACGCGCTGGCGGTCCGCTCATTTCCGCGGGGGACCGACTGGGCCGTCGCGCGCCAGGACACCATCCTGCGGCAGTTCGCCCGCCACTGCGAAAAGCCGGTCATCAACCTCGAGTCGTCGCGACGCCATCCCTGCCAGGAGCTGGCCGATGCGTTCACGCTCAGGGAGAAACTCGGGGAGACCCGCGGCAAGAAGTTTGTGCTGACCTGGGCCTGGCACCCCAAGGCGCTTCCGACCGCGGTGCCGGTCAGCGCCGCTCTCGCGGCGGCACGCATGGGTATGGATGTCACCATTGCTGCCCCGGAGGGCTGCGACCTCGACCCCGAGGATGTGCGGCGGATTCGCGAGCTTGGGGCGGAGGCCGGCGGCGGCCAGTTGGCATTCGTGCACGACCAGGGCGCCGCCATCGCCGGGGCCGACGCGGTCTACGCCAAGTCCTGGGGGCCGGTGTCGATGTGCGGCCAGGCCGAGGCGCAGCGCTCCTGGTTCGGCCGGCACCGCGACTGGCGCCTCACGGCGGAACAGATGGCGGCCACGCGGCACGGCAAGGGGATCGCGATGCACTGCCTGCCGGTGCGCCGCAACGTCGAAATCGATGATGCGGTGCTCGACGGCCCGCACTCAGTGGTGGTGGACGAGGCGGAGAACCGGCTGCATGTGCAGCGGGCGCTCCTTCTCACGATGATCGGGAGCACGCAGTGAGCATTGATACGTCGAAGGGAATCGCAGGCCTCAAGGGGGCACTGCGGTACGTGCGGGCCTACCGGGACCAGGTCTTCGTGGTCAAGCTGGGGGGCGAAGTGCTGGCGGACCCGCGCGCCGTGGACGGCATCGCGGCGCAGGTGTCACTCCTCAACAGCCTTGGCATCCAGCTGGTGGTCGTGCACGGTGGCGGCCCCCAGGCCACGGCGCTCAGCCGGCGGATGGGAGCCGAGCCGCGGATCGTGGCCGGCCGCCGCGTCACTGACGACGACGCGCTGGCCGTGGCCAAGATGGTGTATGCCGGGCAGCTGAACGTCGACCTCCTCGCCTCCCTGCGCGCGCACGAGGCGCAGGGCGTGGGATTGAGCGGCGTGGATGCCGACCTCATCACCGCCCACCGGCGGCCCCCGGTCAAGGTGGTCGACGACGACGGGAAGACACAGACGGTGGACTACGGCCATGTCGGGGACCTCGACCGCGTGGATCCCCGGGTGCTGCGTACCCTGCTCGACGCGCGGTTCGTGCCGGTGGTGGCGAGCCTGGCCGGGGATGGAGACGGAAACGTCTTCAACGTCAACGCCGACACCGTGGCGGAGGCGCTGGCCGTTGCCTTGCGGGCGCAGAAGCTCATTTTCATGACCGGCGCCCCCGGCGTGCTCCGTGACCGGGAGGATCCGTCAAGCCTCATCGCCTTTGCCGACCCGGACGACCTCGCGGGGCTCCTCGCCAGCGGGGCGGTGGCCGGCGGGATGCGTCCCAAGGTGGAGGCGTGCATCCGCGCGGCCACCGGCGGTGTGGAGCGGACCCACATCATCGACGGTCGCGTGGCGGACGCGCTCCTCCTCGAGGTCTTCACCGGTGCTGGTTGCGGCACCATGATCGTCGGGCGAAAGGAAAAGGCGACCTATCTCGGCGTCGACCTGGCCGACTGAAGTCGGGCTCCTCAGCGCGCTCGTCGCCGTCCCCTCCGTCAGTGGCGAGGAGGCGGCGGTGGCGAGCCTCGTCGAGGAAACCGCGCGGCGTTGGGGGCTTTCCGTCCTCCGGGACGCGGCGGGCGTGTCCGTGCGAGTCTCCGGCACGGCGTCCGGGCCGACGCTGGCCCTCGTGTCGCATCTCGACGTCGTGCCGCCCGGGTCCGGATGGACCCGCGATCCGTTTACCCCTGTCATCGAGGCCGGCCAGCTCTTCGGCCGGGGGTCCGGCGACGCGAAGGCCTCCGTGGCGGCCATGCTTTGCGCCGCGCGCGATGTCGCCGCCGCCGGAGGCCCGGCGCGTGGAGACCTGGTGCTCCTCTTCGGTCTCGGTGAGGAGACCCGCAATACTTCGATGCCCGACCTCGTGGCCCGCGCCGGCCCGATCGACGCCGCCATCGTGGGCGAGCCGACTGATCTCGACGTCGCCGTGGCCCAGCGCGGGCTCATGATGGTGGACCTGGTCGCTCATGGCGACCAGCGCCACGCCGGCCGGGTGAACGAGGACGGCGCATTCACCAACGCACTCACGGCGCTGGCGCGTGATCTCATCAAGCTCGAGACCCTCTTCGCCGATCGTCCGCACCCGATCCTCGGGCATCCGACGGTCACCGCGACAATGGTCACCGCGGGCGTAAGCCGCAACGTGACGCCGCCGTCGGCCACGGCGGTGCTGGACGTCAGGAGCACCCCGGCCTGGACACACGAGGAGCTCGCTGACGGCCTCAGGGCTGTGCTGGCCAGCGAGGTCGTCGTTACCTCCGATCGCCTGGTGCCGTGCGAGACCCCGGCGGGGTCGGCGTTGCTGGCGGCCTGCACGGCGGTGCGCCCTTCGGCCACGCGGTACGGCAGCCCGACGTGCAGCGACTGGGTCTTCCTGCGACACCTCGACACGGTCAAGTGCGGACCCGGCACCAGCCGGCGGTCGCACACCGCCGACGAATGCGTAGATTTGGATCAGGTGTCCGCCGCCCGCCGGTTCTACGCCGATCTCGCAGGGGAGTACTTGCGATGACCCCTCGTCGCTCGTCGCCACAGACGCTCTGGTCGTCCGCCGACGATCCCGATCGCCTCATGCTCGACTACACCGTTGGCGAGGACCGGCTCTGGGACATGCGCCTCCTCCCGTGGGACGTGTATGGGAGTCTGGGCCATGTGGAGGGGCTGCGCGCCTCGAAGCTCCTGTCGGCCTCCGCCCATCGCAAGCTCCGCACGGTGCTCCGCCGCGCCCTGCGCGAGGTCGAGGACGGCGTGCTCGTGATCGACCTGGTGCACGAAGACGCGCACAGCGCGGTGGAGGATTGGATCACCCGGCGCCACGGCGTGGCCGGCGAGCAGCTGCACACCGGTCGATCGCGCAACGATCAGGTGGTGTGCGACCTCCGGCTCTACCTGAAGAATCAATTGCTCGAACTGCATGAGGCCGCCGAGGACGTGGCCGGGGCGCTCCTCGACTTCGCCGCGCGCCATCGCGACCAGCTGTGGCCCGGATACACCCATGCCAGGAAGGCGATGCCGTCCTCCATCGGGCTCTGGGCGGCGGCGTACGCGGAAGGGTTGCTCGATACGCTGGAGTCACTGCCTGCACTCTGGGCGCGCGTCGATCGGTCGCCGCTCGGCAGCGCCGCCGGATACGGGGTCCCCCTGCCGCTCGACCGGGAGGCGACGGCGCGGGCGCTCGGGTTTGCCGCCGTGGAGCACAACGTGGCGGCGGTGCAGCTCGGCCGGGGAAAACTCGAGGCGGCCGTGCTCGCCTGGTGCGGAGAACTGGGCCACGACCTGGCCCGCTTCAGTTCCGACGTGATCCTGTTCAGCGCGGAGGAATACGGCTACCTGGTACTGCCGGCGCGGCTCGCCACCGGCTCCAGCATCATGCCGCACAAGCGGAATCCGGATCTCTTTGAGCTGACGCGCGCCCGCGCCGCCACGGTGCACGGCGACCATGCGGCGCTCCTGCACGTGGCCTCCCGCCTCACCGGCGGGGACCACCGGGACTTTCAGCTGCTGAAGGAGCCGCTCTTCCGTGGCCTGCAGCGGACCCGCGAAATGCTCTCGATGCTGACGGTGGCGATCCCCTCGCTCGGCGTCAATGCGACCCGCTGCGCCGAGGCTATCGTGGGCGACGCCCTCGCCACCGACGAGGTGATGCGCAGGGTGGAGGAGGGAGTACCGTTCCGGCGCGCGTACCGGCAGGTGGCCGCCGAGCTCAAGGCAGGCGGCCGCTTCCCGCCGCCGACTCGCCGTCAGATCCTCGCCCGCCGCCGCTCCATGGGGGGGCTCGGGAACCTCGGGCTGCCGGCGGTACGCGGCCGTGTCAGGGCACGGCGGCAATGGAGCCGGCGTGAGCGGCAGCGGTTTGAGCGGGCGCTGCGGCGGCTGGCTGGCCGGGGCCCGGAGAGGAAACTGTGAGCACCGATCGCCGGAAGCGTCACCTGAAGATTCTCGAACTGATCAGCACGCAGACGCTGCGGACACAGGAAGAGGTGGCCGCTGCGCTGGCGGAAGAGGGGTGGTCGGTCACCCAGTCCTCGGTGAGCCGGGACATCAAGGCGTTGCGCCTGGCCAAGGTCAATGGCGCCTATCGCCGCCCCGTGGTGGTCGCGCGCCCGGTCGACGATCCCGACCTCCGGCGGATCGCCGAGGCCCTCATCGGGGTGGAGACCGCAGGGGACGCGCTGGTGGTGCTGCGGACGCCGCCCGGTGAAGCGAGTCCCGTCGGGGCGGCGCTCGACCGGCTTTCCTGGGCCGGGGTCGTCGGCACGATCGCCGGGGACGACACTATCTTTGTGGCGGTGCGTGACGCCGCCGCCCAGCGCGCGGTCCTGCGCGAATTGCGCAAGGTCGCCGCCCTGTCCTGAGCGACGATCGCGCCATCGACCGGAGATCCAATGGCCAGCACAACGTTTATCGATCACAAAGGGGTCCAGGTCGCCTTCCTGGATTTCGCCAATGTCCAGTCCACCGAAGAGGCGCTGACGGCCATCGAGGAGGCGGCGCAGCTGGTGCAGGCACAGCCCTTTCGGAGCGTTCGCACGCTGACGTATGTGGCAGGAAGCCGGTTCAACGGCGAGGTGCTGGAAGCGATCAAGCGGTTGGCCGTGAACAACCGGCCCTATGTGATTGCCGGCGCGGTGGTGGGATTGTCGGGACTGCAGAGGGTGGTCTATACCACCGTCATGCGCTTTTCCAAGCGCAACATCCCCGCATTCGATGACCTCGAGGCGGCCAAGGATTTCCTGATCGCGCAGAGTTGACGCGTTACCCTGCAGGCCGGGTGACGCCGGCCCCGTAGCGGACCGCGGTGATCTCCGCGAGGATCGCCAGCGCCGTCTCCGCCGGCGACCGCCCCCCCAGGTCCAGCCCGATCGGCCCGAACAGCCTCCCCAGCTCCGCCTCGGTCAACCCCGCCTCGCGCAATCGCTCGCGGCGTGCCGCCTGTGTCTTCTTCGATCCGATGGCACCGACGTACATGGCCGGGGACCGGAGCGCGATCAGGAGCGCGGGGTCGTCAAACTTGGGGTCGTGGGTCAGCACGGCGACGGCGGTGGCGGAGTCAATTCCCGCCTGGGCGAGCGCGGCATCCGGCCACCCCAGGATCAGCTCATCGGCGGTGGGGAACCGCTCCCGGGTGAGGAACGCCGGGCGGCCATCCGCCACGATCGTGTGATAGCCGAGGGCACGGGCCAGCGGCACCAGCTCGGCGGCCACGTGCACCCCCCCGAAGATCACCAGTCGCGGAGGACGGGGAAACACCTCCAGGAAGACGACCGCGTCCCCCCCGGGGAGCTGGAGCGCCGCCTTCCGCGAGCGCCCGCTCCGGAGCGCCTCGGCGGCCGCGCGGGAGAGCGGGGAATCCCCCGCCCCGATGTTGTCGTCGACGGTGAACCGGCGGCCGAACTCGGGGCCATCGAGCACCGTGGCGACCACCACGCCCCCGGGTCCGGCCGCCGCCTCCACCACTTCCTCGGGGACCCTCGGCTCGATCAGCAGTTCCAGCGTGCCGCCGCAGGACAGCCCGACCTCCCAGGCGCGCGCGTCGCTGATCCCGTAGCGGACCAGCCTCGGCGCGCCGTCCTCCATCGCCGCCCGCACCTCCTCGGCGGCCGCCGTCTCGACGCAGCCACCCGACACCGACCCCGCCATCGCGCCGCTGCCGTCGACCAGCATCGTGGCCCCCTCGGCCTGGGGCGCGGAGCCCCAGACCGAGACGACCACCGCACGGCCGACCGGGCCGGTGGCGCGCATCTGCGCATAGGCCGGCAGGAGGGCCCGCATCGCGGCGCTAGCGGTTCCGGCCGTACTGCTCGTGACTGGACACCCAGTCCGAGGACGAGATGGCCGAGGCGAGCGAGATCTCGCCGGCCAGCACGACCCCGGCGATGATCTCCGCGAGCTTGTTTACCTTCCCCCGTCCACGGCACCCGAGGATCTCGAGCGATTCCGCCTGGGTCGGCAGGCCCGTGCCCCCCCCGTGGGTGGCGATGATCAGCGACGGGATGGTGATGGAGAGGTACATGTCGCGGCGCTTCGTCAGTTCCGCGTAGAGGATGGCAGCGGAGGATTCGGCGACGTTGGCCACGTCCTGGCCGGTGGCGATGAAGAGTGCGGTGATCCCGTTCGCGGAATGGGCGCCGTTGTTGTTGGCACCGCTGATGAAGGCGCCCACGTTTGCGACGCCGTGGTGGTACACCAGGCTCTCCGGCTCCACCCGCATCTGCTGGATCAGGACGTCGCGGGGCACCGTGACCTCGGCGGTGACGCGCTTGCCCCGGGTGCGCATCACGTTGATCTGCGATGCCTTCTTGTCGGTGGCGAAGTTCGATTCGAGGTAGAAGTGCGCGATCCCGGCATAGTTGTCCAGGATCCAGCTGCAGGCCGCGAAGGTGGCCCGGCCCACCATGTTCTGGCCCGCGGCGTCCCCGGTGCTGTAGTTGAACCGCAGGAACACGAACTTGTTGGACTGGTACGGGTCGACGTATTGCAGCTTGGCCACGCTCGACGTCGCCTCCGCTTCCTCCCGGATCCGCGGCATCTGTTCCGCGACCCACTTCACGAACTCACGCCCGGCCCGCGCATCCTCGAAGACGAAGACCGGGGCGCGCTGCATCGCGTCCCCGACGACGGTGCACCGCGCGCCGCCGGAGAGGTTGATCACCTTGATGCCGCGATTGTACGAGGCCACCAGGGTGCCCTCGGAGGTCGCCATCGGGACCAGGAAGTCGCCCTTGGCATGCTCGCCGTTGATGGTGATCGGACCGGCCAGTCCCATCGGGACCTGCGCGACCCCGATGAAATGCTCGCAATTTCCCTTGGTCAGGTGCGGGTCGAAGGAGTGCTTTCCAATGTGGGGCAGCTTGGCGCCGGTCTCCTTCTCGATGAAGGCCTGGCGGGCCCGGATCGCGGCGTCGCTGTAGTCGTCCTCGGCGTCGCGGGGGATGCGGACGAGGGTGTGGCCCCCTTCCTGGATCGAGTCCTCGACGTCGAAACTGAGCTTGCCGAACCCCTTGGTCTTGACCGCCAGGGCGATGGTGTGCTTGCCCGGGCCGACCGCCGGGTGCCTGGCGACCAGTGAGAGGATCATCCCGACCGGGAACTCGATCGGGGCTCCCCCGGCGATGCTGTCGGCGGTCAGGATCCGGCCGCCCGGGAGGTGAATGGCGACCTGGTCGAGCGGGATGGCCGCCCCGTCGATGGCCACCGACAGGACCGCGGTGATCTCGACGTTGCTGAGGCGGTTCTTGATGCCGAACCGGACGCCCTGCTCGACGTTCGTCAGGCTGCCGAGGGTGTAGAGCTTCTTGAGCAGGAGGGTCGGGATGAACATGCGAAGGGATCTCCAGGGTCGGGGCCGCGCGAGGACGGGTCGGTGGACACCATGTATCTATCACAGTATCAACGACTTCGCCAGACGCGCCGATGGCGGGCGGGGCCGGGGGGCTGGGGCGGCCGGGCGGCCGGGATGGGCCCGGCGATGCCGCGGTGCGGCAAAACGGGGTTGACATTTTGCCGCAGTGCGGTATATTCCGGTCACTTCAGGAGGCGACACGTGGTCCGACTGGTCAAGCGCTACGGCGGCGGAAGCCGCAAACTCTACGACACCGAGGAGAGCCGGTACGTCTCGCTCGAGGAGGTGGCGGGGTGGGTGCGCGAGGGCCAGGAGGTGCAGGTGCTGGAGAGTGGAAGCGGTGAGGACGTGACGCGGCAGGTGCTGGCGCAGATCATCCTCGACGGCGAGAAGCAGGGCAAGTCCGTGCTCTCGGTCGACCTCTTCCACGATGTCATCCGGCGGGGCGAGGCGGCCCTCCAGGCCCGGGTAGAGCAGTTACAGGAGGGCGTGGACCGGCTGGTGAAGGCGTCGGTGGATCACCTCCCGCCGGTCCGGGGGGCGCGGGACGAAATGGAGGCCCTGCGGGAGGGAATCGCGGGGCTCGAGCAGGCGCTCCGGGAGTTGGAGGTTCCGGCCCCGAAGCCGAAGCTCAAGAAGCGCAAGGCAGGACATCGCGCCCGGCGTGGTCGGGCTGAAGGATAGAGCAGGGAGAGGCAGGACACCACACGAACCAACGGACCGCCCTGCGGTCTGAACCCAGGAGGAAGTTATGGCACGCAACACTCGCACCAACACGGCCCTGATGGTCAAGGACAACGCGCAGCACATCTGGCTCGCCGGTCTCGGCGCGCTGGCCACCGCCGGCGAAGAGGGCAACCGGGTCTTCGAGGACCTCGTCGAGAAGGGCGCCAAGCTCGAGAAGACCGGCCGCGCGCGGCTGGAAAAGGTGCTCAGCAAGGCGCAGGGACGCGCCCGCTCGCTCCGCGGCGACGCGGAAGGGGCCATCAGCCGGGTGTCGGCGCCGATCGACGCCGGTGTGTCGACCGCGCTGAACAAGCTCGGGATTCCGACCCGCAAGGAAATCCTCGCGCTGACCCGCCGGGTGGAAGAGCTGACCCGGACGGTCCAGAGTGCTAAGAAGGCGCCGGCCAAGAAGCGGACCGCCAAGAAGGCCACTCGCCGGACCGCCAAGTAAGGGGTCGCGCCATGCCCGCCAAGGCGCGGCGCAGCAAGAAACGCCGCCGGATCGGCCTCGCGCTGGCCGGCGGCGGCCCGGAGGGCGCCGTCTATGAAATCGGCGCGCTCCGGGCGCTCGATGAGGCCCTCGACGGGCTCAACCTGCACGATCTGGATATCTATGTCGGCGTGAGCGCCGGCGCATTCATTGCCGCGTCGCTCACCAACGACCTGACCACCGCGCAGATGGTGCGCGCCCTGGTCAAGCACGAGGCCGGCGAGCACCCCTTCGTGCCGCAGACGTTCTTCACGCCAAACTACCGCGAGTGGGCCAAGCGCAGCCTCATGCTGCCCCGGCTCTTTGCTGACGCCATGCTCGAATTCCGGCGCGGTCCCGAAGAGCAGACCCTCTTCGAGTCGCTCACCAAGCTGGCCCGCGCGCTGCCGGTCGGACTCTTCGACAACGAGCCGATCCGCCGCTACCTCCACCGGACCTTCAGCATCAAGGGCCGGAGCGACGACTTCCGCGAGCTTCGCCAGCGGCTCATCGTCGTCTCGACCGATCTTGAGAGTGGTCGGCCCATCCTCTTCGGCAACCCCGGCTGGGATCACGTCCCGATTTCCACCGCGGTGCAGGCCAGCACCGCCGTGCCGGGGTTCTACCCGCCGGTCAAGATCGAGGGGCGGTATTGCGTGGATGGCATCCTGCTGAAGACGCTGCACGCCTCCGTGGCGCTGAAGGAGGGGGTCGATCTTCTGCTCTGCGTCAACCCGCTGGTGCCGGCGGACCTCCGCGACGCGGTGGGCTCCGGGCAATTGAAGGAAGGGGCGCTGCTCAAGAAGGGGCTCGCCACCGTGCTGAGCCAGACGGTGCGCACGCTGATCAACTCGCGCCTGGAAGTCGGCATGGCGGCCTACACCACCCGCTTCCCCGACTCCGAGGTCCTGCTCTTTCAGCCCGACCGGAACGAGTTCGACCTCTTCTTCAGCAACATCTTCAGCTTCCGGTCCCGGCGCCGGGTCTGCGAACTCGCCTACGACGCCACACGCCGGAACCTGCGCGCACGGCGCAAGACCATCGGCCCGATGCTGAAGCCCTACGGCATCACGCTGCGCGAGGATGTGCTGGATGAACCGCGGGACATCTGGAGAAGCGTGGGGCTGGACCAGTTCAGCGAGCGGGACCCCGTCACCAGCCAGTTCTCGACCGCACTCGACGAACTCGAGGTCGCGGTGACCAGCGAGATGCCGGTCGCGCCGGCCTCAGGCGGGCGGACGCGGGGGTAGCGGCCGGTCCGACAGCCGCCACATGAAGGCCCCCTGGAGTTCCGCCCGCTTTGCCCGAGGAATGCCGCGATAGCCATAGGGGGGCTGGCGGAACATCCGGGCGAGCGTCAGCAGGGGCCACCCGAAGGGCAGGTAGAACCCGATGAGGTCCCAATCGCGCAGGATCCGGTGCAGGGCATTGCGCGCCGGGGGCCGGTAGAGATCGCGGGACCGCCGGACAAACGAAATCGGCCATCCGGTCGGCAGCACCCACCGCAACTTCCCCCACCCCGCCTTGATCGCTTCCCAGAGGCCCGCCGCGTCGTAGGGACGGCGGCCGTGAATCTCGACCAGGGCGTCGAGCTGCTCCTGCATCTCCTGCCGCACCCGCTCCGCCGTCCGCTGGAGCGTGGGCCGGTCCGGTTCCTCGAGGTTCGTCATCCCCGCCTGCCGGAGGTACTCGCGCATGTCGAGCGGCTCCCCGAGCACGAAGATCGTGCGCGCGGGGAAGGCCAGGTACCAGATCCACGGGAAGATGATCGCCAGGATGCCGGCGGGCAGCGGCAGGAACGGGACCCCGAAGAAGCGCTGCATCAACCGGTCGAGCGGCGGGAAGACATACCCGAAGGGGTTGATCCACTCCGCGTTGATCATGTAGACCGGGACGACCGGCGCCTGGTGCCTGGCCGCCAGCAGGACGAAGCTGGTGCTGAAGCGCTGGAGCTGGTACCGGCGGTTGAAGCCCTTGCCGATGCCCGGCACGCCCTCGGGGAAGTAGAGGATCCGGTCCCGACGTGCGAGCAGGCGGTCGAAGTTGTCGAACAGCATGTCCACGCCACCGCCACGCCGCCAGAAATTGTCGAGCCCGAACGGGCGCATCCACCAGGTGTAGGACAGCTCCTTTTCGTAGACCGACCGGAGCTTGCGGCTGGCCGCGTAACCGTCGTCCCGCCAGAGCGTCGCGTCGAGGATGATGGCGTCGTAGGGAAAGGCGTTGCCGCTGTGGTTGGCGGCGAGCACGACCGGCCCTTCCTTGGGGAGGTTGTCCCGCCCGAAGATCACGGGCCGGAAGTAGTGGTCGAGCATCGGGCCCAGGACGTCGTCCATCATCATCCGGCTGAATTCCGGCTCGAACGGCTCCCACGGTTCCGGGGGCTCGACCGGCGGCTCGGATGGTGATGGCACGGGCTGGCGCATCGCGTCACCCTCCCTTGCGGACCGCGAGAACCAGGGCGATCACGAAGAACGGCACGTAGAGCAGCCAGGCCTGGGGGCCGACGAATCCCAGGATGATTGCGCCGGCCACCAGCGAGAACCCGGCGATCAGGGTGCCGCGCAGCCCCGCGAACGGGTTCTCGCTGCTCCGCTTGGCCGTCTTCTCCATCACCCGGAGGCCTTCGGTGATCAGGAGCGGCATCTTGACCAGTGCGTCCACGAGATCGGGGGCGCCACGGAGCCCCTCCTGCGCCAGCCGCACCGGGCTGAATTGCTGGATGAAGACTCGCCGGACATGCCGCTTGGACACCTCCGCCACGTCGAAGCCAGGCAACAGCATCTGTCCCACGCCCTCGAAGGTCACCAGCGCCTTGACCATCAGCACCATCTCCACCGGGAAGAACATCCGGTACTCCGCGCCCCGGCTGACCGACTCGAGAATCAGCTGGCCCAGCGAGAAGCTGTCGAAATTCGAGTTCCGGCGCCAGCGGGTGGAGATCTCCGCGACGTCCCGGCGGAACCCGGCGGGGTCCCCTCCCCGGCCGGGCTCGGCGGCCGCCGAGAGGTACCGCGCGGCGTTTTCGGCGTCGCCCATGACGAGCGCGTAGTAGTAGTAGAGGAGGGTGCGCCGGAGCTCGTCGTGCATCCGTCCCACCATGCCGAGGTCGATGAACCCTGCCTGCGGACCCGGCAGCACGATCAGGTTGCCCGGGTGGAGATCGGCGTGGAAGAACCCGTCCTTGTAGATCATCCGGATGATCGCCTCGGCGCCCAGGTCCACCAGGCGCTCGCGGTCTTCCAGGCTCATCGCCTGCACCTTCCGCGAATCCGGCCGGAGCCCGTCGAAGAACTCCATCGTCAGGACACGCTCGGCGCTGAACTCCCGGTAGATCCTCGGGAACACGATGTCGCGCTCGTCCACGAAGTTGGCCGCGAACGTCTCGGCGTTGTCGGCCTCCCGTCGCAGATCCACTTCGCGCAGCGTGTACTCGGAGAACTCGCGGATGATGCGCTTGGGGCCGTACTGCGGGAAGACGAGTTCCAGCATCCACCCCGCCATCCCGAGCAGCTTGGCGTCGCGCCGCAGGATGGCGGGAATGCCCGGCTTGACGACCTTGATGATGACCGGATCGCCGTCCCGGGTGGTGGCGCGGTGCACCTGCCCGATGGACGCCGACCCGAGCGGCACCTCGTCGATGCGCAGGAACATCTCGTCGAGGGGACGCCCGAGGCCGCGCACGATCAACTCGCAGAACACCGGGTAGGGCACCGCCGGGAGGGTCGCCAGCAGGTGCTTCAGCTCCTCGGTGATCGACTTCGGCAGGATGTCTTCGCGCAGGCTGAGGATCTGGCCGAGCTTGATGTAGGTCGGGCCAAGCATTTCGAGCCGGCGGCGGAGCTGGACCGGAAAGGGAAGGTCCCGGAGCTTGCGGTCGAGGAAGGGGCGGGTGAAGAGGTTGAGCAGCCGCTCCACCAGGAAGCCGAACCCCCGGCCCCGCGGCGTGCCCCTGCGCTCGTCGACGTCCACCGACAGTGCGCCAAACACCAGGCCGAAGAGGTGGCGCTGGGTGGTCAGGAAGCGCCGAAAGAGACTCTGCCGGGGCAGGGTCTGGTACACCTCGAATGAGGCGACGGTTCGGGGCTCGTCGGCGATGGAAGAGGGCGACATCAGGCTCTAATAACCCGCTTCACGAGGGGGAGGTCAAGAGGCGACCGGCTCAGGCAATTCCCGGGCATAGGCCGGAAAGCGGGAGCGCATCTCCTGTCCAAGGAGCCCCCCATGCCCGAGGGGGGCGATCGAGGCCGGGGTGAGCAGCTCGCCGGTCATCAACCGCGGGAGCAGGAGGTCGGCGGCGGTTGCCATGCTGAAGGCGCCGCACCGCGGGAGCCCGAGGAGCTGGGTTGTTCCGAGACGGCCGAGCCAGAGCATCGATCCGGGATGCGCCGGCACGCCGCGCCGAAACACCCCACCGCCGAGTCCCTCGAGGGCCTCGAGGAACGGCGCGAGCGGGTCCCCGGCCGAGACGCCGCCGATCAGGAGCAGGCCCGCTTGCTGCCGGACGGCGAACTCCTCGAGGCCCGCCCGGGCGCGCTCGACGGCCTCCATCTGGCCATCCGAGTGGACGGCGCTGACGCCGAGAAAACGTCCCCCCAGCGATTCCGCCCGCAGCCGCGAGGCCGCCACAAACCGTTCGAGCGCCACGGCGGGGAGCGACTCCGCGACGATAGCGCCCACGGTCACCCCGACATACGGCCGCACCGAGAGGAGAGGGCCGTGCTCCCCCACCAGGCGGATGCCCTCGCTGACGGCGTCCTTCTCGACGACGTGGGGGGCAGTCTTGACGCTCGCGACCAGGTCACCGATTTCCACCGGCTGGTGATTCCAGCGGGTGAAGAACTCCAGCGGATCGATGGCGTTGATCCGTTCGAGGCGCTCCAGGTCAACGGTCAGGACGCCTCGATGGGTGGCGCGCAGGTCGACCCGTCCCTGGTGCGCCGGGTCGAGCGCGATGCCCTCCCCGGCGGCGGCCGTGGCGAGCATGCTCGCCGCCTCCGACTCGTGGAGTTCATGGGCACCGATCCAGGCAAGGCGCACCGGCGCGGCAAGTCCGGCCGCCGCGGCACCGTGCAGCAGGGCGGCGTCTTCACCGGTGAGCCGGTGGCCCTTTGCCCACCGGCGTTCCCCGACCGCGTAGGAGGCGAGGAGGACAGCGCCCGTCGTTGCATCCGGAGAGAGCGCCGCGAGTGCGGTCGGATCGAGCAGGCAGGCGCCGCTGCGCGGGGCGGCCGCGATATGCGTGGCGACGTTGG
>DAOLIZ010000001.1:14385-44451 GCA_035328285.1 Gemmatimonadales bacterium
ACCGAGTACCGCCCGGGGCCGCGCACCTCGAACGACTCCGTGCCGGGCGTGCAGGCCGCCATCAGGTCGCCATCCTGCAGGTGCCGCCAGACTGACTCGCGCGGCGAGCTGAGCTCCGGCGAGCCGCCAAACTCGAAGATCATGGTGGAGGTGAATCGAGGCCGGAGAGATCGGCGGGGGTGTCCACATCGGGATTCACGCCCTCGACGTCCACGTGCACCACGAGGTCCGGGGTGCGCGCCAGGGCGCGACCGAGTCCCTCGTCTCCCCCCAGCCGCTCGGCGAGTCCCCATGCGTCGCGGTCGAGCAGGACGGGATGACCGGGTTCGTCCGGCGCCGCGGAGTATCGCGGCCGGACCACGGCGCTGCCGCCCAGTTCCCACGCGCGGACGACCTCTTCGGCCGCCTCAAAGGGCGCGGCGGGCTGGTCGGCCAGGAAGATGAGCGCCGCTTCGGGTTGCGGAGTGAGAATCGTGAGGGCGCGAAGGCCGAGCTGGAGGGAGCCGGAGATTCCCCGGTCGGCGTGCTCGTTCCAGATCACCCGGACCCCCGCCTGCCGGAGCAGGTCTGCGGCGCGCTCATCGCCGTCCTTGACCACGGCCGTGATGCCGGACACGACGCCCCGATCGCGGAGCGCGGTCAGGGTGGCGATGACGTGACTGAGCAGGGAGCGCCCATGCCAGCGGGCGAGCAGCTTGTGGCTGCCGAACCGGGTGGAGGAGCCTGCAGCGAGGAGGAGCGCATGCGGACGCATGCAGAAGAATAGCCGGGAGCCGCGCGATCCCGCGCGGCCCGCTCAGCGAAGCGCGAGGTAGGTGAGCCCGGCGATGGCGGCGCTCATCGGGATGGTGAGGATCCAGGCCCAGACGATGGTGCCGGCCACCCCCCACCGCACCGCGCTCAGCCGGCTGGCCGACCCAACCCCGACGATCGCGCCGGTGATGGTGTGGGTGGTGCTGACGGGGATTCCCATCGAGGAGGCGATCAGCACGGAGATCCCCCCGGCGGTCTCGGCGCAGAACCCTCCGAAGGGGCGGAGCTTGGTGATCCGCGTGCCCATGGTCTTCACGATCCGCCAGCCGCCCATCGCGGTACCAAGGGCGATGGCCGAGTAGGCGGCCATCTCGACCCACAGAGGAATCGAGTCCGCGGTGGGCACATAGAAGATGTGGAGCAGCCCGGACTGTTCCATGAAGAGCGCCTGGGTGGCCACCAGCAGGCCCACGATGATCCCCATCGTCTTCTGTGCATCGTTCGCGCCGTGGCTGAGCGAGTAGAGCGCGGCTGAGAGCAGCTGGAGGCGCCGGAATAACTTGTCCATCGGACCTGGGCTCTGGTGGCGGAGCGCCCAGGAGAGGAGCACCGTC
Source organism: Gemmatimonadales bacterium (assembly GCA_035328285.1). Classification (GTDB taxonomy): domain Bacteria; phylum Gemmatimonadota; class Gemmatimonadetes; order Gemmatimonadales; family GWC2-71-9; genus SPDF01. The sequence goes on from DAOLIZ010000001.1 coordinate 15,753, forward strand.
AGGCCCAGGCCGAGCCCCATTCCCAGGAGCGGCGAGATGACGATGAACAGGATAGGCTTGACCCAGCCTGCCGCGATGAGCGCGCCCGCTCCGCCCTTCGCGACGGCCGCGCCGCCATACCCGCCGAGCAGCGCGTGGCTCGACGAGCTGGGAAGCCCGAGCCACCAGGTGATCAGGTTCCAGACGATCGCGCCCAGCAGGGCTGCAAGCACCACATTGGCATCGACCACGGACGGGTCGATTAGCCCCTTGCCGATGGTCTTGGCCACCGCCGTGCCGACGAGAAACGCGGCCGCGAAGTTGAAGAACGCTGCCCAGACCACCGCCACGCCGGGCGAGAGCACCCGGGTCGAGACCACAGTGGCGATGGAGTTGGCGCTGTCGTGGAAGCCGTTGATGAAGTCGAACACCAGGGCCACGCCAATGATGGCGAGGACGAATCCGACGGACGCTTCCATGGTCAGGCGTGCTTGATGAAGATGGACTCGAGCACGTTGGCGACGTCCTCGGCATAGTCGAGGGTCTTCTCCAGCGTGTCGTAGATCTCCTTCCAGCGGATGACCAGCAGCGGCTCGGGATGGCCCTTGAACAACTCTCCAAGCCAGTGGTGGTAGATGGCGTCGCCGTCTTCCTCCATACCCTTCACGGCGATGCAGGCCTCGAGGACCTCGTTGTTCTTCGCCCGGTCCAGGTGCTTGACCCCGACGAGCAGTTGTTCGGTGGCCCCGACGATCGTCTCGGCCAGCAGGATCGCCCCCTTGGGGGCGTCACCGGCGTGGAACACCTGCACCTTGCGGGCGCAGCCGTCCATCAGGTCCATCACGTCATCGAGCCGGGAGGCCAGCGTGTGGATGTCTTCGCGGTCGAGGGGAGTGATGAAGGAGCGGTCGAGGCGGGTGACGACTTCGTGGGTGACCAGGTCGGCTTCGTGTTCCAGCCGCTTGATCGATTCCACGATGGGAAGCCGCCGGTCCATTTCCGTGCCGAGCAGGACCTTCAGCTGCTTCGCGGCTTCGACGTTGAGGGTGGCGACCCTGGTGAAGAGGTCGAAGAACCGTTCGTCCCGCGGCAGGAGGCGCATTGCAACATCCCGGTAAAGTTCTGGTAACGAACTGCCCGGGCGGAAGATAAGACGGGCGGCGACCGCCGCAAGATGAGCGGGGCACGCCGATTCAGGGGTCGCTCGATAAGGCTAAGCGGTGAGCAGAGTTACCAGTTCGTGCGGGTGCTCGAGCCAGTGATCCGGGTCGGCCGCTTCGAGGGCGGGCCGGCCAAACGGTCCCCAGAGGACGGCGGCGGTCCGCACGCCCGCGCTCCGTCCGGAATGCATGTCGTGGATGCTGTCGCCCACGTACACGGTCGAGGCCGGGTCGGCGCCGAGATGAGCCACGGCGCGATCGACGGGCTCGCGGTGCGGCTTCGGATTGACCACATCATCCGCGCCGACGACGACGTCCATCGCCTCCTCGAGTCCGGCGAGGCGCAGACCGCGATAGGCGCCGACCCGGTTCTTGCTCGTGACGATCCCGGTGCGGCACCCGGCCGCCCGGACCGCATGGACCATCTCCACGACGCCAGGATACACCGTCACGCGGCTGTCGTGATGGTGGATGTTGTAGTCCCGGTAGGTGGCGATCAGCGCTTCCATCTGGACCTCGTCGTGCGCCCATTCGGCAAACTGCACCCGCAGCGGCGTGCCGATGCCGTCGAGCCACTCCTGGTCGCTCCGGGGCGGGAGGCCATGCACCTCGAGCGTGTGGTGGTAGGAGTCGATGATGAGGCGAATCGAGTCGATGAGGGTCCCGTCGAGGTCGAACAGGACGGTCTTGAGTGCAGTCATGCGAACAACGTAGCGGGGCACCGGGGGCGGGGCCAGCGCGTCGTCCCTGGCGGCGCCTTCCCCCGTTCCCGACCCTCAGGTCAGGTAGCGCGAGAACCACTCTCCGGACAGCCGGGCCACCTCCTCCAGTGCGCCCGGTTCCTCGAACAGGTGAGTCGCCTTGGAGACAACCCGCAGGTGCTTGGGGCAGGTCAACTGGGCGAGAGCTGCCTGGTTGAGCGCCAGCACCTCCCGGTCAGCTCCACCCACGATGAGCAGGGTCGGGGCCCGCACCTTCCGAAGTGCCGCACCCGCTAGGTCGGGCCGTCCCCCGCGCGAGACCACGGCACTGATCGCGGCCGGTCGCTCGCTGGCGGCGACCAGCGCCGCCGCGGCCCCCGTGCTGGCGCCGAAGTACCCCAGGGGGAGCCCCGGTCCAACCACCTCCGCCAGGACCAGGTCCGTCACGTGCACCAGCCGACGGGCCAGGAACGGGATGTCGAAGCGCAGTGCCGCGTTCCGTGCGTCCAGCACCTCTTCCTCGGGGGTGAGGAGGTCGAAGAGCAGGGTGGCCAGGCTCAGGGCCTCGAGCTGCCGGGCCACCCAGCGGTTGCGGCGGCTCAGTCGGCTGCTGCCGCTGCCGTGTGCGAAGATCACGATTCCCCGGGCGCGCGTTGGGAGGGAGAGGTCGCCTGTAATGAGCCCGCCAGGTACCGGGACGCGGATCTCGCGAAGTTCGTGGCTGGTCTCCGTTGACTGCAGCATGGTCAGCCTCCCCGCTCAATCGGTCACAGGCCGCTGGGAAAGGTCTCGGGTGCCTCGCCGCGCTCCCACAACCCGGTGCGCTCCAGCGGCTCGACCGCCCGGGTCACGTCGTAGTGCAGGACGGCGTCGAACTGAGCCGGGAGCGTCGCGTGGTAATAGTGGCTCTGCCGTTCGGTGTCGGGGCGGTAGATGACGCCGATGGCACGCTGGAGCCGGGGATGATCCAGCGCCTGGCGAGCGCCGGGCCGGGCAGGGGCCAGCAGGAAATTGGGTGTCCCGAATTCGTGGAACATCGCCTCGTAGCTGTCGGGAAGCGCGGGGCGAACCCGCTTCCGCTCCGCCGGTTGATCCCAGTTGGAGGCGGCGGTGACGGTGCCCTCGTAGGTGCTGAAGCCCACGAGCCGGGTGTCGGCTCCTGCCCACTCCCGGATCAGTTGCCCGAGGTTCAGCTCCCCCGCCCGGTGCCGCTCGGTGGCGCGCGCATCCCCGATGTGGGAGTTGTGCGCCCAGACGACGACCCTGGGAACCGGCATCCGGGACCCGAGATGCGCCACGAGCGCGCTCAGCGTCTCGGCCATGTGCCGGTCCCTCAGGTTCCACGACGATGCGTACGAGTGGAACATCGCGCGATAGTACTGTTCCGCATTCGCCACCAGCCGGGCGTTCTGCTCGGCAAAGAAGAGGTCGTCCGGCGTCACGCGATGGTCCCGGTGCGCGTAGTCACTCGCCGCGCGGCGCAGCTCGAGCAGTTGCGCGACGACTTCCCGTTCGCAGCTGGGGGACAACCCCAGGGTGGTGGCCTGCCCGTACGCCTGCAGGTCGGTGCCGAACGCGTCGAAACAGGCGTAGCGCTCCGCGGCCCGCCCTGCCGCCTCCGGATCCACGACGCGGAGGTAGCGGAGGACGGCGTCGATCGACGTGTGCAAGCTGTAGAGGTCGAGCCCGTAGAAGCCGACTCGTGGTGCGCCCGCCGGCAGCCCGTCGTTGTGCGCCCGGAGCCAGCCGACGAAGTCGAGGACGTCGGCGTTTCGCCACATCCACTGGGGGAAGCGGAGGAAGCCTCGCAGCGCGTCGACCGCGTCCGCGTCGTCGCCGGCGCCGGTCACATAGCGATGCACGCGGTGCGCGTCGGGCCAGTCGGCCTCGACGGTGACGGCGCCAAATCCCTTTTCCAGGATCAGCCGCTTGGTGATCAGCGCGCGGATGCGGTAGAACTCGTGCGTCCCATGGGAGGCCTCGCCGATCATGACGTACCTGGCGTCCCCGATCTGGTCGAGCAGCGGGTCAAAGTCCGCGGGGGAGCCGGTCAGGGCGTGGGCACTTTCGTGGAGGGCCTGCGTCGGGTCGAGCGAGGTGAGCACGGACATGGTTCCTCCCGGAGCATGCGGCCCTAGGCTGTTCCCGGGGCCGGCGCACGCGGCCGCAGTGCCGAGAGCAGCGCCAGGACTTCCGCATCAGTCGTCTGACGGAAGTCCTCGTACCATTGGCCCACGCCCCCGAAACTGCGAGGCACGAGCACCGCGACGCAGTCGTCGGCCACCCGCCGAAGCGCCGCCAGGGCCTGGGGCGACGCGACGGGCACGGCGACGATGATCCGGCGCGGGTGCTGCGTCCGGACCCCGGCCACCGCGGCCGCCATGGTGGACCCGGTGGCCAGGCCGTCGTCCACGAGGAGAACGGTACGGTTCCGGAGGTCGGGTGGTGGGTGGTCACCGCGATAGAGGCGTTCGCGGCGGGCCAGTTCGGCCCGTTCCGCGGCCGCCACCTCCTCGATGGTCCGCTGCGGAATGCGGAGCATCTGGACGACTTCCTGGTTCAGGACGCGCACCCCGCCTTCGGCGATGGCGCCCATCGCCAGTTCCTCCTGGCCGGGGAGGCCGAGTTTGCGGACAAGGAACACATCGAGCGGCGCCCCGAGGGCTACCGCGACTTCATACCCGACGGGGACGCCGCCCCTGGGCAGCGCCAGCACCTGCAGGTCTTCCCCCTGTATCGAGTTCCTCAGGGCGTCCGCAAGATGCCGACCGGCCTCGCGGCGGTCGCGGAAGCGCGTCAGCATACGTCCCTCCCCGGTGGTGCTGCCGCCTTGGATTCAGACGGTCAGTTGCCCCGGTGTCGAGATCCTTTGCAAGACCTCCTCGATCAGCTCCGGATGGTCGGGACCCGCCTGCCGTGCCAGGTCGGCCTGGGTGACAATCCCGAGCACCCGCATCTCCTTGTTCACCACGGGGAGCCGGCGGACCTGGTATCTCTCCATCCGGTCGGCGATCTCCCGGAGTTCGGTGTCGATGTGCAGCGTCACGAGGGGATCGGCGGTCATGTGATCCTGGACCCTGCAGTCGATGCGGTGGCCTTCGGCCAGGCAGCGGACCACGATGTCGCGGTCGGTCAGGACGCCGACGAGGCGGCGATGCTCCGCATCATCCACCACGGGCCGCATTCCGACGTCCAGCGTCTTCATCAGGCGGGCGGCGCGGGAAATGGTCTCGTCCTTCGCAACCACGGTCGGATCGGGGGTCATCAGTGTGAGTGCGTTCATCGGGTCCTCCTGGAGGTCAATCGCCCGGCCGGAACGCTTTCCGTTCCGGTACCCTCACGTTAGCGCGATGGGTTCGTAGTTCAGGAGAAGGAAGGATGAAACTCTCTTCAGGCTGTCCGGCGCGCTGGGCCCGCTGACGAGTGTGGCGCGCGCGGCAGGACGCAGGGCCCGGAGTTCCCCTGGTCCGGTCGCTTCCGGAAGATCACGAGCCCGACCAGCCTGGGCTTCAGGGAGGACGGCGCTTTCGGGGTGGGAGGCAGCCGGTGCAGTGCCTCTATCAGCGCCTGGTCGCCGCAGCTGGCGAGCTCCCCGACGAAGATTGCCTCCCCCGCCGTGTGACCCCGGGTGCAGAACTGGAGTCCCCGTTCCAGGAGGTTCAGCAGTTCCTCGTCTCTGGCCCGCGCGGCCCGTGCGGCCAGTTCCCGCAGGCGCCTGCCAACCGTCAGGGTCGCGGCGCGTGCCGGCAGTCCGGCAACTCGCGCGAGGGATTCGTGGCGAAGCAGCAAGCGGATGCTCGGCGCGAGCGTGACCAGGCAGTCCCGCAGCTCCGCGCCGGACGGTGGTGTGAGTGGGAGCCCGGTGGCCGCCTCATGAAGCCGCTCTTGGACCACCTCTGCGTCTGCCACCCACCGTGAACGTGACACCCGGACGAGGACGGTGGACACGATCGGTTGGCCGTCCCGCTCGAGCACAACCCCGGCCAGCGCGCCCCCGCGTGACGAGCGCACCGCCCCGATTCCCTCCATCCCGGCGCCCGCCATCGCGCTGGCCGTCTCCTGGCGCCATCTCCATCGGGCCCGGCCATCGGGTCCCAGCCCGTACTGGGCGGGCAGGGCTGACTTGCGAGTCAGGACTCGGAGCTGATGGAGCCGGCGCTCGATGTCCAGGTCAGGCAGGAACCGAATGACCTCCACCGCTGGTTGCAGCGAGCCGCGCCGGATGGCCCGTCCGTCGCGCTGGGCCAGGCGGACCTCCGTCCACGGCAGGTCATAGTGAATCACACGCCCGGCACCCTGTAGGTCGAGGCCCTCGGCGGTAACGTCGGTCGTCAACAGCGTGGCAGGCCGCCCGGGCAGGCCGAGTGGGTGGTACGGCGCATCAGGCCGGAACCAGCGGAGCACGTTCTCGCGCGACAGCGTTGCGCTGCCAATGCCGGAACGCTGACCGCTGCACCAGGCCAGCCACCGGTCGGGCAGATGCCGGCGCAGGTAGCTGATCGTCTCCCTGGCCGTGACATACACCAGCGTCCGTCGGTCGCAGCGGAGGAGCTCCGCCAGGCGGATCGCCTTCGGGTCGGGGCATTCTGTGGCGCGCTGGGCATCGGCAATGAGTCCGTCGAGTGCGGGCAGGTCGTCGAGGTGGAGATCCCCACCCGGCTCGATATCGGGCAAGAGCGACCACATGAGGAGTTGCTCGTGCGATGTCCCGAGGAGACGCCGAAGTCCGCGCCGGTGCGGCGGCATCCCGGCGGCGATCGCGTCCTGCGCCTGGAGGAGGAGGAGCCGGTATCGCCGCAGGGTGGCGAGCACCGCGGCCGGACTCGATGCGGCGGCGTGCAGCAGGACCGCCCTCATCAGCGCCGCGACCTCGGGGCTGCGGGAGAGCGTGAGTGCGTCCAGCGCCGGAAGCAGGGGAGTGGCCCCGCTCTCCAGCACCTCGGATCGGTCCTGGCGATGGGGGATGGCGGCGGTCACCTCGCGTTGGACGACGAACCGGCCGAGGGCGGGCGGGACGTTGTCGAGCTTGAACGCCGTCCGGAGCGAGAGGGCGCCGTGATCGACGAGGGCGTCGTCCGGGAGGCCGAGGTGGAGCTGGTGGTAGAGGTCCTGCGGACGATTGACGATTGGCGTTGCGCTGAGCAGCAGCACCTGCCGGCCGATCAACCAGGGCGCGAGGGTGCGATACCGACGGATGTCAGGATTCCGGAAGTGATGGCTTTCGTCCACGACGACAATCCCGGGATTCCCGGGGGGCACGAGTCCGCGGGAGAGCCGCGCATGCGACCAGACGGTGACGGCTACGCCGAGGCGCCTCGCGGTCTCCCGCCATTGGTCCTGCAGTGGTGGAGGAACGATGCAGGCGGCCGGCTCCTCGGCGGACACCTGTGCGAGTGCCAGCGCGAGATAGGTCTTGCCACTCCCGACCGGGTCGGCGCAGAGCACCGCGCCCCGACTCCTGATCGCATGCAGGAGGACCTGGAACGCCTCTGCCTGGGAGAAGTCGAGCCAGGGCGGCGGGCTGACCGGCGCCCGGGGAGGGGCAAGCGTGGCCGCAATGGCTCGGGCTACGGCGGAGGGCGGGGTGGCTGGCCCGGGAACAAGCAGCCCGGGAAGGGGGTCGGTCAGCGGTCGCAGCACCTCAGCGACGACGCGCGGAGCCCACGCCCACCACTTCGGAGAGCGCCCGTCGGTCCTGCGGGCCAAGCCGTAACCATTCGGCGACCACGTCGTCGATTTCATCCTGAACCTTTTCTCCGGCGCGGCCCCGGTTCGTGAGCGTCGCGAGGTGCTCATCCTGCAGCACCTGCGGTGGCAGCGGGATACCCCCGACCGCCCGAGCATTGAATCGCGCATATCCTCCACTGGCAGGGTCGGCCGTTGCGCGGGCGGCCCCCCGCACCCAGGTCGAGTTGAGCCAGGCACACAGCGCCAGCGCGGCGACCGCGGACTTGGCCAACACCACGTAGCAACTGTTGAGCGGCACCCACTCGAGTTCCTCCTGGTCCACCAGACAGACTGCCTCGAGGCGTGAGGAGAGGTCCGGCCACACCACGCGCGGCACCCGCGCACCGGCAAGGGCCCGAAAGAGCGACCACGGTACCGCGCCGCCGTCGTCGCGGCGGGCGCGGAGCGCCTCGAGATGGCGTGCGAAGTGGCGGGTGGCGTTGGGCGGGAGGGCGGGGAGCACGGAGCCAAGCGCGTCATGAGTCCAGATGATGCGGCTGGACGGTCGCCCCGCAAACGCGCGGAGGTCCTTGCCGCGCAAGACCGGCCGAACCACTTCCGGTTCGATGTCGGGGCCTGGTGAGAGGAACAGGTGATTCGCCCCGGTCTTGACGCCCAGCCGGATCCGAACGGCGGCGGAGAGCTGCGGCATTGCGCCCAGCTTCTCGAGCGTCCGCTGGAGCCCGCGCGAGTGGAGCATCCATGGCGCTCCCGCATTGCTCGGGGGCTTCGACGGGGTCCGGTGTTCCGGGTGCAGGCCGAGTTGAGGGAGGTGGCCGGCGGGCGCCGGGTTTGACCGTGCGACGATGGCCAGCGGGTAGGTCGTCGCCTCAAAGGCCGCCATGGGGTCCCGGGAGAGGTCGGTGATCGATAGGATGGTTCCCTGCTCGCTGAGCGCGGCGCGCGCCGCCATGCCGTACGCGGCGGTCGCGATCTTGGCCGGCACCAGCATCGCCATGACGCCGCCAGGGCGGGTCAATTCCCAGCCGCGTTCCAGGAAGGCCACCGCAAGATCGGGCTGATGGCCGTAGCCGGATCCGCGCCCGGCGCGCCACCAGCGGAACCGGTCGTGGAGCTCCCTGCGGGCATTGGGTGAGAGTGCCTCGGCGCGGACCCAGGGCGGGTTGCCAACCACGAGGTCGAATCCTCCGCGCGCCGTCACATCCCCGAAGTGGACGTCAAAGTCGAACGATGGGGCGACGCCATCCTCCCGGAGCAGTCGCCTCGATCGACGGAGGGCTCGGAGCTCGGTGCGCGCGGCGCCGAGCTGGCGGCGGGCGTGCTTGTCCATGCCCTGCCGTTCTCCAAAGAGAGTGGGAGCCCTGGCCGCGTCGAGGCACCGGTGTACCACCCGCTCGCGCTCGACGATGGCCTGCTCGAGTCGCTCCAGCGCGGCGTCGCGCTCTACCCGCCGCAGCAATCGAAAGGCATCTCGCTTGGGCACGCCGCTGGCGATCGCTGCGGCGCGCCGCGCCGCCTCCAGGGCGGCGGTGTGGCGGGATGCGCGCAGCGGATGCCGCAGCATCAGGCGGAGGGGATCCGCGAGACTGTCACCCTGACGAACGCAGGCGTCGAGGTTCGGCAGCGGTTCGACCTCGTTCGGGGGACCGGCAGGCTCTGCGGCGAGGATTGCCAGCCAGAGGCGAAGCTCACACAGGCGAACCGCAGCCGGGTTGAGATCCACGCCAAAGAGGTTGTGCGCAACGATGTGTCGCGGGGACACCGTCCGCCCGGCTCCCGTGTGGAGCGCGGTCAGTCGCTCCAGGGCGCCAAGGAGGAAGGCGCCAGAGCCGGCGGCGGGGTCGAGTACGGTGATGTCTTCGAGAAGTTCGATCGCGCGTGCCTCGCCAGCTTCCAGTCGCCGAAGTGCCTCGGCTTCGGGAATCCCAAGCTTCCCGCCGACGAATCCGGCCAGCGCGGCGTCCACGACACCACGAACCAGGGCTCGCGGGGTGTAGAAGGTGCCGCTCTGCTTCCGGGCGCCAGGCTCCATGACGCCTTCGAACACCCGTCCCAGCATGTCCGGGGCGATGCTGCCCGGGGCCCCCTCGGACGTCGTGAAGTGATAGCGCTCAAACAGGGTGTCGAACGCGTCGCGCCAGACGCCGTCGGGAATGTCGGGCCGATACCGGCGCTCCAGGGGATGCGGCTCGAACAGCCCGCCGTTCAGGAAGGGGATGTGTCCGAAGGTGCGGGCCGCAGTCGTCCGCCGGTGGTACGGCTGATTGAGGGTGCCGAAGAAGAGCGGCCGCAGCAGGTGCCGGTGAATCGGTCGCTTGTGGAAGAGGCAGTCGTCCACGTGCCGTCGCAGAAAGCGACTGGAGCCGTCGAGCCACCCCCGTGCCTGCACGAAATAGAGAAAGAGAACCCGGGTGAGTTGCAGCAGTCCCAGCTCGTGGCGGTGCCGCGCCGGCATCTGGCCAGGCAACGCCTCCATGAAGCGGTCGAGGGTGGCCCGGAAAGCGGCGAAGAACTGCCTGCCGACCCCGGCCCCGGAGAGCGCCTCCGCGGTGCGGGAGGCGATCCCGAGGGTCCCGCCAGATTGGGCAGTGCCGATGCGTGCGAGGCAGCAGGTGGCAAGCTGGCTTGGCCGGGCCAGGTCGACTTCAAGAGTTGGTGTCCCGTCGAATGCCACGGATACGGCGAGCCGTCGCTCGGACTGGTCCAGGCCGAACACGCCGCACATTCGCCCGCGCTCGGCCAAGCGTCGTGCAATCCGGGGGGCCTGCTGTGCCGGGTTGCTCGACGTCACGGCGTACCAGGTGAAGCGGCCGAGCCGACCCACGATCGCGGCCTCCAGCGGCGGGTCGGACCGCCTGCCGAGGTCGAGGCCGGCCACATCCAGCGGTTCCCAGAGGGGCTCGTGGCCGAGAGAAGCGACGAGGCGGGGCAGGTCGTGGAGTGCGAGGATGGACTGCAGGGCGTGGCCTGATTGCACGAGCGCATCCCGGGAGTGAGTGATCCAGAATGCGAGATGGCGGACAGGGACAGCCCATCATTCGAACGTGGCGATCGCCGAAATGACGAGTCACGAGAGTGGCGGCTGGCGGCCCTGCGAATCCCGTGCTCTATTTGGCCTTCAAAGGAGATTCACCCATGCGTCTCGCCATTCGCGCCCTGCCACTCGCCGTGCTTGCTGCGTCCTTCCTCGGCTGCGAGACGGCTCCACCGCCTCCGCCGCCGAGCGCCGCGGGTCCCCAGTTCTACCCGGCGGGCGACTCCGCTCTCCGCGGCATGCCGTTCTCGGAAGCGGTGCAGGTGGGCAACCTGTTGATCGTGTCGGGGCAGATCGGGAACGTGCCGGGAACGCTGGAACTGGTGTCCGGGGGGATCGGGCCGGAGTCGCGGCAGGCGCTCGAGAACATCCGCGCCATCCTGGAGCGGCATGGCGCGTCGATGAAGGACGTCGTGAAGTGCACCATCTTCCTCGCCGACATCGGCGAGTGGGGGGCCTTCAATGCCGTCTATCGGGAGGCTTTCGCTCCGCCCTATCCGGCGCGGAGTGCGCTGGGGAGCAGCGGCCTGGTGCTCGGGGCGCGGACGGAAGTGGAGTGCATGGCGGTGGTGCCGGGGGCCTGAGGGCGCCTACTCCCGGACCAGTTCCGCCCAGCTCACGTTGCTGAAGCGTTCATCGAGCGTGAAATAGAACCGTGAGCAGTCCGTCGTCAGCGACGGACCGTTGACGAGTCCCAGGGCATTGCCGAAACTCACCAGGTGTCGAGCCCGGCCGCCGGGAATCGAGAGGCTCCAGATGCCACCGGTTCCGGTCGAGTCGTGGCCGAGACCCCAGATCCCGTCCTCTCCGGCATCCCACTCCAGGAAGGTGATGAGCGGGTCATTGGTCCCGCGGCGGGGCGCGTAGAGGCGCCGGACCGTGCCGGAGTCGGCAGGGATCAGGTGGACACTGCCGTCCGGCCGGAGGAACGCAATCGTTCGACCGTCGGGCGACCAGACGGGGAGTTGCGCGTCCGCCAGTCGCCACGCGGGCGCCAGCCACCGGCCAGTGGAGTCGCGACGAACCACGAAGATCCGCCCGGGCTCGCTTCCGTGCTCCCACACGGCCAGTGCGTCGCCACTCGGCGACCAGCGCGGCGTGCCCTGGTCGCCAGGTTCCGGCACGATCTCCTCGACCGTCCCGCTCTTCAACTCCTTCACCATCAGCCGGCGCTGCCCCTCCTTCCACAGATGGTAGGCGATGTGGCGGTTGTCCGGCGACAGGTCGCCCGCGTACTCGGGACGGGGATCATCCGTCAGTCGCTCCTGCGGCCCTCCGGATGTCGGTATCCGGTAGATGTCGGCATTGCCTCGCACGTCGCTATCGTGGACAAGCCAGGCACAATCACGGGAGGCGTGGACGATTTCCACGATCTGGTTGCCCGAGGTGACGCGGCTCGCGTCGGTGAGTGTCGCCAGCCGATCGAGCCGGATGGGCACGGACCACACGTTGGCGCGTCGCGAATACACGGAATAGGCGATCCGGCGTTCCGACAGGCTGATGGACTCGGCCTGCAGGCCCATCCGCCGATAGGTCCCGGTCGGCTTGCCGTCCCTCCCGATCGGCAGGGTGTAGACCTCGCCCCAGACCCCGTCCCGGTTCGAGAGCAGCCAGAGGTACTTGCCGTCCGCGGACCAGGTGGGCGAGTGATAGGCGTGGTCCCGGTCGGTCAGGGGGACGGCGCTCCCGCCGGTGGCGGGGAAGAGGACGATGGCGCTCGGCGCCTGGTTGCCGAAGAGGGTCCCTGGCTGAAACATGAGCCAGTTGCCCGAGGTACAGGCGATCCAGCGGTTGTCGGGGGACCAGGCACAGGAATGCAGCTGTGTCCCGTGGCCGATGAATCGCGCGCCGGGCCCGTCGAGCGGCCGGACAAGCAGGGAATCGTTTCGGACGATCAGGAGTGAATCCCCGTTGGGCGACCAGGATACCGACCGCACCATCGACTCTCCTTCCTCCCCTGCCGCGACCAGCCTCGGCGTCCCGCCCACCGCTGGTGAGACATAGGCGTTGTTCCTGGCCAGGAACACCAGCGCGTCGTTGTCCGGGGACCATCGGGGAAGCAGTTCCACGGTGCTCGAATCGCCGGTGAGGGGCCACGGCTCCCCGCCCTCGAGGCGCTGGACGTAGATCCGCATCTGCTGCGGGTTGCCCTTCGCGTATGCGACCATCCGTCCGTTGGGAGAGATCGCGGGCTCGATCTGGAGCCCCTCCTCGATGGTCACCGGCGTGGACTTGCCGATCGCGACGGTGTTGGGACCGCTCCAGGCGCGCCAGCCCAGCGCCACCACGGCGAAGACGCCGATGGCAGCAGCGAACACTGTGCGCATCCTGGGGCGCGAGCGATCGGTGGCGCGGCGACGAGCGTTTGGCGCTTGGCCCGCGACCGTCTCGGATTCGGGTCGCGCTGCACCGGCGGACAACCGGTTGTCCGGCAGCGGTTCCGGTCGGGTCGGAGGTGCATCGGATGGTCCGCGCAGGGCCTCCGCCAGCGCGATGGTTTCCGGCGCCGGCTCAGCCTCGAACTCGCGCGCCAGTCGAGTACGGTATTCCTCGTAGGCGGCAAGCGCCCCCGCTCGGTTCCCCATCGCCTCGTGCAGCGCCATCACTCGGCGCACCGCGGGCTCGTCATCCGGATGAATGTCCAACACCCGACGGGCCACGTTCAGCGCCTGATCCAACTTCCCGTCCCGTTCCAGCGTGGCGGCCCATTCGACGCCCGCCTTCACCACCTCGACACGCACCCGCGCCCGCTCGGACTCGAGCCACCGCTGGAATCCATCGCTGTCGGGCGGGAATAGCCCCGGGAGCAGGTCGCCACGGAAGTGCGTCAATGCCTCGGCAGGTCGACCCTCCCGCAGGGCGCACCACACCTCCGCCAGGTCGGTCTCGACCAGTTCGGGGTCGATGCTGACCTCCTCGTCGCCCCGGGTACGAAGGACCGAATCGCCCAGCGCCTGGCGGAGGACATAGAGCGCGTTGCGGAGGGAGGTACGGGCGTGGGCGGTGTCCTGCTCCGGCCAGAAGAGGCCGAGCAGGGTGTCCCGGCGGTGCCAGGTACCGGGAGAGGGCGCCACCAGGTAGGCCAGGAGCGACAGCCGCTTCGGCTGGCGCAAGAGCTGGTCGAATTGGGCGCCGTCGTCGCTGCGTAAGTCGATTTGTCCGAGGAGTTTGAATCGGATCATGGGCAACCGGAATTGAAGGGATGGGTCGGGTCCGGACTGCTCCAGTGCGAACCGCTGAAGTATGCCTCTGGCTCGGAATGGGGCAAGACCGGGGATCCGGCGACCCAATCTGCCCAATTAACGCTCAGGAGACGCTGGGCGGACAGCCCGCTCACACTGGCACCCGATACTTGGCCTCGCAACCTCGTTCCACTCCTTGGGAGGCCGGACGCGATGAAGCACACCCACCTCTTGATGCTCGCGGGATCGCGGGCGGTCACCCTCGCCCCACCCGGCCCGCCGGTGATCGATCAGCTCGGTCAATGGCGCAGTGGTGCGAACCGTTCCGTGTCCGCCGTGGACCCCATCCCGGTGGGTGCAACGATGAGCCGGTTTGCCGCCAGAGAGGTGACCTACCGCGATGAGTGCTCCGTGCTGCCGGCGGAGGTGCCCGCTTTTCAGGGCGGGAGCGATGGAAACGATCGGCCATCCTTCAGCGCGACCTTCGTCGCTCCCGGAACAGGTCACGGCTCAGACTCGTCCGAGCCTGGTTTCACCGGCATGGCGGTGGTCCAGTGACGTGGACTGGCGCCTCGTGGCGAGGGTTCGATCGTCATCTCGCGGAGGAGGCCTCATCTGGAACCCGCCTCGCCAGTCCCAGGTCGGCGACCACGTCACGACGGAGCGCGGCGCTTGTCGTTGAGCCGTGGCTTTCGAAGCTCGCCCAGGGCGACACCCAGGCGGCGTGGGATCTGTTTGACGCCCGCTACAAGAGATTGATCCTTGCGACGATCAAGCGTCTGGTGCCCGATCGCGATGACGCCTTGGACGTCTTCGGAACGGTGTGCCAGGCGCTCTGGGCGGACGATTGTGCCCGTCTCCGGAGGTATGTCGGACACTCGGTTCGGCGGGCATCTGTTGCCACCTGGCTCGTAGCCGTCGTCCGCAATCTCACCGTGGACTGGCTGCGCAAGCGCGACGGCCGGCGGCGCCGCGACGTTCCGCCGACGCTCTCCCCTCTTCAGCACCAGATCTTCGATGCGGTCTGCCTCGATGGCGCCTCCCCCGCCGAGGCGTTCGAGATGATCAGCACGCGGTCCGGACTCGCCATGCCATTCCACGAGTTCTTGCGGCATGTGCGAGCCACGCTTCGCACCGTGCCGTGCCACCAACTGGCAGCGGCCCGATCGAGGCGCCCCGCGATCCAGGTCATCGACTTGGCCGTCTCGGTGCCGGACCCGGCGGAGTGCGCCGAAGCGGCGCGCCGAGTGGCGGACGTCCTTGCGACTCAGCCGCCGGACGTTCGCCGCGCGGTCACCCTGTTCGTGGTCGAGCATGTATCCGCCGCCGACGTGGCGCGGGCTGTCGGATGGCCCGACGCCAAGGCCGTCTACAACCGGGTGTATCGCGCGTTGGCGGCCATCCGGTCGGGCCTTGAGCAGCGGGGAATCGGGCCGGGAGACCTCCTCTGATGAGCGGCCTGAGCCTGTTGTCTGCATCACCTTGCCGAATGGCTGTGGGTCTCACGAGCGATTCGCCCAGGATCCCGTGGCAGTGACCCGCCTGCCCGATTCCGAAATCCTGCGCTCGGTCCTCGAAGCGGGCGGCGCACAGCGAGGGCGCCTCCGGCGGCACCTCGTAGAGTGCCCGATCTCCCGCGAGAGGGTGGAGGACGGCGCGGGGAGGTGGGAGCCGCTCTGGAGGGCCATGACACGGCTTGCGTGAAGGTCGAGGCGTGTCTGGACGAGGATTTCGGATCGGAGGTGTGCGGACTCGGACGGGGCCCCGGAGCGACGGCGCCGCTACGGGCGGGTGCATTCACTGGACGGGCCCGTTCCTCCATCTGCTCAACGGGGAAGGATGTCAGGTGGCAATTCGCAGGGCGGGCCGATGAGCATCTCGCGGCAGGTCCGTCAACGGAGCCACCCGTCTCGGAGCCGCGCGGCGTGCAGGAGGGAGGGTATCAATCCCCCATTTGAGACCGGGCCCCGGGGAATCCGGGCCTAGAAATTCTCCAGCACCAGGTTCGACAACGCGTCCAGCGCCGCATGTTCCGGCCTGACCTTGCCGTCCGGCGTGAAGCGAATGTTCATGGCACACAACTCCTCGAGCGCGGTGCTCTGCTGGGAGCCCAGCGGGAGGATGTAGGGCGCTCCTTCGGTGCGCATCCGCTCTACTTGCTCGATGAGCCAGTCCGGCTTGTCGGAGGCCCGCTCGAGGGCCTGCAGCATCTCTTCCGTGATCGTCAGGCGCATGCCATCTCCGGGAAGTTGTGTTGGGGAAAGATTCTCCGGGCGGTCGACCCGCGCAACCGCCTCGTCACTCCGCCGAGTAGGTGCGGCCCCGCCACTCGATCCGGCGTTCGCCACGCCGGGTCGAGCGGGCAAAAATCCAACCCGTCATCGCAACGCCGAGCGGGTAGGAGAGGCCGTAGAGCGGGTTGATGCCGAATCCTCCGTCGAAGAGTACCCAGAAGAGTGCACTCAGCCCCGTGGCCCAGGCCGCTGGTTCCAGCCATGAGGGTGCCACGCCCAGGAGGGCGAGGAGCAGCACCGCAGGTGGCAGCAGCCAGAAGAGCGCCCCCAGGCTGAACATGAAGGGGATGAGGGCGCGCCGCACCGGTTCGTCGGGAAACGAGCGTCTGCCGCCCACGTACACGTTCTTCGACCACCCCTCGACGAGCCCGGCCAGGCTCGTGTACATCCGGGTGCCCAGGAGCTTCAGCCCAAACACGAAGAGCTGGGGCCGGCCGGCCCGGAAGTAGAGTTGCGCCATCGCCAGGTCTTCCGCAACTTCGTGCTTCACCGCCGCATGGGTCCCTACCGCCTCGTAGCTCTCCCGCGTGACCAGGATGAACTGGCCGTTGGCGATCACTTCGCTCGCCCGCCGCGCCCGGTTGACAGCTGTCGGATGGAATCGGATGGCCAGCAGGGCGCCGATGATCGGCATGATGACCCGTTCCCAGAACGAGCCGCAGAGCATCCGGCCGATGACCGTCACCAAGTCACGCCGCCCCGACTCGAGGGCTCCGACCGCCCTTCCGAGCAATTCCGGGGCATGCCGCGTGTCGGCATCGGTGAAGAGGAGGAGGTCCCCTCGCGCCGCCCGGTACCCCTGCACACAAGCCCACGGCTTTCCGAACCATCCTGCCGGGAGGTCTTCCCCCTCGACGAGCCGCACCCGCGCATCCCGTTCAACGTACTGCTGGGCGACGGCGGCGGTGCGGTCCGTCGAGCGATCGTTGACGATCAGGATCTCCACAGGGGAGTAGGCGGTCTGCAGCAGGGAGTCCAGCAGGGTGGGAAGGTTGCCTTCTTCGTTGCGCGCCGGCACGATGACCGACACCAGCCGGCCCCCGGCAAGCGGTGCGTCGGCGAGGTTCGGCCGGTGACGGGCGAGACGAATGAAGGCAAGGAAGGGAGCCGCCCAGGGAAGGACGGTCCAGAGACCAGGCGATTCGACCACGAGACCTACTGGTTGCGGGTGACGGCGGCGAGCTCGCCCTCGAGCTGCTCGAGCTGACGGCCGACTTCCTCCGCGTCCACCGCCGTGCCTTCACTCGGCACGCCGTTCTGGGCGAAGATGGTGGCCACCAGTGCATCGGTATACCCCACGACCGCCACACCGATCCCTTTGTCCAGCACCCGGTTCAACTGGAGCATGATGGCCATGGCCCGCCGGGGCCGCATGGCGGCCAGGATCGGCGCCAGGTTCCGGATCAGCAACTCGCGCAGGAACTGCAGTTCGTCCACCACTTCGCCGGCGGCGAGCCCGCGAGCGGCCGCCAGCCGGCCGAAATGCTCGCACGCGTGGTACCAGACCGGCTTCGCTTCCCGACGGACCGGCCCGACCATCTCGCCGAGCAGCTCGATGATCAGCCGCAACTCCCGCTCGATGACCGGGCGAGGTATTGTGGTGGAGGTCTGCATGCGGTCGCCGAGCCAGTCGGCCCACTGGGAGACCATCTCGTCCCGCAGGTCGAAAATGACGCGGCTGGCGGCCAACAGGGCCGGATGGGAAGCGCGCAGTGCGTTCCTCCTGGAAGTGACGCCTCAAATCTAGTACGGGAGTCCGAATGGGGTCAAAGGATTTCGTCAGACCGCCGGCGCTGGCGGCTGGAAGCCGCGTGGCGCTCGTCGCGCCGGCCGGGCCGCTGCTCGAGCACGACGACCTGCTGCGCGGCGAGGAGCTCTGCCGAGCGCTCGGCTTCGAACCCGTCCTCGGGCCGAATGCCTACCGGCACTACGGATATCTGGCCGGGACAGACGATCAGCGCCTCAGCGACCTCAACGCCGCCATCGCCGACCCGCGCATCGACGGCGTCTGGTGCCTCCGTGGTGGCTACGGCATGACGCGCATCCTTGACTGGGTGGACTTCAGTCCGCTGAAGCGGCGGCCCAAGGCCCTGATCGGATTCTCGGACATCACCGCGCTGCTCAACGCGGCGCAAGTGGAGGCGGGGCTGGTCACCTTCCACGGCCCGATGGCGCGCTCCCCGTTGACGCCCTTCAGCCGCTGGCACTTCGACCGTGTTCTCGGCGCCGTCAACGCCGCCGGCCGCCTGGGACGGGTGGCCCCGCCCGCGGACGTGCTCGTGCCAACCGACCACCGGATCGTTACGCTCATCCCGGGGCAGGCCACGGGCCAGCTCGTCGGCGGCAACCTGACCCTGCTGATTTGCCTCGTCGGCACCCGGTACTTCCCGAAGCTGGATGGGAAGATCCTGTTCATCGAGGATGTGGGCGAGGATCTCTACTCCGTGGATCGGATGCTGGCGCAGCTCCGCTCGATCGGCGCACTGCAGCGGGTGGCCGGCATCGTCGTCGGGCAGTTCACCGAACTGAAGCGTGGTACGGGTGACGGTGCGCTCGGCTTCGACGAGGTCCTGACGACGTACTTCGCGCCGCTCAAGGTCCCCGTGGCCTATGGCTTCCCCATCGGACACGTCGACGACCAGTGGACACTGCCGCTCGGCGTGGATGTCCGCCTGGACGCGAGCGCCGGGGAGGTCGAGGTCCTCGACGGGGCGGTGAGGTAGCGGTGGCCACGCCCTCCCTGACCAGGCACCGCCTCCCGGGCTATCTCGGCGACATCCTGGTCGACGTGCGAACCGGGGACCGGTCGCGGCCGCGGCCGGCGGTCCTGGTGCTGCACGGGTTCAAGGGATTCAAGGACTGGGGCATGTTTCCGCCGCTCGCGGAACGCCTGGCGAAGGCCGGCTTCACCGCTGTCAGCTTCAACCTCAGCGGCAGTGGCGTGGACGACACCGGCGAATTCGTCTTCCCCGGCCGGTTTGCCCGGGCCACCTTCACCGGCGACCTGGGTGACGTCGGCACGGTCCTCGAGGCCGTCGCGACCGGCGCGCTTGACGTCGCTCCCCCGAAATCGATCGGCTTCCTGGGTCACTCGCGCGGAGGCGGCCTCGGCGTCCTGGCGGCCGCAGCGGACCCGCGGATTGCGGCGCTGGTCACCTGGGCGGCCATCAGCAGCGTCGACCGGTACTCCCAGGACGAGGTGGCTGCGTGGCGGGCGAGCGGCAAGCTCGACATCGTGAACTCGCGCACCGGCCAGGTGCTGCCGATGTTCACCGATGCCCTGGATGATGCGCAGGCCCACGGAACGACCTCGCTGGATATCCGGGCGGCCGCCTCCCGCGTCGCAGTCCCGTGGCTGATCGTGCACGGAGCCGAGGACCCCGTCGTCCCCTTGGCCGAGGCCGAGGCGCTCCACGCGGCGGGGGGGCAGGGGACGTCACTGCTGACGGTCGCCGGCGCCGGCCACACCTTCGGCGCGGTCCACCCTTGGCAGGGTCCCACGCCGGCCTTCACCAGCGTCGCCGATGCCTCCATCGGCTTCTTCGCGAGGCACCTGCTGACGCCGTCTTCCACACCCTAGAGGTTCCATGCGTATCGAACTCGCTATCGCCGCGGCGCTCACCCTGGTGGGCTGCGCACCCGCCGCACCACCGATTCGCGATGCCGACGCCGTGCGCGCGTCGCTGATGGCCGCCGACGAGGCGTTTGCCGCAGCGACTGCCGAGCGCGGCCTCGAGGGCTGGATGGCGGCGTTCGACAGTTCCGCCATCCAGATGGAGCCCGACGTGCAGTTCACTCCGGGGATCGGGGCCATTCGCGCCGCGATGGCCCCCGCTTTTGCCGACACCACGTTTCGGCTGACGTGGCGGCCCACCATGGCGTTTGCCAGCGCCGCCGGCGACCTCGGGTATACGCTGGGCGTCTGGCAGAGTCGGCACTACACGGCCGATGGGAAGGCGGCGGTCGCGACCGGCAAGTACGTGACGATCTGGCGGAAACAGGCCGACGGAAGCTGGAAGGTCGTCTTCGACGGCGGCAATCCGGACTCGTCGCCTCGGATGGACAACTTGTAATGGACGCCGGATGACCCCGCTGCAGGCGCGGATCGCCGGGTATCTCGCCGGGCGGACGCCAAGGACGGTCGAGGACCCCGCACTCTCACGGGCGGCGGTGGCTTTGGTGGTGGTGCCCGATCCCGACGCTGTCCTGCTGATCCGCCGTGCCGAGCGCGCCGGCGATCCCTGGTCCGGCCAGATGGGACTCCCCGGCGGCCGCAGCGGCCTGGGCGACGCGGATCTGCTGCACACGGCCATCCGCGAGACGCGCGAGGAAGTCGGCATCGCGCTGTCGCCCCACGACGTGACCGGGATCCTCGACGACCTGGCGCCCAGGTCGCCTCACCTGCCACCGTTGATGGTCCGGCCCTTCGTCTTCATGCTTGCGCGGCGGCCGGCCGTGACCCCGAACGCCGAGGTCGCCGACCACCTCTGGATCGAATGGGAGTCACTCATTCACCCCGATGCCTATCGCCCGTTCAGCATCCGACTCGGCGACGCCATCCGGGAGTTTCCTGCCTACCATGTCAGCCCCGTGCCCATCTGGGGCATGACCGAGCGCATTCTCGCCCCGCTGGTGGACCACCTCTCGACCGCTTGATCGTCCCTGTGCGAAGTGCCCTGCCGACCGCAACAGCGATGGGTGCACACAGCCCTCCAAGTGTGACCGGGGGTTGCGTTTAGGTTTGCAGTAAATCAGATTTAGGCGACCCTAATTCTGATTGTGACCATGGCGCCCAGTTCGTCACCTACCCTGACTCGCTCCGTCGAGGACTATCTCAAGGCCATCTACCACCTGTCGCTGGGTGGCACGCCGGCCGGCACCACCGAGATCGCCCATTTGCTTGAGTTGGCACCCGCCTCGGTGACCGGCATGGTCAAGCGGCTCTCGGAGCAGGGGCTGCTCGAACATGTGCCCTACAAGGGAGTCGAATTGACGGCGGTGGGCCGGCGCGCGGCGCTCCGGATGGTGCGGCGGCATCGCATCCTGGAATCGTACCTCGTGGCGTTCCTCGACTACACCTGGGACGCGGTGCACGAAGAGGCGGAGCGCCTGGAGCACGCCGTGTCCGACGGCCTGATCGAACGGATGGCCACCGCGCTCGGCAACCCGAGTGTCGATCCACACGGCGATCCGATCCCGGCCCCTGACGGGTCCATGGTCGAACTGGTGTACACGCCGCTGTCGGAAGTGCCTGTCGGGGAGGCGGTGGAACTGCGTCGGGTGGAGACGGGCCAGGCCGATCGCCTGCGGTATTTCGCCGAGCATGGACTGGTCCCAGGGGCCGCCGTCGTGGTCACCAGCCGCCAGCCGTTTGGCGGGCCGATGACGGTTCGCGCCGGAACACATGAGCAGCTCCTTGGCGCCGAGCTCGCCGGCATCCTCCTCTGTTCCCGGGGAGAGGCCCAATGAGCGCCAGCGGGCCCCCGATCGAGGAACTGACGGCGGGTTGGCGGCACGCGCGCATATCGCCGAGCCTTCCCGAATCGTTCCGTACGGTCAACATCCCCGCCGGCGCGCCCTGGTGGCGGAAGATGCTTGCCTTCGCCGGCCCGGGGTACATGGTGGCGGTCGGGTACATGGATCCCGGCAACTGGGCGACCGACCTCGCCGGTGGTTCCCGTTTCGGCTATGCGCTGCTCAGCGTCATCCTCCTCTCGAACCTCATGGCGATGGTGCTGCAGGCCCTGGCCGTGCGCCTCGGCATCGCGACCGGCCGCGACCTGGCCCAGGCCTGCCGCGACCACTACTCCCGTCCCGTGAACTTTGTGCTCTGGGTGCTGTGCGAGATCGCCATCGCCGCCTGCGACCTGGCGGAGGTGATCGGCTCGGCCATTGCGCTGAACCTCCTCTTCGGCATCCCGTTGCTCTGGGGCGTCTGCATCACCGCGGTGGATGTGCTGCTGATCCTCCTGCTGCAACATCGCGGATTCCGCTGGCTCGAGGCCTTCGTCATCGTCCTGGTGGCCACGATCGGCGCCTGCTTTGCCATCGAACTGGTCCTCGCCCAGCCGGCGCTCGGGGAGTTGTTCCGCGGCCTGATCCCGACGACGGAGATCATCTCCGACTCGGCCAAGCTCTACATCGCGATCGGGATCCTCGGCGCCACCGTCATGCCGCACAACCTCTACCTGCACAGCTCGATCGTGCAGACGAGGAACTTCGGCGACACGGTGGTGGGCAAGCGCGAGGCGATCAAGTATGCCACCATCGACTCGACGCTGGCGCTCTTCTTCGCCTTCTTCATCAACGCATCGATCCTGATCCTCGCGGCGGCCACGTTCCATACCACGGGCAACCAGGGCGTCGCGGACATCGGCGACGCACACAAGTTGCTCGCGCCGCTCCTGGGCACGACCATGGCCAGCGTGCTGTTCGCGGTGGCGCTGTTGGCCTCGGGGCAGAACTCGACGATCACCGGCACCCTCGCCGGGCAGATCGTGATGGAGGGGTTCCTGAACATCCGGCTGCCGGCGTGGCTCCGGCGGATGATCACGCGGCTGATCGCCATCGTGCCCGCGGTCATCGTCACGGCGATCTCGGGCGAACGGGGCAGCGGTCAGCTGCTGATCCTGAGTCAGGTGATCCTGAGCATGCAGCTGTCGTTCGCGGTCGTGCCGCTGGTGATCTTTACCAGCGACAAGGCGAAGATGGGCGAGTTCGTCAATCCGGGCTGGCTGAAGGTGCTCGCCTGGCTGATCGCAGGCGTCATCGGCGCGCTCAACGCCTGGCTGCTCGTCGAGACCTTCCGCGCCTGGCTCTGAGCCCGGGGCTGCGCGGCCCTAGAGCCCGAGCCGGATGACGATTCCCGCCGTCCCCCAGCGGTAGGCTCCGGTGGCCGAGACGTAGGCGCTGTTGCTGATCCCCGCAAACACTTCGAGCCGGTTCCGCTCTGCAAACCACCACGACGCCCGCCCCTCGAGGTGTCCCTCGAACTGCCACGGCCCGGTATTGGCGATCTGCTGAATCCCGGCGCCGCCACTGAGCCGCGTCTCCCAGTCGGTGCCCGTCCGGACGTAGCCGCCGCGCGCTTCCGCGACCGTGAAGCGATCCGGCGAAAAGTACTGCGGAACCGTTTCGCGGAACCAGACCATGCGCGCCATCCCGCCCACGAAGAGATGGTGGGGGAGCTGCTTCGTCGCGGCGAGCACGCCGGACGTCCGGACGTTGTTGTCGCTGAACCACGCCGCCCCCCCTCCCGCACCGAGCGAGACGCCGGCGCCCGCCGTGATGTCCATCGACGCGTCCACCGCATCGACATCGATGTCGGCTCCGATGAGCGAGGCCGTTTCGGCAAAGGGAAAGTGGGCGTAGCTCAAGCCCAGCCCCAGGGCAGGCTGGACGCGGTAGGCCGCTCCGAGCCTGGCGGTCGGCGCCGTGCGGGAAAGTCCCGAGTCCGGCCAGAGCCCTTGCGCGCCGAGGGCGCCGGTCAGCTGCCAGTTATCCTGCGTATAGGTCGCCCCCAGTTCGAGCGTTCCGCGGGTGGCGGTGATGTCCGGCGTGCTGCTGCCCTCATAGGCGCCGACCGAGCCGAAGCCCCGCACCCGGTTCGCCACCGCTGCAGCGACGGAAACAGTCTGCCACCACATCTCGTTCTCGTCGGAATCGTCGCTCCAGCCGAGGGTGACATCAGCGGCGGGCTGCACCGTGCGCACGATGTCCCTTCGGACCCGTGTCGCCTCCCGGTTGCCCGGCGCCAGTGCCACCGCGCTGTCCGCCTCGGCGAGCGCGTCGCGCTGGCGCCCGACCGATCGGTAGACCTGCGCCAGGCCAAGATGGGCGGCCACGTCGTCCGGGCGGTACGAGAGCGCCCGCCTGTACCCGGCAATGGCCTCGGAGGACCGTCCACTCCAATAGGCGAGTTGTGCCGTGCCGTTGAGCGCCTCGGCGTTGGTCGGGTCGCGCTGGAGCACCACCTGGTAGAGGGAGTCAGCCTCCCGCTCGCGGCCGTCCCACGATAGCGTGCGCGCCTTGCCGACGAGACCGTCGAGGCGTGTCGGGTACAGCGCAATCAGGCTGTCCCACTGTACCAGGGACGCCGGGTAGTCACCGGCCCAGCTGAGCACCGTCGCCTGCATTGCGCGGACATCGGGATCCGCGGGGTCGGCCGCGCGCGCCTGGGCAAGGTACGCAAGCGCGGAGTCGAGATTGCCGTCCCATGCAGCGAGCACACCCAGACGGTAGCTCGCACGAACCGACGCCGGGTCCTGGGTGAGCGCCCGGAGGTACGCCTCCCGCGCGGCGCCGTACCGGCCCTGGTTCCACGCAGCGTCGGCGTCGACGACCTGGGCCCTCCCGATCGCGGGAATCAGCAGCAGCGCACCGACCAGCAGGACAGCCGAACAGGCACGGGTCACGTCGACTCCAGACTCTTGAGGGAAGCAGTGGGCCGGCATCAATGGCTCCGCCACGTGGATTGCAGCGAATCGTACACCGGCTTGAGGCGGCTGTGCGAGGCGGGCTCCTCCCATCCCTCCCACCGCCAGAGGGCAAAGTCGTCTGCTCGCCAAGTCCCGTCCCGGGGTGCCGGGAGCGCCGAGAGCAGCCGCGAGGGGGCATCCCGTCCCTGCACGAGCGCGCCGATCCGGAACCCGTCGGTGATGGCAGTGCCGAACTCCCCGGTCAACTGGCCGTCCCGATCAAAGAGCACCGTCTTGCTCGACGGGTCGGTCACGTTCAGCAGTCCCCACGGCAGCCGGATTTCGATGAGACCTGCGGCGGTGTCGGCGTACCAGTCGGCCAGGCTGTTCTCCGCCTCCCGGCCGAATCGCAGGATGCCCCGGTCATAGCCCTGGGCCGGGAAGAAGGTGCCGTCCCGGCCGAACCGGGCGCGGTTGGTGATCACGAACATCGGGTCGAACCGGCTGTCCGCCTCCACGCCGATGGTGGCAGGGCGCCGGTAGAAGCGGCCGAAGTCATCGCCTCCCTGGATCGCCGTCGCGCCCACGTAGGGATTGTAGGATGGAAGAATCCTGAGCGTCCCCTGCGAGGGGCTGTCCAGGGTGAGCAGGAACTCGAACCCGATTTCACTCTTCAGGGCCGCGTCGGGGAGTGCCATCTGCCCGGAGCGGGGAAGGTAGGTGTCGAGCGCCAGGAGAATACGTGAACGATTCCAGTTCACGCCCCCAGGTGCGAGCTCGAGGGCAAGGTACAGGTAGCCTTCATCGCTCCCGGCACGGATTGCCTTGATGAGACCGGCGCCCGATTGCACGGGGGCCAGCTGGTGCCACCGGCCGGGGTCCCCGCCGAGGACGGGGACGCTGTCGGCCCGTCCCGGGTACTGGCCAAGGATGCCGTAGTTCTGTTCGGCATCCATCGCGTTCAGCCAGAGCCGGTTGCGGTCCCCTGGCTGCTCGAAATCGATCACGATCCAATTCTTCTTGAACCATTCGTCCATCCACGCAAAGAGGATGGCGCCCGCCGCGCCGCTCTCCCGGATTTCGCGGGTCAGCCGTGCGTCAATGGCGGCCATTTCCGTCTCGCTGTGCCCGCCGTGGTTCCACCCCTGGGGCTGCAGGTGCGCATTCCCCCGGCTGGAGGGAACGCCGTATTCGGAGATGACGAACGGGATCTTCGCATGATGCCGGCGCAGGTCGCTCAGGTACCCGAAGTAGGTGGAAGCTCCCTCACTCGATTCCGCCCGAAGGTAGCCCGGGTCGTACAGCATGAAGTCGGGGTAGTACGGGTAGGCGTGGTAGCTGGCAAACCAGCCGGCGGGGTTGCGGGCGGTGGGCCGGATCAGGTTGGCGTCGAGTCCGATGGCATCGTTCTCGTATTCCAGCTTGTTGCCCGCCACCGGCCGACCAGCGCGCTGGCGCCACTCCGACTCTTCGCGGGTGCTCGACTCCGTGGGGTGAAAGAGCGGGTCGAGCGTCGGCCAGTTCGTGTACGCGATCGGACGGAGGGCGTTCCACTCCTCCATCTCGTACGCCAGGAGATAGTCGCACTGCTCCGCCATCCACGCATCCATGGCGGGCGCCGCCTCCGCCGCAAGGTACCGGCCGGCGTAGGCGCGGGGACCGGGGTGCAGCGAATCGTATGCCTTCACCGCGAACGGTTCCCATTCCCGACCGATGATGTAGGCCGCCGTCCAGCGAGACACGTCGGCGTCAAATCGGCCGGATGCATGCCCCGGGCGTGGCGCGAGTTCCACCGCGCCATGGATGAGGTCGACGACGTGCCTCATCTCGGCACGAAAGCCGGCCTTCCAGTCGGGATCATCGAAGTCATCCCCGGGCGGGAGTTCTGTCCAGACACCGTGCACCAGCCAGAGGGGTCGGGCCGGGTGCGAAAGATTCCAGGCGCGGAGCGCACGATAGAACTGTGGCGGAAGAATGGTGTAGACCCGAAGCACGTTGGCGTTCATGGCGGAGAGGGTGTCCAGCCACCCCGCATAGAGCGCTGAGTCCGTGGGGAACTGCGACGGGAAACGTCCGGGAAGGGCCACGCCGAGGTTCACGCCCTGCATGTAGAACGGCACCCAGCGTCCCGCGGCATCCTGGATCTCGAAGCCGGTGCCGGCCGTTCGGGCCACGAGTGAGAACTCCCGGGGCCGGCGCTTCGGGGCGAGTGGTGGGCGGCC
This sequence comes from Gemmatimonadales bacterium, assembly GCA_035328285.1. Classification (GTDB taxonomy): domain Bacteria; phylum Gemmatimonadota; class Gemmatimonadetes; order Gemmatimonadales; family GWC2-71-9; genus SPDF01. The sequence goes on from DAOLIZ010000001.1 coordinate 42,430, forward strand.
CCAGTCCGGCGCCGCAGCGTCGAGCAGTTCCCGCAGGTCGGCGCGATCCGGCGCGAGTTCCACCGCGCGGCTCGCGGCCTCGGCGGTGGCCGCTCTGTCGCCGCGCCGCCAGGCGACCCGGGCCATTCCTTCCCAGGCGTCTACCGACCGCGGATCACGCGTCAACGCAGCGGCAAACAGCGAGTCGGCAGACGGCAGGTCAGCGCGCCGCAGGGCGATGAATCCAAGGCCGGCCAGCGCCCCCGCGGAGCCGCAGCCGGCCGCCCGGCGAAAAAGCTCCGCGGCGACCCCCAGGGAGTCCTCCCGGTAGGCGTTCCATCCGCCCTTCATGTCGGCCGGGGCTGTGGAGCAGGACTCCTGAGCGGCGGCCGACCCCGTGCCGAGGGCCAGCGCGAGCGCCACGAGGGTGCAACCCCGGTACCTCAGTAGTAGATTTGACTTCATGGATACAACCTCAATGTCGGACCCTGCGGCGTCGGCGGCAAGCGCTTCCCCGGACACTGGGGCGCTGGGTCGCCGGCTCGTTGATACCTTCGGCAAGGGCTGGGCCAAGGGGGATGTGCCGCTGTTGATGTCCGTCTTTACCGACGACGCCATCTTCATCGAGACGCCCTTCAGCGCGCCGCGAAAGGGGCGGGAAGCGATCCTGCTGTACTGGCGGGACGTACCGGTTCACCAGGCGGAAGTCACCTTCTCGAGCGGTGAGATCTTCGTGGTCGGGCCGTGGTTTTCCGCGGAGTACAAGGTCACCTTCCGGCGGCGGCGGACCGGTGAATGGGTCGAGGCGCGTGGCGCCATGTTCTGTGAGACAATCGGCGACAAGATCTCCGAACTGCGGATGTACTGGCACCGATGGGCCGGGGGACGGGAAGGGTAGGAGGCGTCCCCGCCTGCGGACGGATTTGCGGCGGTTCAAATTTGTAAAGTGTTGTCATGTAGTCAGTTAAATCTTGGCACGACCCTCGCTGTGACTCTGGGCGATTGCAAGTGGGCAAAATCGCCCCGTCGGTACTGCCAGGAGGAATCATGCTCACCACACTGCTCGCGTCGATCGCGGTCGCGGCGTCCCTCGCCGACGGGCCGCCCCCGCCCATCACCGTCTCGCTGAACAGTGGCGGTCAGTACAGCCGCGGCGAGTACGCCCAGGCCCAATTCCGCGCCAGCGCAGACGGCTACGTCCTCCTCCTCCAGACCGACCAGAACGGGCGCATCCGTGTGCTCTTTCCGCTTGACCCGGGCGACGACAACTTCATTCGCGGCGGCAAGACCTACAAGGTCGTCGGACGCGACAACCGGGGGTCCTTCTACCTCGACGAGGCCGGGGCCAGCGGCATGGTCTACGCAGCCTGGTCCAAGTCGCCCTTCCAGTTTGCCCAGTTCGTGCGTGGTGATCACTGGGATTACTCGGTCTTCGACCAGTACAACGCCGCGGATGATCCCGAGAGCCAGCTCACCGACTTCGTCCTGAACTTCACCACCCAGGGCTTCGACTACGCGATTGACCGATACATCGTCTACTCCAACGCCTATTCGGAAGTCATCGACGGTGGTGGAACAACCTATATCGGGGTGACCGGCTGGCCGTGGCCGACCTATTACACTGGCGGCTGGAGCGTCGGGATCTCGTTCGGTTCGCCCTGCTGCTACAGCGCCTGGTACGGCTACCCCGCGTATGGCTGGGGTTACCCGGCGTACGGCTGGGGCTATCCCGCGTATGGCTGGGGCTACCCGGCGTACGGCTGGGGCTACCCTGCCTACGGCTGGGGTTATCCCGGGTACGGATACGGGTATCCGGCCTACGGGTACCCGGGTTATGGCTACCCGGCCTATCGTCCCTACACATTCAAGCCCGGCGGAACCATCACCACGGCGGGCAACCCCTACCGCCCGCGTGGCGACGCATTCGCGCCGAGGTCATCGGTATTCCAGACCACCTACCGTGATCGGCCGACCTATGGCATGTCGGGAACCAGCCGGCTGACCACGGACGCCGCCACGATCAGCGGTCGGGCCGAAGCGGGT
>DAOLIZ010000001.1:44551-83863 GCA_035328285.1 Gemmatimonadales bacterium
GCCGCGCAGCCCGATGCGAGCGGACAGCGGGGTTCGACGATCGGTCGATCGCTCGGGGGCACGACGCGGGGCACCACCGAGGGGACCGCTCGGCGGCCGTCGAGCGGGAACGGGACCGGGGCGGCCGCGGGCCCGTCCGCCGGCGGAGCCAGGCGTTCGACGACCGGTGCGGCGGGAACACCGAGTGCTACACCGCGAGCCAGGTCCACTACCGGTGGCTCCCCAAACAGCGCCCGGGCGCATGGATGGACCGCTGACGGACAGCAGCGCCCGGCGGTGGCGGGTCGGCCCAGGATTTCGCCGACGGCACCTTCCAGCGGCCGGAGCAGCGCCGGGGCAACTGGTCGCAGCAGCGTCGGCTCGCCCAGTCCCCAGGGGAGCGGCGGCAGGGCGGCCACTCCCTCTCGCCAGCCGTCCTCGGCGGGGAGCAGTCGGCCGAGCGCGCAGCCGCCGAGCTCTCCATCGGGAGGCAGCCGGCCCAGCGCGCAACCTCAGTCCCGCCCGTCCAGCCCGCCCGCGGCACGGAGCGGTGGTGGAGGTGGTGGAGGCGGCGGAGGCTCGCGAGGGGGCGCTCCCGCCGGTGGCGGGGGTGGCGGGCGGCGAGGTCGCTGACACTCACACAGAACAGAACGGGGCCCCGACAGCTGTCGGGGCCCCGTTTTACATCCGTGTTCGCGCCCCGTCAGGGCGAGGCCGCGTGGCGGCTTGCGTAGTCGAGTCCCCAATGCAGCAGGTCAGCCCCCCGCAGGCCGACGCGCATGGCCAGCGCGATGGCGTCCTCCTCGCCCATGCCGTGGTCTATCATGAAATAGGGAATGAGCGCTCCCCCGACCCGGTTGCCGCTGCCGCAGTGGAAGAGGACCGGCGCCGCCGTCTTGTCGCGCACCACGGAGAGGATCCGCTCCATGGTGGCGTCGTCGAGCGTGGCGCCCGAGACCGGAATATTCTCGTATCGGAGTCCGACCGCCGCGGCGAGGGCGGGCTCGTCGAAGGGACGCGGCTCCATCGGATCGCGAGCGTCGAGCAGCGTGGTCAGGCCGGCCGCCTTCGCGGCGCGCACCTGCGCATCCGTCGGCTGGCCCCCGGTGATCAGGCCCGGCAGGGGTTCGCAGGCGTTGACGATTCCGGCGAGGGCCGCGAGGGGGGTGCCGTCGCTCATGGTTCGTGACTGCGGTAGGCGATGATCCGGACGCGTTCAAGGGTGATCAGGCCGCCCCCCATCATCGCATCGATGTCCGGCAGGATGGCCTGGATCTTCTCTTCGGCATCCACGCATTCGACCACGATCGGCAGGTCCAGCGAAAGCCGGAGGACGGAGTCGGTATGGAGGCGGGCGTTCGCCCCGAACCCCATGATGGCCCTCGTGACCGTGGCCCCTGCCAGTCCGCGGGCGCGGAGGAGTTCCACGATCGCCGCATGGAGCGGCTTCCCCTCGTGCTTGTCCCGCTCGCCGATGTGGATGCGCATCAGGGTGCCTTCGCCGCTCAGCCCGTGCATGGCCGGTCTCCTAGATCGCGCGCCTGAAGGAAAGTGCCTGTCCCGCCAGCGCCCCGCCGATCAGCACCCCCGCGACGGTCAGCAGGAGGCTCAGCCCGACGTAGATCGCCAAGCGAGACCACTCGCCGCGCTCGAGCAGCGTCGCCGTCTCGAAGCTGAAGGTGGAAAAGGTGGTGAAGCCGCCACAAAAGCCGATGGTGAGAAACGCCCGGACTTCCGCGCTCACTGCGGGCGTCTCCAGGCTGTAGCGGATGAGGAAGCCGAGGACGAGGGAGCCGATGACATTCACCGCAAGCGTGCCGAGCGGGAATTCACCTGGCGCCCAGCGCTGCACCAGTCCGCCGAGTGAATACCGGGCGGCGCCGCCGAGGGCGCTGCCAAATGCGATCCAGTAGATCATCCCTTGCCCTCTGACGGGTCCCGGCTCCGGGTGCGGCCTTACCTGCCCCGCGCGACTCCTTAGATTACCCGCATGCTCCGCCTCGCGATAGTGCAGTTTCGGCCCCGCAAGGGTGCCTACGCCGAGAACCTCGCGCAGCTCGAGGCGTGCTTCCGTGAGGCCGGCGCCGGTGCCGAGCCGCCCGATCTGCTCCTGCTGCCCGAGGCGGCCCTGAGCGGCTATTTCCTCGAGGGAGGGGTGCGCGAGCAGGCGCGCACGGCGGAACAGGCGGCGGAGGACATCGCTGCCGCCCACCGTCGGTCGGGCGCCCCGCCGGTCGACCTGGCCATCGGCTTCTATGAACTCTGGCGGAACTGCCACTACAACAGTTCGCTCTACCTGTCGCTTGGCACTGGCGCGCCGATCATCCGCCACGTCCACCGGAAGGTCTTTCTCCCTACGTATGGCGTGTTCGACGAGGAGCGCTTCGTCGAGGCCGGCGCGGAAGTACGCGCCTTCGACACGGGGTGGGGCCGCGCCGCGATGCTGGTCTGCGAGGATGCCTGGCACTCCCTGATGCCGACGCTCGCGGCCCTCGACGGGGCGCAGGTGCTGCTGGTGGTCAGCGCCACGCCGGCCCGGGGGCTCGACTCCCCCGACGCCCCCGCGAACCTGGAACGGTGGGAACGCCTGGCCGTCGACTCGGCCTCCGAGCACGGGATCTACGTGGCGGTCGCGCAGCTGGTCGGCTTCGAGGGAGGAAAGGCCTTTGCCGGCGGGTCTGTCGTGGCCGGGCCCTCGGGAAAGGTCCTGGCGCGGGGGCCACTCTTCGAGCCGGGCATCACGCGGGTCGATCTCGACTTCGACGAGATCACGCGCGCGCGCGCCGATCAGCCCCTGCTCGCGGACCTGCGAGCCCGCCTTCCCCGACTCCTGGCGGAACTGGGGCGCGCGCCCGGGGCGGCTGTCGCCAGCACGACCTGGGAGGGGCGCACGACGGGACGGGTCCGTCCCGGCGCCGTCACGCCGCCGCCGACGTCCGATCCCCTCGCCATCAACCCGGACCTTGCCCGCCGCTGGCTGGTCGAGTTCATCCGCGACGAGGTCCGGCGGCGGCGCGGGTTCGACGGGGTGGTGCTCGGCCTCTCGGGTGGAGTGGACAGCGCCCTCGTGGCCTACCTGGCCGTCGAGGCTCTGGGCAAGGAGCATGTGACGGCCGTGCGGATGCCGTATCGCACCTCGAGTCCGGACAGCCTGGCCCACGCCCAGCTCGTCATCGACGCCCTGGGCATCCCCAGCCGCACGGTGGACATCTCCGCCGGAGTGGACGGGATCGCCGGGGCGATCGGGGAGCCGGCCTCGCCGGCGGCGCTCGGCAACATCATGGCGCGCATGCGGATGATCACGCTCTTCGACCTGTCCGCGCGGCTCCGTGCGCTTCCGCTCGGGACCGGCAACAAGACGGAACGGTTGTTCGGATACTTCACCTGGCACGCGGACGACTCGCCGCCGGTCAACCCGATCGGCGACCTGTTCAAGACGCAGGTCTGGGCGCTGGCCAGGCATGTCGGCGTGCCCAAGGCCATCGTGGACAAGCCGGCGAGCGCTGACCTGATCCAGGGCCAGACCGACGAGGGTGATTTCGGGATCACCTACGAGCGGGCCGACGGCATCCTGCACTGGCTGCTGTCGGGGTACCGCCCCGAGCAGGTGGTGTCGCTCGGGTACACCGCCGCCGAGGTGGAGCTGGTGCGATCCCGGCTCGACGGCACGCACTGGAAGCGACGCCTTCCCACCGTGGCGATGCTGAGCCAGACCGCCATCGGGGAGTACTACCTGCGCCCCGTCGACTACTGAGGACCTGACGCATGCCGCCTGAATCCCGCCCGATGTCCTACTCGCGGTCCGAACTGACGAAGCTCATCATGCCGCACATGCAGAACGTGCTCGGCAACCTCTTCGGCGGCGAACTGATGTCGATGGTCGACCAGGCGGCCGCGGTCGCGGCGATCCGGCATGCCGGCGGGCCGGTCGTGACGGCCGTCATCGACCGCGTCGAGTTTCGCGAGCCGATCCCCATCGGCGCGCTGGTGACCTGCTGCGGGACCGTGGACTACGTGGGCAACAGCTCGATGGACATCACGGTCGAGGTGTACTCCGAGAAGGTCAGCACCGGCGAACGCCGGCACACCAACACGGCCCATGTCATCTTCGTGGCCATCGACGCCGACGGGAAGCCGACGCGGGTGCCGCGCCTGGTGGCGGAGACCCCCGAGGAACGGGCCCGCTACGAGGCCGCGCGCCGGCATCGGGAGAGCGTGAAGCGCTCGTGACCGCCACGCGGATCACCGCCGTCTTCGGCGGCGGCGGGGCGAAGTCGGCGGCCCAGATCGGCGCGCTGCGCGCGCTGGAGGAGGCGAACCTCGTCCCGACGCGGTATGTCGGGACCTCGATGGGCGGGGTGATTGCCGCGGGGGCTGCATCCGGGGCCACCGCGGAGGAGTTGTCGCGGCGTTTCCGCGCCGTGAGGGTGAGCCAGGTGGCCCGGCCCAGGGCCTTCGCGCCGCTCGCGGGCCTCTGGCTTCGCTCCCTGCTCCGGGCCGAGCCGCTTCACGAGACGCTGCGGCGGCTGGTGCCCCAGCGGACGTTTGCGGAGCTGAAGCATCCTCTCACGCTGACCACCGTGGACGCCGACACGCGGGAGCTCCTGACGCTGGGGGACGGCGGACTGGACCTCCCGCTCCAGGATGCCCTGGCGGCCTCGACGGCGCTGCCGGTCTACTACCCTCCCCACGAGGCCGCGGGGCGACGGCTGGTCGATGGCGGGATGCGGGCCGTGCTTCCGGTGGATGTCGCCGCGCAGTTCGAAGCCGATCTCGTGGTGGCGGTCGACGTCGGGCCGGGTTTCGACGAGCCCCCGCCGAAGAAGCGAGTTCGGGCTCCGGGCCTGCTGTTGGCGCACGACATCGGGGAGGGCGCCCTGATGGCGCAGCAGGCGCAGGATGCGCTCGCCCGGTGGCGGATGACACCTGGCCGTCCCCGGTTGATTCACGTGCGGCCGCCGCTACCCCGGCGGGCCACCTTTGCCGCCGAGCTCTTCCTGGAGTTCGAGCGGGCCGGGTATGACACCATGCGCCGCGCCCTGGCGCAGGAGGACGGGCATGGCTGACGCGCCGCGGCTCATCACCGTCGAGGAGGCCAACCGGGTGCTGCCGCTGCTCCGGCCGATCGTGCGTGATCTCCTCGCCACGTACGCCGCGTGGCGCGAGGCCGTGGGGCGGTTCGAGCTGGCCCAGGCCGCCCGCCCCCCGGTGGGTGACCTCGAGTCACCCGAGGCGGTGGCGGCCCGCCTCGAGGTGGAGGCGCACGGCGTGCGGATCGACGAGTGCGTCGAGGAGATCCGGCTCCTGGGGGGGATCTTCAAGGGGCTGCAGGATGGTCAGGTGGATTTCCTCTCGCTCCGTGACGACCGCCCGGTCTTTCTCTGCTGGATGCTTGGGGAGGACTGCGTCTCCCACTGGCACGACATCGACGGCGGCTTCTGTGGCCGCCAGCCGATCGACTCTCACCTCTTCTCGGAAACGACCTGACATGCGAATCTGGCTCTTCCTGCACTTCTTCGGGCAGGTGCTGTGGCTCGGCGCCGGCCTCGGTTCGATGGTGTACGGCATCGTGGGCAAGAAGGAGCCCGCCGCGGTGCTCGCCGCCATCGCCCGCGGACAGGTGGCGGTGCACAAGCTCCTGATCGGCCCCGGCGCCTTCCTGATGATCCTGTCGGGCGTGATGCTCTCACTCCGGATGTACGGGTCGGCGATGAGCGGCATGGCGCCCACCGTCTGGATGATGGTGATGCAGGGCGCCGGGCTGCTTGGCGCGCTCATCGTGCTCGCGTTCGGGATGCCCACGATTGCGCGGCTTGCCCGCGTGTCACCCGAGGGACCGACCGCGCCGTTGTACCAGGCCATCCGGCGCCGTCACGTCGCGATCTCGATCGTCTCGGGCACCCTGGGTCTCCTCGCCCTCGTGGCCGCGAGCTTTCCCCTTCGCTGATGCAGCGACGTGACCTGCTTCGTGCGGCGGCGCTCTTTCCCGCGGCGGCCTGGCTGCCCAGGGTCCGGTCCGTCGCCGAGGCCGGCGCGATCGCCCGTCCCATGCCCCGCGCCGCGGACGACGAGGCGTACTGGGCCGAGATCCGTCGGCAGTTCCTGATCACCGACGGCATCTTCATGAACACCGGCACGTGGGGCGCCCTCCCGCTGCCGGTGCTCGAGGCCATCGAAGCGCACATGCGCGCCTTCGAGACCGTCTTCCACCAGCTCCCGTTCGATGCGCACGCCTTTCGCGGACAGCTGGCCACCCTCGTGGGGGTGCCGCCGGAGACGCTTGCGTTCACCCGCAACACCACCGAGGGGATGAATGTCGTGGCGCGCGGACTCGACCTGGGGCCGGGCGATGAGATCCTCACCACGACGCAGGAGCATGTCGGCGGGCGCTGCTGCTGGGAGCTGGTGGCCGCGCGGCACAACCTCGTGCTGCGGGAGTTCGAGCCGCCCGTGCCGGCCCCGAGCGAGGATGCGCTGTTCGAGGCCTGGACGTCGGCGGTCGGGCCCCGCACCCGCGTGCTGAGCATTTCGCACATCTACTTCAGCACCGGCGCGATTCAGCCGGTCCGGCGTCTCGCCGAGTGGGCCCGTGCCCGCGGCATCATCACCGTGGTGGACGGGGCCCATCCCCCCGGCATGATCGCCCTCGACATCACCGACCTCGGCTGCGACTTCTACGCCTCCAGCCCGCACAAGTGGCTGCTGGCCCCGAAGGGATCGGGATTTCTCTACATCAGTCCCGCGTGGATCGATCGACTCTGGCCGCTCGTGGCCAGTGGCGGCTGGAATGACCTGGCGCTCAAGGGGGATCGCTTCGATCACGTCGGCACCCGCAACGACAGCCTGCTGATCGGCTTCCAGGCATCGCTCGCCTTCCACAACGCGATCGGGACCGAGCGGATCGAACGGCGGAGCCGCGGCCTCGCCACCCGGCTCGACGCCGGGCTTCGCGCCCAGCCGGGGGTGCGCGTCGTGTCGCCTTCGGCACCCGAGGTCCGAAGCGCGATGGTCTCGTTCCAGGTGGACGGGATGGCGGGGACGGACGTGGTGCGGCAGCTCTGGACCAGGGGCCCGGTCAGGGTGCGTCATGTCGCCGAGAACAACCTCGACTATGTGCGGCTCTCGACCCACGTCTACAACAACCCCGACGAAGTGGACCGGGTTGTTGGCATGGTGGGGGCAATCGCCAGGAACCAGTAGCGGGGCCTGGAGGGGCATGCCGGGTTGGGTGGCCTCCAGCCCTCAGCCCGCCGTCCCGAGTCCCTTCCGGCCCGTCTTGCACGCCCCTCGCACCGGACACTCTCCGCACTTCGCCACCCGTGCCGTGCAGATCAGCGCTCCGAGTTCCATGATCGCCTGGTTGAACGCCCACGCCGAGTGGCCGTGCCTGGTATGAAGCGCCGCGGCGGTGCGCCAGAGCTTGTGGTCTCCCGCGGCGCCGCGCGCCCGGGGGTGGAACGCGCGCCGCAGCACCCGGGCCACGTTCGTGTCGACGGCCGGTTCGGCGCGTTCGTAGGCGAAGCTCGCCACGGCGCCTGCCGTGTAGCGACCAATGCCAGGCAGGCGCCGAAGGTCGGCGGTGTCCGAGGGTATCCTGCCCGCCTGCTCCTTCGTGACCACCCGCGCCAGCGCATGCAGGTTCGCCGCCCGGCGATAGTAGCCAAGTCCCTCCCAGCTCTCCCGCACCGCCGCCGGCCGCGCGCCGGCGAGGGCCTCGACCGTCGGAAACCGGGCCAGGAAGTCTGGCCAATAGCGTTCGACCCGGGAAACCTGGGTCTGCTGGAGCATGAACTCGGACACCAGGATTGCGTACGGATCCCGGGTGCGCCGCCAGGGGAGGTCGCGGCCGTGCCGGCGGAACCAGCGCAGGAGACGACGGCGGAACTCGGGGCCGGCTTCCGGGGGGCGATTCGGGGTGGACTTCGCAGGCATGGGAGGGCAAGATAATAGCGATGCCGACCGCCCAAACCGCCATTCTGAGCCTTCCGCGCGCCGTGGGCCGATCCGTGATCGGCTCCCTGGCTCACGTCGGACGTTTCAGCCTGATGATCGCCGAGGTGTTCCGCGCCCTCGGGGAATGGCGGATCTGGTTGCCGAGGACACTGGACGAGGCCCGGAACATCGGGGCCGGCAGCCTCTTCATCGTGCTCCTGGTCTCGGCGTTTGCCGGCGCCGTCACGGCGCTCCAGACCGGGTACCAGTTCCAGGGCAACCTGCCGTACTATGTGGTCGGCACGCTGGTCGTCGAATCGATCGTCCTCGAACTCGGCCCGGTGCTCACCGCCCTGGTGCTCGCCGGGCGCATTGGCGCGCGGTACGCCGCGGAGCTGGGCACGATGCGCGTGACCGAACAGATCGACGCGCTCGAGAGCCTCGGTCGGTCGCCGATGTCGCACCTGATCATCCCGCGGGTGCTCGCGGGGCTGGTGATGATCCCGGTCCTCACCATCTTCGCCAACGCCATTGGCGTCATGGCGGGGTGGTGGTCCGCCAAGCAGGTCCTGCCCATCAGCAACGCCGACTTCACCTACGGCGCGCAGTACTACTGGCGGCCGTTTGATGCCTACTACTCGATCATCAAGGCGTTCTTCTTCGCGGGCGCCATCACGCTGATCCCCTGCTACATGGGGTTCAACGCCCAGCAGGGGGCCGAGGGGGTCGGGAAGGCCACGACCACCGCGGTCGTCGCCACGTCGGTGACCATCCTTCTCCTCGACACGCTCCTCGCCAAGCTGCTGCTGCACCCATGATCGAGCTTCGCGACGTGCACAAGCGCTTCGGCCAGCAGGTCATCCTCGACGGGGTGAACTTCTCGGTGGAGGAAGGGGAGACGGTGGCGCTCCTGGGTCCGTCGGGCACGGGGAAGAGCGTGCTGCTGAAGCACATCATCGGGCTCATTCACCCCGACAGTGGCACGATCCTGGTCGACGATCTCGACGTGGCCACCCTCGGGCGGAAGGAACTGGCGGCGCTCCGGACCACCATCGGGTACGTGTTCCAGAACGGCGCGCTGTTCGATTCGATGAACGTCTTTGAGAACATCCGCCTCGGGATCACCGACGAGCGGTGCAACCGCGACGCGGACTACTGCGCGACGCGCGTGCCCGAGTGCCTGGCCCTCGTCAACCTGGCCCCGGAGACGGCGGCCAAGTTTCCCGCCGAGCTCTCCGGCGGGATGCGGAAGCGGGTCGGCATCGCGCGGGCCATTGCCGGCAGGCCGAAATACCTGCTGTACGATGAACCGACGTCAGGCCTCGACCCGGTGAACGCCGACATCATCGACAGCCTCGTCAAGCATCTCGCCACGACGCTGGGCGTCACGAGCGTCATGGTGACGCACGACGTCCGCGGCGCCTTCCGGGTCTCGGACCGGGTGGCCCTGCTGAGTGACGGGAAGATCGTCCTGCAGGGGACACCGAAAGAATTCCTGGCGTCCGCGGACCCGCGCATCAAGGCGTTCCTCGAGCGGGACTTCGACAAACACTCCTTCGCGGCCTGAGGCCCTATGGACCTGCATTACAAGCGTGAGGCGCTCGTCGGTTCCATCGTCCTTGCCGGCGCGGCGGTCTTCGTCGTCGGGACGATGTGGCTGGGCGGGAGGAGCTTCGGCCGCGAGGACCTGGTCCCGGTCCGCTTCACCAACATCGGCAACGTCAAGTCGAGCACCCCCGTGAAGGTCTCCGGCGTCCAGGTCGGCAAGGTGGACCGCATCACCTTCGAGGGGGTCGATAGCGTCCGCGTCGACCTCGCGCTGACCCAGCGTGTGCTGTTGTGGCGCGACGCCTCCGCCACCATCGAGGCGGTCGGCGTCCTGGGGGATGTCGAGATCGTGCTCGACCCGGGAAAGGACAGCGTGCCCCTCGCGGCCGGCCAGGTGCTGGAGGGGAAGGCCGCCGCGGGGATGGAGGGCATGGTCAACGAACTGGGGGGACAGGCCCGGGCCGTGATGGAGGGCGCGCAGCTGTTCCTCAACCAGCGGATGGCCGACGACCTGCACCGGACGCTCCAGGCGATGGAGCGGCTCATGGCGGTGTACGCCGACACCCGCACCGGGCCGACCGCCGAGATGACGCGACTCATGGTCTCGATGCAGTCCGTTTCGGCGCGCCTCGACTCGACGCTGGCGAACCCGGCCCTGGGGCGCACGCTCGAGAACATGGACAGCGCCACCGCCGGGCTGACCCGCCTGACTGGCCAGCTCACCGCCACCACCGCGCGGATGGACACGCTGGTCCTCAACATGAACGCGGGGAAGGGGACCATGGGACAACTGGCCACCAACCCCGCGCTCTACGATCAGCTGACTGCCACCATGAAATCGATGCAGGCCCTCATCGACTCGCTCAACGCCCAGCCGGGAAAGCTTACCGTCCAGGTGAAGCTCTTCTAGGGCACGCTCAGCGCTGGACCAGGCGCAGGAACTCATCCCGTGTGCTGCCATCTTCCCGGAACACCCCGCGCAGCGCGCTGGTGAGTGTCCGGGATCCCTGCTTTTCGACCCCGCGCATCATCATGCAGAAGTGCGACGCCTCGAGCACCACCCCGACACCGCGCGGCGCGAGGGCGTCGTCGAGCGCCTCGGCGATCTGGTCGGTCAGGCGCTCCTGCACCTGCAGCCGCCGGGCAAAGACGTCCACGACGCGCGCCACCTTGGAGAGTCCCACGATCCGGCCGTCCGGGATGTAGGCGACATGGGCCTTCCCGAAGAATGGGAGCATGTGATGCTCGCACATCGAATAGAACTCGATGTCCCGGACCACGATCATGTTCTGGTGTGTCTCCTCGAACAGCGCGTCGCCGATCACCTCCGCGGCGTCGAGGCCATACCCACGGGTCATCCAGCGCAGCGAGCGCTCCACCCGCTCCGGTGTCTTCAGCAGGCCGTCGCGGTCGGGATCCTCACCGACGAGTTCGAGCATGTCCCGGACCGCCGACTGGAATCGGGTCTCGGCGGCAGGGGGGGACCAGGGCAACCGGGCAACGGACATGACAGGCTCCGGGGACGGAAGTTGAGGTGGTTTCCTGATAACCCGGAGCACCGGGGAAAGGTTCCGCACGGCGCCTCCCCCCCCCGACCCACGGGGTTATCTTGAACCCGCCATGACCCTCACCCTGACCTTTCTCGGCACCGGCGCCGCGATCCCGTCACTGGATCGAAACGTCGCCTCCCTCGCACTGGCCCGCGAAGGCGAAACGCTGCTGTTCGACTGCGGCGAGGGGACCCAGCGCCAGATGATGCGCTATGGCGTGAGCTTCTCCTTGCGCGACATCTTCTTCACCCACTTCCACGCCGACCACCTCCTCGGCCTGACCGGCCTGGTCCGGACTCTCGGGCTGCAGGACCGGACCGATCCGCTGCGCCTCTACGGGCCGCGCGGGGCGAGGCGTGTGCTGGAACACGCTTTGGCCGTCGGAATCGAACGGAACAAGTTTCCGGTCGAGGTCGAGGAACTCGCCGCCGGCGACGTGGTCAGCCGGCCGGAGTACGACGTGGTGGCCGTCGAGGCCGATCACCGGGCCCCGTCGCTTGCCTACGTGCTGGTCGAGCACACCCGGCTGGGGCGCTTCCAGCCCGAGCGGGTGCGGGAGCTTGGCGTGCCGGAGGGTCCGTTGTGGGGGAGGCTGCACCGGGGGGAGACGGTCCAGCTGCCGGACGGGCGGAGCGTGGGGCCGACGGACCTGGTCGGGCCCCCGCGTCCGGGTCGGAAGGTGGCCATTTCCGGCGACACCCGTCCGAGCAGGGCGATCGCCGAGGCGGCGCGAGGGGCGGACCTCCTGGTGCACGAGGCCACCTTCTCGGAGGAGGAGGCCGAGAAGGCGGAGCAGACCGGACACAGCACGGCCGCCGCCGCGGCCATGCTCGCCCGCGAGGCGGGCGTCCGGCGGCTGGTGCTCACCCATATCTCGGCGCGCTACACTCGCGAGGCGCCGGAGCTGGTGGCCGAGGCCCAGGCCATATTCCCCGAGTCGATGGTCGCCCGCGACGGGCTCATTGTCGACGTGCCGTTCCCCGACGCCGGGATCGCTGCCTGACTCGCGCTGAGGGTCGCCTGCCGGTCGTCCTGCTTGCCGCGGTCCTCGGCGTGCTGGCCTGGTCGGGACTCGCTCCCCATGACCGGTTCACCTGGGTCCTGGAGGTCGCGCCGGTCCTGCTCGGCCTGCCGATCGTGCTTGCCACCCGCCAGCGATTTCCGCTCACCCCTCTGCTCTATATCCTCCTCGCCCTCCACGCCTGCATCCTGATGGTCGGGGGGAAGTACACCTATGCCGAGGTGCCGCTCGGATTCTGGGTGGGCGAGGCGCTCGGCCTCGCGCGAAATCACTACGACCGGCTCGGGCACTTCGCGCAGGGGTTTGTCCCGGCGATTCTAGCCCGTGAGGTCCTCGTCAGGACATCGCCACTCCGCGGGAGCCGCTGGTTGCCGGCCGTCGTGATCGCCTTCTGCCTGGCCTTCAGCGCGTTCTACGAACTCATCGAGTGGTGGACGGCGGTGGCCACGGGCGACTCCGCCACGGCCTTCCTCGGCACGCAGGGTGATGTGTGGGACACGCAGTGGGACATGTTCCTGGCGCTCATCGGCGCCGTGACCGCCCTGCTGACGCTTTCGGGGGTGCACGACCGGCAGCTCGCGGCGCTGGCTGTGCCGGCGGACTGAGCGCGAATGCGGCCTCCCGGGTCGCCTCGCTGGCCAGCCACCGCTTCACATCGAACTTCTTCTCCGCGGCCTTGAGCGACATGTACCGGACCGTCCCGAAGACCGGTCGGCGGTAGAACGGCCGGTCGAACTTCCCCAGGATCCAGTGGAAGCCGGCGTAGCTGTTCGGGTCGCGGCCGTCGAGGGCGTACTTGTTGTTGAGGTGCTCCATGGTCCGGAGCGCGGTGCCGGCGTCCGGGCTCCAGTGGAGGATGGCCTTTCCCCAGAGCATCCGCAGGTAGTTCGGCATGGTGCCGTCGCGCACGTAGCACCGCTGCGCCGCATTCCATAGCGCGCTCTCCGTCTCTCCCCGTTCCAACTCCTCCATCGAATACAGCGCGGGCCGCGGGTCGTCGGCGTGGTTGTCCAGCTCCTTGCGGGCCCATGCCGGCACCGCATCCAGGGTGCGATGCCCCGGGTCGTGGTGGCAGAAGTTGTGGGCCAGTTCGCGCCAGACGAGCAGCTCGTCCTGGAATCGCGCGTACTGGTCCGGGGGGGCCACCTCGCGGGCGCCCAGCAGGACCTCCTGCGGGCTGATGTTGCCGAAGTGCAGGTAGGGGGAGAGGCCGCTGACCGCTTCAGGGTGATTGGGGTCGCCGCGATCCTCGTCGTAGCGCCGGAGGCCGGTTGCGAGGAAGGCCTCGAGTCGCTGCTGCGCGGCCCGCTGCCCTCCCCGAATCGTCGGTGAAGGCCGGACCGTGTGATCGATGTCGCAGGAGGCGGCGAGTGCGGCGGCGTCGAAGTCGCCCGCGGCCGAGACGGCTGATTTGAAGGGAAACTCGAAGGAGCTCGTGACCCGGGGCTCGACGTCGCCCACGGGGTGCAGGAAGTGGGGGAGCGCGGCGAGGGCCTCGGTGCGGAACCCCCGGGCGGTCGGGTGTGCCCGGCTGATATAGGACATCGGGACGATGGTGCACGAGTCCACGGCGATCACCGGGGCGTCGACCTTCTCCCGGAGCCGCCGAGTCTGGCGCGGGATGATGAAGGTCGGGAAGTAGTCGGTGACGACCAGGGCCGCGTGCCGGGCCAGCGCCTCGAGGGGGGAGGGGGGACGGGGCTCGCCGTTGACCCGGCGGCGGGGCTCGAGGTAGAAGCCGTAGGGAATCCCCCGCCCGGCGAAGTCGGCCGCCATGTCGGCCGCGGACTCGAGAATGAAGGTGTGGAACCGGTCGCTGGACCATGGGTAGTCGGGCCGGAGCCCCTGGTATACGACGAGGGGCCGCCCGAGCTGGTTGGCGGCCTGAGCCGCGTAGTTGAGGGCCGGGTTGTTTGTGGCCCGCATGGTCGACTGGATCCAATAGAGGACGTAGTCCCCCGCCACGGGGCGCGTGCGGGATCCGGGATGCAGCCGGGGGTCGGTCAGGGGAGGAGCCGGGGCCATGCGGAGAATACCCCCCGAAGGGGGTGGGGTTCGCCCCCGCCCCACCCCAAGGTTTGTTTAAGGTTTTTGGCTTGGAACCTATACAAACACCGGGTGTATCAGGTGCACGAGGCCGTTGGCTGGCTGGCTGTACCCCTGACCACAGACCCTTGGAGGATCGACCGATGAAGTTCACGAACCTGCTCGCCCTGGCGCTGACTGTCGGCATTGCCGGCACTGCCTGCAGCGATGACGAGACGACCGCACCTGTTGTCTCCGACTCCTACGTCCGCGTTGTGCACGCCTCACCGGACGCGCCTAACGTCGACGTGCTGGTGGATGGCACCGTCGCCCTGACCAACGTGCCGTACCAGGCCGCCTCCGCGTACCTGCCCGTGCCTGCCGGCACGCGCAACCTGCAGGTCCGCGCCACCGGCACCACCACGACCGTGATCAACGCGGACGTCCCGCTCACGGCTGGCACCTACTACACCGTGATGGCCACCGGCCCGGTGGCGAGCATTGAGCCGCTCGTCCTGACCGATGACCTTACCAACCCGGCGGCGGGCAACGTGAAGGTCCAGCTGGTGCACGCCGCTCCGAGCGCGCCGACGGTGGACATCTATGTCACGGCTCCAGGCGCGGACATCAGCATGATGGCGCCGACGCTCACGGCGGTTCCGTTCCGCGGGTACTCGACCTACCTCGAGGTCCCGGCCGGCACCTACCAGGTCCGCATCACGCCGACCGGCAGCAAGACGGTCGCGCTGGACACCGGCGACCTGCCGCTCGCAGCCGGCCAGATCCGCACCGGCGTGGCGCTCGACGCAGTCGGCGGTGGCGCTCCGTTCGGCGCGATCGTGCTCGCCGACAAGAACTAGCTGCAGTTGTGACGGATATGGGCCGGGGGGGATGACTCCTCCCGGCCCTTTCTGTTGCCTATTCCCCCGCCCGGCCGTCGAGCGTCCGGAGTTCCTGCTCGAGCTTCGCCTTCCGCTTCGCCATCCGCGCCCGTTCGCGCTCGACGCCTCGCGCCGCGAGGCGAAAGAACGCCGCTCCGAATCTCCCGGTCCAGAGCCGCTCCAACCGGCGTTCGAACCTGAGCTGGCGGCGCTCATCCGTGCCGAAGGTCACGATGCCCGCCACGAGAAGGCCCACGGCGATCGCGACCACAACGATGCCGGGTACCGACAGGATGTAAACGTTGCCACGCGGGGCTCGCAGGAAGTAGTTCGCGGTGAGGAAGAGCACCACGCCAAGCGAACACATGGTGATCGCCCTGGCTGTGCGGCGGCGGGTCCGCCCGGCGAAGTCGGGAGAGCCCTGGAGGAGGGCGGCGGCTTCCTGTTGTTCGGCGCCAAGCGCGAGGCCGCTCGCCGCCACGTCGGCGTAACTGAATCCCTGGCGGACCAGGCGCTGGATATTCTCGACGACCGTCATGACCATCATGCCGATCGCGGTGAGCAATGCCGCCGGGATGATCAGGCCCTCGCCGCTCATTCGCACCCGGGAGAGGACGGCGGGTGAAAATGCCGCGAAGATCAGGAAGCCGCGGAGCGTCATGGCGCTGCGCTGGTGAAAGAGTCGCAGGGCTGGGGCGATTTCCGGCCGCGCGGAGCGGAGCGTCTCAAGGGCCGTCACCAGCTCCTCGCCGGAGGCAAAGCGGTCTGCGGGCTCCTTCTGCAGGAGCCGGTCGATGACCTTGGCGAGGGGGGCCGGCAGGTCGGGGCGCCTGGAGAGCACCGCGGGCGCGCGCTGCGTGAGATGGAGGGCCAGGAGCCCGGTGGTGTTCGGTGCATCGAACGGGGGGTGCCCGGTGACGGCATAGAAGGCCACGCAGCCGAGGGAATAGAGGTCGCTCCGGCCATCGAGGGTTTCCCCGGCGGCCTGCTCGGGGCTCATGAAGTGCGGGGTGCCGATCACCTCGCCGACCGCGGTCAGGCCGCTCGTGGCCTCGGAGCGGGCGATGCCGAAGTCGGTGACGACGGCCCGTCCGGTAGCGCGCTCCAGCATGATGTTGTCGGGCTTCACGTCGCGGTGGATGACCCCGCGCCCGTGGGCGTAGGAGAGGGCCCAGGCCACCTCCTGGATCATCCGGCCCGCCTCCGCGGCCGAGAGGGGGCCCGCCCGGCGGACCCGCTGCGTCAGCGTCTCCCCATCCACGAACCCCATGACGAAGCAGAGGATCTGGGAGCGGTCCTCGACCCCGTGCACCGGGACGATGTTCGGATGGGAGAAGGAGGCCGCGGTGCGAGTCTCGCGGAGGAAGCGTTCGCGGAGCTCCGGGCGGACGGCATGCTCGGGCGGCAGGGCCTTGATGGCCACCTGGCGGTCAAGCTTGGTGTCGTGGGCCAGGAAGACCGCGCCCATGCCGCCGCGGCCGAGTTCCCGGTCGAGGGTATAGTCGGGGGCAAGGGCGGCCGCGAGCTGGGATGAGAAGTCGGGCATAGAGGCGGTTGGGCAGCGGGGCGGCAGGGCCGGGGACAGCACGGAACCGCTCCGTGGCCCGATGTGGAGCGACCCTTGAGGCCTACTATTCTAATCAGGTCCGGGACGGTCCCGCCGCCAGCCGGCCCCGCTGCCCCCTCCTCGCGTTGACCTCCACCCCCCGGTCCGCTACTTTACCCCGGCTGCTGGGGGCTGTAGCTCAGCTGGGAGAGCGCTGCAATCGCACTGCAGAGGTCAGGGGTTCGATCCCCCTCAGCTCCATGATGGAACACACTGCCCCGTGGTGTAACTGGCAACACGCCTGACTCTGGATCAGGAGAGTCCTGGTTCGATCCCAGGCGGGGCAATGCCCAGGGCCAACTGCCCTGGGTTTCTTTTTGGGGGCCGGGCAGGGAGGCAGCGGGGCAGTTGCTCCGTACCGGAGCTAGCTTCCCTCTTCGCGGCCAAGGGTCTCGAGCCGCTCGAGATCTGCCACCGAGACCAACGCTGCGACCGCCTTCCCATGTCGCTCCAGCACCACCCGCTCCCCGTAGATCAGCACCTCATTCAACAGATCCGAGAAGTTGCTGCGCGCCATCGAGACGGGCAGCGTCGTCCTGTCCATGTATCCTCCGCAACCAGACAATAATCAATAACGTACAATTTGTACAAAACGTACAATTTCTGCGAGTTGACGTCAATCCGTCAATCTCCAGATTTGCCGCTGCCCCGCTGCCCCGCTGCCCCGCTGCCCCGCTGCCCCGCTGCCCCCCCCTGCCTCCCTGCCGCCCTGTCGCCCGCGACCATCCCCACCTGCGCCGCATCTACTTCCCCGTAACCCACACCTTTGGATGGAGAGGCACATGATGCGTTCGTGGATTCCCCTGGCCCTTGGCGCCCTGCTGCTCGTCCCCTCAGCCGCCACCGCCCAGGAAGACAACGTGATGGTCTTCGCGGCCCCCGGCCGTCCCCGCATCGGGGTCCTGGTGGACATCAGCGCCAGTGAGGCCAACAACAAGCTCGGTGCCACCATCAAGTCCGTGACCCCGGACGGTCCCGCGGCCAAGGCGGGACTCGAGGCCGGCGACATCATCACCAAGTTCGGCGGGACGTCGCTCGGTGGCGAGGCTCCGGGGCAGAAGCTCATCGAGTTGGCGCAGGCCCTGTCCCCGGGCGACACCGTGCGGGTGGAATACCGCCGTGGCACCGCGAACCGGACCGCCACCATCGTCGCCGCCGACCTCGGCGGATCGTCGTTCGCCTGGCGGAGCGGCCCCGGCAACGAATACATGCTCGAGATGGCGCCGCTGATGAAGGAGCGGGCTCGCGCGATGGCGGACCGGGAGCTTGCCATCGTCGACATGGACCGCGCGATGGGCCCGATGGGCCGCAACTTCACCGTCCGCTTCGGCGGCGGCGCGTTCGGCCTCGACATGGCGGAGATGAACACGGGGCTGGGCGAATACTTCGGCACTTCCACGGGGATCCTGATTCTCGAGAACCCCTCCGACTCGACGATGCCGCTCAAGGCGGGTGACGTGGTCCTCGCGATCGACGGCCGCGCCCCGGCCGACGTCGGGCAGGCCCGGCGGATCCTCGGCAGCTATGACAGCGGCGACGTCGCGAAGTTCGAGATCATGCGCATGAAGAAGAAGACGACGGTCTCGTGGACCGTGCCGGCCGCGTCGAACATGCGGATGCGCAGCCCGATGAACTGGCAGGGCGCCACCCCTCCCCACGCGCCGGGGGCACCGGTCGCGCCGGGCGCGATGCCGAAGGTGCGCGTGAAGGCACCGCCGGCGCCGCCGGTGGCCCGGACTTAGCTCGCTTCCCGGAACGCACAGCGCGGGGGCGCACCGGCTACGGTGCACCCCCGCGCTGCCGTTCCAGGCCCGCTGTGTCGGCTATTTCGGCTGGTCCGCGGGCATCTGGCTCTTCGGGAAGATGCGAAAGCCGTAGATGTCGCCAGTGCCGCCGAGCGTGAACACGACGATCAGCGGTTCGTCCATCAACTCGAATTTCGCCTCGCGCAGGTAGGCGGACAGCGAATCCCTGGGCACGACCGTTTCCGAAATGACGGACACTTCCGGGCCGGCCTGGGCGGTCACCTGGCCCACGATGTCCGAGAGTTGTGCCGCCGTGATCTTCTCGCGCACCTGGGCCGAGCTGTGCGCGATGATGCTGTCGCCCAGATCGCTGTAGAACCATTCCGTGTACTTCCGGCCGGTGGCGATCGTCGCCGCGGAATCGAGCCTGGTCATCGGCGCCGGCGCGGGCGCGGGTGCCGACTCCTGGGCGGCGAGCGGCGTGGTGATGAGTGACACGAGCACCAGGACGAGCAATCGGTGTAACATGCGTGCCTCGCGGAAGACGGGCTCAGGAAGGTCGGGCAGGACGAGTGGAGTGCCGCTGGATGGCATGGAGCTCAGGCCGGGCGCGGCCCCCGGAGCCGCCCGATCACCACGGTCACGTTGTCGCTGCCGCCCCGCGACAGGGCCAGGTCGATCAGGGCATGGCAACTCTGTTCCGCCGAGGTCGATCGCAGGAGCTCCTGACGGATCTCCTCATCGGAGACGTGCTTGGTCAGGCCGTCGCTGCAGAGGAGCATCACGTCCTCCCATTCGCAGTCGAGAGTGGTCACCTCGGGCGTGGCCTCCTTGCCCCCCAGCGCGCTCCACAGGATGTGCTTGAGCCGGCTCTGCTCCGCGGCCGCCGGCGTGAGCGCCCCGGCGTCGATCATGGCCTGGGCCATGGTCTGGTCCTTGGTGACCTGGGTCAGGACCCCCTGGCGGAGACGGTATCCCCGGCTGTCGCCGACGTGGATCACGTAGGCGCGGGGCCAGTGGATCGTCACCATGGTGAGGGTGGTGGCCATGCCCCGCTTGCCCTCGGCCTCCCCGGCATCCTTGATGGCCTGGTGCCCGTGCTCCACCGAACGGCGGAGCCGGTCCACCATCCGGTGGTCGTGGTCCTCGTCGGGCATCGCCTCCACGTCCATCCCGTGAATGACGTAGTCGGCGATGGCACGGAGCGCCGATCCGCTGGCCTGTTCCCCCCATGGGGTGCTGCCGACCCCGTCGGCGACCAGGAAGACATACCCGCGGGCGCCGCTCACCAGCGATCCCAGTCCCTCGTTGGGGAGGGTCGTCTGGTGCAGCTGCATCGACTTGTGGAGGCTGGCCACCAGGAAGTGGTCCTGGTTCTCCTTGCGCACGAGGCCCAGGTGGCACATCCCGAAGATGTCCACGTCTTGCCGCGTGGGGTGGTGCGGATGGGAACCGGGGTCCGGCATCAAGTATCTCCTCTGGCTTCAACTTCCGCTCCCGACCGCCGCTTGGCAAGCCGCCGGGGTCGACGGGGCGGGTTCCTTCCATGTCGGGCGGTTCGGGGCCATTATTAGCGGGAATCCCCTGTCCGGAGAACGCATGGCCGAACTGTCGGACCGCCTGCACGCGGCCCTCGGCGACAACTATCGCATCCTCCGGGAACTCGGCGGCGGCGGGATGAGCCGTGTCTTCCTCGCCGAGGAGGTGCGGCTGGGCCGGCGGGTCGTGATCAAGGTCCTCCCTCCCGACATGGCCGCCGGCGTCAACGCCGAGCGATTCGAGCGCGAAATCCAGCTCGCGGCTTCCCTGCAGCATCCCCACATCGTCCAGCTGCTCACCGCGGGCGCGCACGACGACCTGGCCTACTACGTCATGCCCTTCATCGAGGGGGAGTCGCTGCGGGCCCGGCTGGCACGGGAGGGAGCGCTTCCGATGGGGGAAGTGCTCCACATCCTGCACAACGTGGTCGATGCGCTGGCGTACTCGCACCAGCACGGGGTGGTGCACCGCGACATCAAGCCCGACAACGTGATGCTCTCCGGCAAGCACGCCCTGGTGACCGATTTCGGCGTGGCCAAGGCGGTGAGCGCCTCCAGCGGCGACGGACACACCAACCTGACCTCGCTCGGCATCGCCCTCGGCACGCCGGCCTACATGAGTCCGGAGCAGGCGGCGGCCGACCCGCGGGTGGATCAGCGGGCCGACATCTACGCCGTCGGCGCCATGGCGTACGAGATGCTCTGCGGCCGGACGCCCTTCGTGGCTCCCACCCCGCAGGGGATGCTCGCGGCGCATATCGCCGAGCGGCCGGAGCCCCCGGCCCGGTACCGGAACACCATCCCGGCGGCGATGAACGAGCTGGTGCTGAAGTGCCTGGAAAAGAACCCGGCCGACCGGATCCAGAGCGCCGACGCCATCGCCGCGCTGCTGACCGCGATGGCGACCCCGACGGGGGGCACGACGCCGATCTCGACCGAGCCGGTTTCCACGGCACGGAGGGAAGCGCACGCCGCCGTGCGGCGCTACGCCCCTGGCCGGGTGCTGGGTCTCTTTCTCTTCGCCTCGCTGGTGGTGGTGGGGGTGGCCTTCGGGCTGACCCGGATCTTCGACCTGCCGGACTGGGTCTGGCAGGGGGCGGCCGTGGCGATGGCCATCGGGCTCCCGATCATCGCCTACACCGGGCGGGTGGAGCGGAAGCGCGCGGTCCAGATGACGATGGGCACGCTCCGGTTCGAGCCGGAACCGGCCCATCACGGCTGGTTCACCTGGCGAAGGACCATCATGGGCGGGTGGATGGCGCTCGGCCTCGTGGTGCTGCTTGGCGCCGGGTTCCTGGTGTCGCGGAAGCTCGGCGTCGGGCCGGGCAGCACCCTGATGAGCGCCGGCGTCCTGGCGGCCCAGGACCGGATCATCCTGGTGGAGTTCGACAACCGGACCAGCGATTCCACCCTCGGCGCGTCGGTGACCGAGGCGCTCCGCATCGACCTCGGGCAGTCGAACGTGATGCGGCTCGTGGAGGCCGGCGACCTGCGGGCGGCCCTCCAGCGGATGGGCAGGCCGGCCGATGCCGCAGTGGACCAGGCGCTGGCCAGCGACGTGGCGCGGCGGGAAGGGATCAAGGCCATCATCACCGGGGAAATCACCCAGCTGGGCTCGGGGTACTCGCTGGCGGCCCGGGTGCTCGACGCCAATACCGGCGAGACGCTGGTGCCGATCCGCGAGACGGCGAACGACGCCTCCCAGCTCATCTCGGCCGTGGACCGGCTGTCGAAGGCGCTCCGCGGGAAGGTTGGCGAATCGCTCGGGAGAATCCGCGGCTCCCAGCGGCTGGAGCAGGTCACGACCTCCTCTTTCGAGGCGCTTCGACTCTACACCGAGGCGACCGACAAGCACGCGCACGGCGACTCGGAAGGCGCCATCCCGCTGCTTCGCCAGGCGGTGGCCGTTGACAGCACCTTCGCGATGGCGTGGCGGAAGCTCGCTGTTGTCTTGCCGCAGGCAGTCGCCGGGAGCGCCGAGGAGTCGAGGAACGCCGCGACGCGTGCGTACCAGTATCGCGACCGCCTGCCCCCCGTCGAGCGCGGGCTGACGGAGGCCTACTACTACAGTGTGGTGGCCGTGGACGCCGACAAGGAGGAAGCGGCATACCGGGCGGTGCTGGCGGCCGACCCCGACGAGCCGACGGCACTGAACAACCTGGGCCTGGTGCTGAACTCGGAAGGTCGTCCGGCGGAGGCGGAGGTGCTGCTCCGGCACCTCGTGGCCACCTCCCAGATCCAAAGCGGCCTGATCAACCTGATCGGGTCCCTCCAGCAGCAGGGCAAGAAGGCCGCCGCCGACTCGGCCATTGCCGAGCTGCGCCGCCGCAATCCGACTTCGCCCCGGGCCGACCAGATGCTTCGATCGTCTGCGTATATCTGGCGCGATTTCCACGCGGTCGATTCCCTTCTCCGGGACCCGGCGCGCATCCCGCCGACCGCCCCGGCGGACCGTGTCAATGAGCAGTGGGAACGGGTTGGCACCGCCACGGCGCTGGGGCGGCTGGACGAGGCAAATCGCGTTGCGGCTGACCTTGCCACGACCATGGCCTCCCTGGGGCAGCAAGGAACCGTGCTGTACCTCCACCTGATGCCGGCGGTCCAGAGAGCGAACCTCCTCGGGCAGTGGAAGCAGCTGGTCGACCTCACCGATTCGGTCTATTCCCCCACGGCGATGAACGCCCTTCCCGAACCGCAGCGGCCCTACATGGGGCTCGCCTACCCCTATGCGCTGGCGGGCCGGCCTGCCGACGTCAAGCGACTCCGGGCCGAGTGGACACGCACCCGTCCGGCCGAACAGCGCTCAGCCGCGGATTCGATCTACTGGGACGCCCTGGTGGCCAGAAGCGAGGGCCGGTGGCGCGATGCCGCGATGGCATTCGACGCGCATCGGGCCAGGATCCGGTGCCCCAACTGCGATCTTGTCGATGCCGCGCAGGTCTGGGAACTCGCCGGTGAGCCCGATTCGGCGCTGGCACGCTACGAGGCGTCCGTCACCCTGCCCGATGCCCGAACGAGCGATTTGGAGACCTCCTTCACCCTTGGCCCGACGTACCGTCACCTCGGGGAGATGTATGAAACGAGGGGGGACCGCGCCAATGCGCTGAAGTACTATGGCGATTTCGTGGATCTCTGGCGTGACGCCGATCCTGTACTCCAACCGCAAGTGAAGGAAGTGCGGCAGCGGATGGCGGGGCTGGCGGGGGAGAAATAGGCAGGGCAGGGGGGCAGCGGGGCAGAACGAAGAACGGGCGCACCATGGTGCGCCCGTTCTGCTGCCGCTGCCCACCTCCAGACCAACCCTACTTCTTGATGCCCATCAGGTCATCGCGGAAGCCGGTACCGGGGCCCGGGTTTGGCCCGATCCACGCCTTGAAGAGCGCGTCCGCGAATTCCTTCCCCTTGATGGTGCCCTTCAGGACGCCGTTCACCCTGATCTCGGTCCCGGTCCCCGCGATGTACGTGAAGACGAACTGCTGTTCCTTCTTGATGTCTTCCATGTAGCCGCAGAGCGTCACGAACTCGGCCTTGAGCTGCTCCGAGGCGTCGGGGGTGTTCTTTTCCAGCGCCTCGTCCCACGCCTCGCACATCTTGTCCTTCCCGACGTCCCGCAGGAACTGCATGACCAGTTCGCGATGTGTGTCGTCGGCGAGGACGGCATCGGGATTGTTGGACTTGGCCGGAAGGTAGAGTCCGGCCACGTAGACCTTGAAGATGGCCTTCTTCCGGAGGGCAACGCCGTTCAGCACCAGCGTCTGACCGGCGACTTCGACGGTGCCGGGCAGGGTCACGTTGTTGTAAGTCGTGTCCGCCGGTGCGGCGGTCAGGCTGCCGGCCAGGGCCAGCAGGGTCAGGCTGAGCATGGGATTCCTCCAGTGGGTGAATCACGGGCCGGCGACCACGCTGCCGGCAACCCCTTGAAGATGCAGTGCGCGGCGCGCGGAGGGAAGGGAGGCCGGGGCTGCCGGTCCGGGGGATGGGGAGCGATCTTGTCCTGATGCCTCCCATCCTCCTCGAAGCCTGTGTCGAGACGCCGGCCGGTGCCCTCGCGGCTGAAGAGGGCGGGGCGGGGCGCATCGAACTTTGCGCATCCCTGGAGGTGGGCGGATTGACACCCCCCCGCGCCCTGGTCGAGGAGTGCGTCCGTCGCCTCTCCATACCGGTGTTTGTGCTGGCGCGCCCGGTCCCGGGGCCGTTTGTCATCTCCCCGAAGGAACTCGCGAGGCTGCTCAAGGATATCCGGCAGGCCGCCGACCAGGGGGCCGCCGGGGTGGTGGCCGGCGCGCTGACCGCGGCAGGCGCGGTCGACGAGCGTGCCCTCGAGGCCATCCTCGCCGCGGCAGGGCCGCTGCCCGTCACCTTCCACCGCGCATTCGACGCCGCCGCGGACCAGTCGTCGGCGGTGGAGGTTCTGGCCCGGTGCGGGGTGGGGCGTGTGCTGACATCGGGGGGTGCCGCGACGGCGGCCCAGGGTGCGGGGAGGATCAAGGCGCTCGTTGAGCGGGCGGCAGGCCGGATCGGGATCCTGGCGGGCGGATCCATCCGGGCGCACAACGCGGCCGCGCTGGTGCGGGCCACGGGCGTGACCGAGATCCACAGCCGGACGCCGGAGGATCCGGTCGCGGTGCGCGCGCTGGTCGCCGCGGCGAACGGCGCCTAACCCATCACCGGGCGCGTCGTGCGCCATGCGCCCCGCGTGAAGTCGGGCACCTCCACCGGCTTGCTCCCCTTCGTCACCGACAGCACGCTGAGCGGCCCCGGTGCGCTCCACGCCGCCGCGTCGTACACATCCATGTCGGGCACCAGCCCATCGCGCAGGCACTGTACCAGCCGGTAGTTCATGATGAAGTCCATCCCGCCATGCCCGCCCAGCTTCCGGGCGATCTCCCCCATCCGCTTCCAGAGCGGGCTCTCGAACGCCTCCGTGTAGCCGTCCAGCCCGGCCCATGCATCGCCCTCGGGCTGGCCCTCGATCATGATCCTGGGGGGGTAGTCGGCGAACGTCCCGCGGGTGCCGGAGATCATGTTGATGCGGCTGTAGGGTCGGGGGCTGACCACGTCGTGCTGGAGCATCACCGTGCGGCCGAGCGCGGTCTTGATGAGCGAGGTGTTCATGTCGCCGGTGCGGTACCGTTCCTGCCGTTTCGGGTCGGCGGGAGCCAGGTGCGCATCCCGGTACTCGGTGAGCCCGGCCTCGAGGCTGCTCATCGAGACGAGGTAATCGAAACGGTCGCCCCGGTTGATGGCCATGTAGTTGGCCACGGGGCCCAGGCCGTGCGTCGGATAGAGATTACCGTCCAGCTGCAGGTGCGGGTACCGTCGCCAGAGCCCCTCCCCTTCGTCGCTGAGCAGCAGTTCGCGGAGATCGTGGATGTAGGCGCACTCCCCGTGCGTCAGGCGGCCGAGCGTGCCGGCCTTCACGAGGTTGAGCACCAGCATCTCGTTGTACCCGTAGCAGCAGTTCTCCAGCATGATGCAATGCCGCCGGGTCTTCTCCGAGACGTTGACCAGGGTCCAGCAGTCGTCCACCGTCGTGGCGGCGGGGACCTCCACCGCGGCGTGCTTGCCCTGCCGCATCGCCCCGACGGCCATGGGCACATGCCAGTTCCAGGGCGTGGCGATGTAGACGATGTCGAGGTCGTCGCGGGCGACCAGCTGTTCCCAGATGCTGTCGCTCCCGTCGAAGACAGCCGGTGCCGTGGGCTGCCCTGCTTCCCTGACCATCTCGGCGCCGCGCGCGGCATGCGCCGGCACGAGGTCGCAGAGCGCCGTGATCCGGACGCCATCGATCGCGAGCAGGTCGCGCAGGAGGCTCCGCCCCCGCCCGCCGATGCCGATGAGGCCGATGCGGACCACATCGCGAGGCGCGAAGGGGACGCCGGTCATCCGGTCCGCCTGGGGTCCCTCATCTGCCAGCGACGTCCCGGGGAGGAGGCTGACCGCCGCCGCGGCCGTCACGCCGGCGCCGAGGAAGTCCCGGCGGGAGAGGCCACGATCATCGGATTCATGCATGGTTCACCTCGCTCCTGTAGTCATTCGATGCGCCGGGCGGCGGGCGCCGGCTTCGTCCGAAAACACTCCGCCCTGCGGGCCGCACCGGGGAAGGCATGGCGGTACTCCCCGATCCATTCCTTCCCGAAACGATCGGCCGTGGCGGCGTCGACCATGGCCCAGACGCTGCCGCCGAATCCTGCGCCGAACGCCGAGGCGGCGTGCGCCCCGAGCGCGCGGGCCCGGCGGGCCAGGTGCACGGTTTCCGACACCTGGTTTCCCAGTCCCTCCTCGGCGGCGAGCTGCGAGCGATCGACGAGGTCGCCGAACCGGGCGAGGTCGCGCGATGCGAGCGCGCGCGACGCCTCGGGGATGATCTCGGTACTCTCGGCCAGGAACTGGCGGAATCGCCCGGCGAGGAAGCCGGCCGGGAATCCCGGCTCCTCGTGCGAGCGCAGGAGCCGCAGTATGTCCTCCGGCGCTCCCGGCTCCGCCGCGGCCGCGGCGAGCGTGGCGGCCGCGGAGCCCGACGCCAGACGCCAGCGATCCAGGATGGTCCGCACGGCCAGCGACAGCCGGTTGTATGACTCGCGCTGCGGCCCCGACTTCCGTGCGCGCACGCCACTGACGGCAACGACGAGCGCCATCCCGTCGGGCCACGCGATGTCGCCCTCAAACGTGACCGGGGCAAAGGAGTAGCGGCTGACGCGGCCGGGCCGGCAGCAGAGGATGGCGGTATGGTCCTGGCTTCCACCAAACGTCCCGACCCCGCGGTCACCCGCGAGCGTCTTGAAGCTCTGGCCGTTCTCGATGCAGCCGAGGTACTCCGCGAGCGCTTCCGGCGTGGAGAGGTGCTCGCGCCAGGTGTCACTGGACGTCAGGTCATTTGCCTCGGCGAGCGCGAGGAAGGTCGCGACGATGAGCGCGCTGGAACTGCTCATGCCCGCGGCGGAGGGGAGGTTACTGGCCAGTGTCAGGTCGGCGCCCCGGCGCGCGCCCGGGAAGTTCCGCGCGATCCGTCGAGCCACTGTCATCGGGAAGCCGGCCCACCGGCCGGTCAGCGGCACCAGTCCGGGGTCGAGCCGAAAGGCCGCGCGCGCGCGGCTCCTGGAGTCGAGGAAGGTCACGGTGTCGTCGTCGCGCGGCACCATGCCGATGACGAGCCCGCGATCGATGGCGCAGAGGAGGCTTCGTCCCCCGGCGTAGTCGGTGTGCTTCCCGAGCAGCTCGATTCGACCGGGGACGTGCCAGAGCGCGGGCTGCCGCGCGCCGCCGCCGAGCGCGACGCGCACCTGGTCACGGGGGTCGGCGCCGGTCAGAGCCTCACCTCGGTGTCCTTGAGGCGCTCGGCGACGGCGGCGATGTCGCCGCGATTCGAGAGGTCGAGCACGCCGGCGCGCACTGGGACGACGGCGAAGCGGGTGCCGAGGACATTGATGGCGTAGCGGACGGCATCCTGGAGCTCGAGTTCGCCGCGAACCGACGGGGCCACGCGACGGCAGGCCTCGAAGATGTCCGGACCGAAGACCCACGCGTTCATGCTGACCCGGGCGGCGGGGCCGAAGCGCGCCGCGGTGGCCGCATCGGGCTTCTCGACGATGTCGACGAGACGCCCCCCGGGGCCCTCGGCCAGGAGCGCGAACTGGTTGACCCGGTCGGCGGGGATGTTGCTGCGCTCGACGAGCGCCTCGCGCTCGAACCCGGCCAGCCCGGGCCCCTCCAGGGCGCGCAGCGCCGCCAGCACGTGGGCGGGGTAATAGTTGTCCGCGTTGCAGACCAGGAAGTACTCTCCGCCGGCAAACTGTTCCGCGGCGAGCACGGCGTCGGCGGTGCCGCGCGGTTCCGCCTGCACGGCAAAGGAGACGGCAATGCGGTGGAGGCGCGCCGGTGCGCCGTAGTAGTCGCGCACTGACTCGTGTTCGGGGCCGATCACGAGACAGACCTCAGTGAAGCCGGCGTCCGCGAGCGCGGAGAGGAGAAAGTCAAGGAAGGGCCGGCCGATGGGGATCATGCCCTTGATCCCCTGGCCGGCGGCGGCGTCTTGGTCGGGTGACAGCGTTGCACCGGGGACGGCTTGCCGCATCCGGCGGCCGAGCCCGCGGGCCAGGATGACGGCGCGGTTCACTCCGCCTGGCCCGCCCCACCCCACATGGCGGGCAGCAACCTGGCGAGCCACCACGATGAGAGCCCGAAGGCGGCGATGAAGATGAGCCCCTGTGGCGTGCGGCCATAGAGGAGGCTGCCGACGCCGAAGAGCGCCGAGTACACCGCGGTGCACCCGAGCATCCAGCCGAGGAAGGCCATCGGGAGGCTGTCCGGGGACGGGGGGACGCCGGCCTCCTGCTGCACCGCCCGCCACCCGGGACCGGCGGGGCGGACCAGCGTGAAGAAGCTGAGCAGGGTGCGACGCTCCGTCGGTGCGGTAAGAAGCGTCACGCTGACCCATACGACCGTCGTGATGCCCACGCTGAGGAGCAACTGGGCGGTCGCGTCGATCGGCGCGCCGTGCTTCTGCGCGTAGAGGAACCCGGCTGCGAGCAGGAAGGAACTCACCATGGCGCTGACTTCGCTCCAGGCGTTGATCCGCCACCAGAACCAGCGGAGCAGGTAGAGGAGGCCGGTGCCCGCGCCGATCGAGAGCAGCAGCTGGAAGCTCTGGCTCGCCGTCTCGAGCACGAAGGTGAGCCCCGCCGCCAGGAGCATGAGCAGCGCGGTCACGACGCGGCCCACCATCACGTAGTGCCGCTCGGTCGCGTCGGGCCGCATGAACCGGCGGTAGAGGTCGTGCACCAGGTAGGAGGTGCCCCAGTTCAGGTGCGTGGCGATCGTGGAGACATAGGCGGCCAGGAGGCCCGCGACCATGACGCCGAGCCACCCGACCGGCAGGAAGCGGAGCATGGCAGGGTAGGCCATGTCGTGGCCGATGAGCGCCGGGTCGACGTTCGGGAAGCTGACCGCGATGTCGGAGAGCTGCGGATAGACCAGGAGGGAGGCGAGGGCGACGATGATCCAGGGCCACGAGCGGAGGGCGTAGTGGGCCACGTTGAAGAACAGCGTGCCGGCCATGGCGTCGCGCTCGGTGCGGGCGGCGAGCATGCGCTGCGCGATGTAGCTCCCGCCGCCCGGCTCCGCGCCCGGGTACCAGACGCTCCACCACTGCACCGTGATCGGGATGACCAGGACCGAGAGGGCCAGCTGCCAGTCGCCGAAGTCGGGCAGGAGCTGGAGGGTGCCGGGGTCGAGGCGGGTCATCAGGCCGTGGAGGCCGCCGACCTCCGGCTGCTGCAGGGCGAAGTACGCCGCCGCGAAGGAGCCGGCCATGGCGATGCCGAACTGGATCAGGTCGGTCACCAGCACGCCCCAGAGGCCGGCGGTGGCGGCGAAGGCGATGTTCAGCCCGGCGCACACCACCAGCGTCTGCCACATCGGCCAGCCGAGGATGACGTTGGCGATCTTGACGGCGGCCAGGTTGACCGTGGCCATGATGACGCAGTTGAAGAAGAGCCCCAGGTAGACGGCGCGGAACCCCCGCACCAGCTGGGCGGGGCGGCCGGCGTACCGGATCTCATAGAACTCGAGATCGGTGAGCACCCCGGAGCGCCGCCAGAGCCGGGCGTAGAAGAACACCGTCGCCATGCCGGTCAGCAGGAAGGACCACCAGAGCCAGTTGTTGGCCACGCCGTGCTCGCGCACGAGGTTGGTCACCAGGTTCGGGGTGTCGGTGCTGAAGGTGGTGGCCACCATGGAGACGCCGATCAGCCACCAGGGCGCGGCGCGTCCGGAGGTGAAGAACTCGGCGGTGCTGGAGCCGGCGCGGCGGGCCAGCAGGGCGGCGGGGAGGAAGGCGACCGCGAGCGAGAGGACAACGATGACCCAGTCCAGCGTCACCAGCTGCATGCGGAGGCTCCGGCGTCGGGAGGGAAAGGTCCCTCAAGATAGAAGGCCCCGCACCGGGGTGCGAGGCCTTCGGAGCATGCGACCCGGCCGCCGAGGGCTACTTGGCGCGCTCGAGATACTCGCCCGTGTTCGGGTTGACGCGCACCCGCTCGCCCTGGTTCACGAACTCGGGGACGTTGACCGTGACGCCGTTGCTGAGCACCGCGGGCTTGCTGCTCGCGTTCTTGGTCGCGGTCTTCATGGCCGGCGCGGTCTCGACGACCTCAAGTTCGATGGTGGTCGGGAGGTTGATGGCGATCGGCTTCCCGCCCAGCCACTCGACCATGAACTTCATCTCCGGCTGGAGCCAGGGGGTCATGTCGCCGGTGACTTCCTGATCCAGGGTGACCTGGTCGTAGGTGTCCTGGTCCATGATGTGCGTCCCCTGGGCGTCCTGGTAGAGCACCTGCATTTCCTTGGTGTCGAGCCGGGCCTGATCGACGAAGTCCGAGGCGTTCAGGCGGGTGTCGAAGGTGTTGCCGGAAATCAGGTTCCGGAACCGCACCTGGACGAACGCGCGGAGGTTGCCGGGGGTGCGGTGCGTGAAGTCCATCACGCGGCACGGCTGCCCGTCGATGAGGATGACGTGGCCCTTGCGGACATCAGTTGCCTTCATGAGATCTGCGTTCCCTGCGTTGAAGTATGCCGGCCCGGTCGGCGGGCCGTGCTGCCGGGCCCCAAGATACACCGGGAGCCGGGGATGGAGGAGGGGCGAGGGTTTGCGCCGGGGGGCGGCCCCGTGGGAGATTCCCGGCATGACCGACCCCAACGAACCATCCAACGGCCCCTGGCCGACCGGCCCGGGCCTCTCCGACATCCGCGACTGGCTGGCCGGTCCCGGTTCGCGACTCAGCGAACTGGCCCGTCTGGGCCGCATTTTCGCGGAGTTCCTGCGCGGCTTCCGGGCGCTCCACTTCGTGGGGCCGTGCGTGACGGTGTTCGGCTCGGCTCGGGTCGGGGAGGACGACGCCCACTACCAGCAGGCCCGTGCCATGGGCGCCCGGGTGGCCGGGCTGGGCTACACCGTGATGACCGGAGGGGGCCCCGGCATCATGGAGGCGGCCAACCGCGGCGCGCACGAGGCGGGGGGGCGCTCCATCGGCTGCAACATCGAACTGCCGCACGAGCAGCGCCCCAATCCCTACGTGGACCGGTTCATCACCTTCCGGTACTTCTTCGTGCGCAAGGTGATGCTGGTCAAGTACAGCGTCGCCTTCGTGGTGCTGCCCGGGGGCTTCGGCACCCTGGATGAGCTCTTCGAGTCGCTCACGCTGGTCCAGACGGGCAAGATCGCGGCGTTTCCCGTGATCCTGATGGGGACGGAGTACTGGCGGCCGCTGTGCGATTTCCTGCGGAACACCCTGGAGGCCAAGGGAATGGTGGGGCCCGGCGACCTCGACCTCCTCACGGTGACCGACTCGGTCGACGAGGCGGTGGCCGCGATCCAGCAGGGGGTCGCCGCGCTGCCGGTGTCGTGGGTTCCGCCGAAGCGGCGCCGGCTGCTGTTCGAGCGGTAGGAACGCGAACGGGGCGCGGATCGCTCCGCGCCCCGCCGCCTGCGCCTGCCGGCCGTCAGTCCTTGACGAGGATCAGGAACTTCGAAGGCGCCCAGAACCCTTCCGGCGAGGCGATCTTCACGCCGCCGGTGACGCGGCCCTTCGAGTCCGGCTTGTTCTCGATGTAGTCGGTGTTCTGCCGCGAGACGATCTTGTACCGCTCGGTCGTCATCGGCGACGGAATCTCCATGACGACCCGCCGGTCGACGGCGGTGAAGTCGGCTTCATTCAGCACGCGGGCCGGCTGGAGGGCCTTGCTGCCGAAGAAGAGGATCTTGGAGCCCCCCTCCTCGACGATGATCCCCTTGGCCTTCAGCGAGTCCTTGGTGCCGATCACGTAGTAGACCGTGTTGCTGCGATCGGTGATCGCCGTGACGGTGTCGATGAGTTCCTTCTTCTCCACCGAGAGGGCGGCGACTTCCTGCTGGCTGGTGGCCAGCTGCTCGCTCATCGTGGCGATCTCGACCCGCTGCGTCGCGATCATCTGCTGGTACTCGGCGACCGCCGTCTCGAGCGACGAGAGGTCGGCCTTCATGCTGTCCGACTGCTTGTTGAGCCGGCGAATCCGGGCCTGGCTGGCCGCGAGCCGCGTTTCCGCGTCATTCAGCCGCTCGGTCATTTCCTTGACCCGCGCCAGGACGATGGCGCGCTGGTCGGCCTCCGGCTGCTGGCCCCCCTCCGAGCCCACGACCGGCGACACGCCCGCCTTCAGATTCTTGACCTTTGCCATCTCGGCGTTGATTTCGTTCATCAGCCGCGCGTTCTCCGCGACGGCCTGCAGCAGCGTGTCCTTCTCTGCCGAGAGGGCCGTCACCTGCTCCAGCTGCATTTGAAGTGCTTCCTGCTGTTTCTTCTTTTCGGCGGGGGACATGCAGGCGCTGAAAGCCAGGGCTGTCAGGGCCAGCAATCCCACCACGCGGGGCTGGAACGTGATGCGCATCACAATCTCCTGTAACGGGTTACGGCCATTGTAACCCCGGATAAAAACCTCTCGGACGCCGGGACGCAAGAGTCCCGTCGGGAAACGAATCGGCCGCCCGGAGGCGGCCGTCGTGTCAGCGGGAGACCGGGAGTCGGGTAAGCCCGATCCCGTCGAGAATCGGTTTGACCGTGGTTGGAACGGACGAGGTGGGCTGTCCGGACCAGTGCTCAAGGCGCCGGGTGATCCAGCCCTGCAGCTCGGCGTACCGGGCGCCGGCGTCGGCGTCGTCAAAGTGCACCGTGTTCCCGTTGACCCGGTACCGGCCGGCCTTGGCCTGGAGCAGCGCGAAGACGGCGTCGATCTGCCCGAGCAGCCGGGCGCCTTCGTCGGCCGCTTCCTTCGACTCCTTCAGCGACGGATGCGTCATCCAGTCGCGCAGCGACTCACCGCTGCGCTCCAGCGCGCGCGCGGAGTCCTGGTAGGCCCGCTCGATGACCCCTTCCATGACGTGATACTGGCGCACCGCGCTGGTCGCGGCGTCCAGCGCGCGCCGCGCGCCGGCAAGGCCGTCAGTGGTGGTGAGCTGTGTCTGGCTGAAGAGCCGCACCAGCCCGGCCCGGTCCATCTGGGCGGAGAACTCGTCCTCGAGGATCCCATACGACGCGGCGTAGCCCCTGGCCAACTCCGCGCCTCCGCCGGACGGCGCGCGGACCGACGGGGTGTTCGCGCTCAGCGCCTCCGTGCCGACACTTGGGAGGTCGATCGTCGGGGCGCCCGGGAGAACACCGGCGGAAGGGATGCTGTCGCGCGACGGCTCGCGCGGCGTGCCGGCGGTGCTCGCGGGGGTCGTCGGTGCCGCCACCGGGAACCCGACGCTTGGCGCCGGGGCAGACTGGGCCGGGGCGGTCCGGGCCGAGTCGACCGATGGAACGGAAGCGGGGGTGGCCGCGGTGGACGGGGCGGTGGCGGAGGCGAGCGTAACGAGGCCCTGGTCGGCATCGTCGCCGCCGGACGTGAATGCGAAGATCGCGGCGGCGATGAGGGCGGCGGCGGCAACGAAGAGCATCGGCCGCAGCCTGCGCATCGCCCGGGGCGGAAGCGCCACCTCGTCCGTGTACTTCGGCGCGATGGAAACGACTTCCTGCTCGATGGTCGGTTCGAGCGCTGGCGTGGTGGCGACCACCACGTTCTCCGGATGTCCGGCGGCAGGAACCGCGACCGGGATCTCCGCTTCGATCGGCTCCGGTTCCGCCATCTCCACTTCCACCGGCTCGGTATCCGCCGGCACCGGGATCTCGTCAAGATGGATCTCGACCGGCAGGCCGAGGTCGGCGGGGGCGATCGCTTCGGGTGCGTCGGCCACCGGCTCTACCACCGGTGCCGGTGCGTCAGCCGGTTCGGCGGTGTCGGCGTCCGCCACCGGCGCGAGTTCCAGGTCCTCGAGCCGGAGCATCGTGCCGAACACCGGCTCCGGATCCTCGGACACCTCCGGGGCTTCCGTCGGCTCCGGACGGACCAGGGTCAGCTCGGGCGGGGCTGTCGCGGGGGCCGGCTCCGGCTCGGCGCGCTGTGCCGGCGTAGGAAGCGGGTCAAGAAGGACGAGCAGCCGATTGAGCTCCTCGAGGTCGCCCTGGTCGGGTTTCTGCGCCGCCGGCGTCGGCAGGACGCGCGGCGTGGAGGTCGGGCTGGAGGGACGGGTGAATTTCAGTCGCGAGGTGCGCGTGGCGGTACCGCCTTCCACCGCCATCCGATAATGGGGGTGGCTCTCGATGGAGAGCCAGCGGTCGCTGCGCTGGTGATAGATCTGGGCGTCCGCCGTGACCTCGCCGCGCTGCACACCAGCGGTGAGTTCCTGGATCGACGGGTAGACCTGTTCCTTGCCAGAGACGAGTCGGATACGGTACATGCTGCCCCCAAGGAGAATCGGCGGGCGCTCGACAACAATTGCCCGATGTCAATACAAGCAACACTCAGGCCAGTTCTAACATATTAAATAGCAACAGGTTGCATTTTGCGTTGTCAATTAATTGCGGCGATGTGCAAGTGCTGTCGCGGCGGCGAATCAGGGTGCGTGGCCCGGTGGCCACGCCATTTCCGCGGCGCCACAGGTCCGCAAGTCCTTGTGTCTCTTGGGGTAACAGCTTATCCTGCCGCCACCAAGCAGCATTCTTC
The DNA here is from genome assembly GCA_035328285.1 of Gemmatimonadales bacterium. Lineage (GTDB taxonomy): Bacteria > Gemmatimonadota > Gemmatimonadetes > Gemmatimonadales > GWC2-71-9 > SPDF01. Next base: position 78,954 of record DAOLIZ010000001.1, read on the forward strand.
AGGCGCAGGGAGGGCAGGGTGAGCGACGAACCGATGTACTTGCAGCGCCTTCGGCAGAATCGCCGGGGCAAGGGCAAGCATGGCGGATCCGGTACGGAGACCGCTGATGGATTGAGTGCGCAGGAGCAGGAGGCCTTGCGCTGGGCGCGGGAGGCCGCTGGGACGGATCTCCGCTCGACGAAGGACCTGGCGGGCGCGAAGTACGCCATCGTCATCCGCGTCAGCTCCGCCAGCGGGACGCCGCTGTCGTCGTGCGAGGGATTGCCGACGCGCGAGGCGCTGCTCGAGCGGATCAAGAACGCGGCCTTCATGGGGGAGGACGTGGTCGGTGCGTACGAGGTGCGCGGCGGGCGTCCGCTCACCGTCGGCAACGATGACGGGACCATCACCCTCAAGGCCGGTGCCCCGCGCCCAGGGGCCAACCCGAAGTCCCCCGAGGAAATGCTCCGCCAGGCCGCGAAGGACGCCGCCGAGCGTGCGAAGTCCCGTCCCCGGGACGACGACCGCGGCGGCCCGCGCCGGCGCTAGGATGACCGCGTCACTGGATTGCGTGCTCCGGCCGCGCCGCATCGCGGTCATCGGGGCCTCGCGCACCCCGAACACGATTGGCCACGAAATCGTCTCCAACCTCGTCGACTACGGATTCACCGGGACGGTCTTCCCGGTGAATCCGAAGGCCGACGCGATTCACTCCCTCAAGACCTACCCGACGATCGGCGCCGTGCCCGACCAGGTGGACATGGCGGTGATCACGGTGCCCAAGCAGCATGTGCTCGGCGTCGCCCGCGAGTGCGGTGAGGCCGGCGTGCCGGGGCTCACGGTCATCTCGGCCGGCTTCCGGGAGGTCGGCGGCGAGGGGGTCGAGCGCGAGCGCCAGCTGATGGAGATCGTGCGGACCTACGGCATGCGCATGGTCGGGCCGAACTGCATGGGCGTGCTCAACGCCGACCCGGCCGTCTCGATGAACGCGACCTTTGCGCCGAGCATGCCCCCCTTCGGCCGCGCGGCATTCGTGTCGCAGTCGGGCGCGATGGGGCTGAGCGTCCTCGATTACGCCAAGGAATACGGCATCGGCATCAACCAGTTCGTGTCGATGGGCAACAAGCCCGACGTGAGCGGCAACGACCTCCTGCTGCACTGGGAGCAGGACCCCTCGGTCGGCGTGATCCTCATGTACGTCGAGAACTTCGGCAACCCGCGGAAGTTCCTGGAGATCGCGCGGCGGATGACGCGCACCAAGCCGATCATCGTGGTGAAATCGGGCCGGTCGAAGGTCGGCGCGCGAGCCGCCTCGTCGCATACCGGCGCCCTGGCCGCCAGCGACACGCTGGTCGACGCCATGCTCTCCCAGGCCGGCGTGATCCGGGCGGAAACGGTGGAGGAGCTGTTCGACCTCGCGATGGCGTTCTCGGATGACCGGACGCCGCGGTCGCGTCGGACCGCCGTGGTGACCAATTCGGGCGGCCCCGGCATCCTGGCGGCGGACGCGCTGGAGCGGGTCCAGGTCGAACTGCCGGAACTGGCGCCCGAGACGGTGGCGCGGCTCAAGCCGCTCTTTCCCGAGGAAGCGTCGCTGCGGAACCCGCTCGACATGATCGCGAGCGCCACCCCGCCGGGCTACCGGGCGGCGCTCGACGCGCTGCTCACCGATCCAAACGTCGATTCCGCGCTGGCCATCTTCGTCCCGCCCCTCGGCATCAAGCAGGCGGATGTGGCCGAGGCGATCGCCTCCGTGGCGGGCGCACATCCCGACAAGCCGGTGCTCGCCGTCCTGATGGGCCGCGAGGGGCTGCCGCAGGGGAAGGCCGAACTGCACGAGGTCGGGGTGCCGGCGTACATCTTCCCGGAGTCGGCGGCGCGGGCGCTGGCCGCGCTCTGCCGCCAGCGGGAATGGATGGAGCGGCCGGTGCCGCCGAACGAGACGCTCGCGGTCGACCGTGACACGGCGGCACGTCTGCTCGCCGACGCGAAGGCGGCGGGACAGTCACGCCTGGGTGAGGTCGAGTCGCTGGCGCTGCTTCGGGCCTACGGGATTCCCACCGCCGCCGCCGACCTGGCGCGCAACGCGGACGAGGCCGTCGCGCTCGCCGCGAAGGTGGGTGGTGCCGTGGCGATGAAGATCGTGTCCCCCGAAATCGTCCATAAGACCGACGTGGGCGGCGTGAAGGTCGGCGTCGAAGGCGCCGCCGACGTCCGGGCGGCCTACGACGAGATCCTCGCGTCCGCGCGCCGCGCGGTGCCGGACGCCACGATCCACGGCGTCCTCGTCCAGGAAATGGTGCACGGCGGCCGGGAGACGATCGCCGGCATGACCCGCGATCCTTCCTTCGGTCCGCTGGTCATGTTCGGGCTGGGCGGGATCTTCGTGGAGGTGCTGCGGGACGTGGTCTTCCGGGTGGCGCCGATCAACCGGCACGAGGCCGGGGACATGATCTCCGGGCTTCGGGGCGCCCGCCTGCTTGGTCCCGTGCGCGGGTCCCCGCCTGCCGACCGGCAGGCGATCGAGGAGGTACTGCTCCGCCTGTCCCGCCTGGCGGAAGATTTTCCGCAGATCGCCGAGCTCGACGTGAATCCGCTCCTCGCCTTCCCCGATCGTGCGGTGGCGGTGGACGGCCGGGTCCTGCTCGGGTCCTGAGCCCCGCCTCGCGCGGATTCCCGAGGTCGATCTCCCCGCTCCGGCCCGTTCCGCTCAGCGCTGCCCGCACGCCCGCAGGATGGCTCTCGGCTCCGCCGCCTCGGGAAAGAGGCGTGCGGCCTGCTGCGCGAACGGGATGGCGTCCTTGCAGCGCCCGCGGCGCCGGTACGACTGGGCCACCATCACCTGGATCCGGTAACTCCCGGGGTCCAGGGCGGCCGCCTCGGCCCGCGTGCTCAGTCGCCCCCAGATGGCAATCAACTCCATCGCCTGTACCTGCCGCACGCTCCGCCACGTGACGGCCAATCCCACCGCCAGCACCAGCGCCGCCACGACCACCCGCGACCGCCACCCCGCAGGCCGTCGCTCCGGGAAGGGGTCCACCGGCAGCAGCGAACCAGCCAGGCTCCACACATAGAGCGCCGGCACCGGGAGCAGGAGCACCGCGTCGAACGCGCCCACCACGGCCGCTGCGGCCACCGTGCTCGCCAGGACAAGCGGCGCGAGATCCTGCACACCGCGCGGGCTGGCCAGCCAGGCGCGCGCTCCCGTCAGGAAGAGGAGCCCCCCAGCGCACGTGAGCAGCAGGAAGGCGAGGAGCCCGCGCTCTGACAGCACCGCCATCCAGTCGCTGCTCGGCCAGGGATTGGCCGCCATCCCCTCGCTGTCGAGGGAGGGGTCGTCGGGCGTGACCACGGCGGGGTACTCGACCGCCCAGTTGCCTGGGCCGACCCCCAGCACCGGGTCAGCACGCACCAACGCCAGGCTGTTCCTCCACTGGAGCAGCCGCCCGCGCCCGCTCCCCTCCTGGTAGTTGGTCAGACCCTTCAGGGTGTCGACGTAGGGAGTGTCGCTCCGCCAGTCGAGCGCATTGGGCACGTTGAGGGCCAGGACCGCGCCGGCCGCCACGGCCAGGAGGGGGCCGACGAGCCGCCGGCGAACTGCCGCGTCGCGCCAGAGGCCGCCGGGAAAGAACCCAAGCAGCACGAAGACGGACCCCGACAGCGCCGTGGCCAGCCACGCGGCGCGAGAACGGGTGAGCACCAGCAGGCCGACGGTGAGAAGGGTAGCGAGGACCGACAACAAGTATCCGAACCGATGCCGGGCGGTGAGGGCGATCGCGAGGAGCGCAGGGAGGATGATCGCCGCCAGGTGCGCCACGAAGTTCCGGTTGCCGAAGGTCCCTCCGGGGGCGCGAGTCAGGCTGAACAGGTCGGAGTCGACCAGGCCGTAGGCCTGACCAAGGGCGGTCAGGACCCCGAGGACCGCCCCCGCCGCGAGTCCGAGGGTCAGTATCCGCCCGAGCCCCGCGCGGGAAAGCTCCCGGGTCGACCAGAACAGCAGAAGCCCCGACCAGGTGATCGCCACCGCCCGGAGGGCCAGCCATCCATTGGTGGCGAATGCGGCGGAAATGATTGTCAGGCCGAGGTAGGCGAGGAGGCAGAGGTCCACGCGGGTCCACGTCCATTCCCGCCGGCCCGGGATGACGAGCAGCGCCACCAGGAGCGCCGTCGCATGGAGCACGACTTCCTTGGGCAGGAAGAATCGGTCGAGTTCGAAGCTCCGGTGCGGGACCACGGCCAGCACCACCGCGAACGCCCCCAGGATCAGGATGGCGGCGGCGAGTCGCTCGGCACGGCTGGCTTGCACGTCATGGGCTCCGGATGCGGGGAACTGGGACGGGGAATAGTATTGTGACCCGCCGCCGGGGGAAACTAAGATTGACGATGGCCTTTCCGCCGTTGATGGACACCGCAGCCGTGCAGGACCGCCTCGGGGACCCCGCGCTCATCGTGCTGGACGCCAGCTGGTATCTCCCAAACTCGGACCGGAACGCCGCCGCGGAGTACCTCGCGGGGCATCTGCCCGGCGCCCGGTTTTTCGACCTCGACGCCGCGAGCGACCACCATACTCCACTGCCGCACATGCTGCCGACGGCCGAGGCGTTCGAGGCGGTGGCCCGCGAACTCGGAGTCTCGGCGGCGTCCACGGTGGTGGTCTACGACGGATCGGGCGTGAACCTCAGCGCCGCACGGGTGTGGTGGATGTTCCGCGCCTTCGGGCACGAGCGGGTGGCCGTACTCGATGGCGGACTCGGGGCCTGGCGGAGCGAAGGACGTCCGCTCGAGCGCGGTGTTCCGCGTCCCTGCCCCCGGGGTGACTTTCGCGCGGTGCTCCAGCCCGGGCAGGTGCGATCACTCGCGGAGATGCAGGCGATCGTCGCCTCCCGGACGGCGCAGGTGGTGGACGCCCGGCCGGCTGGCCGGTTTCACGG
>DAOLIZ010000002.1:0-19432 GCA_035328285.1 Gemmatimonadales bacterium
TAAGGGAGTGACACGATGAATTTCCGATCGATCGCCCTCGCGCTCGGCGCGGCCGCCCTCGTGGCGGCCCCCGCCGGCGCGCAGAGCCTGACCGGAGCGGGCGCCACCTTCCCGAATCCGATCTATACGAAGTGGTTCGACGCCTACAACAAGGCCACCGGCATCCAGATCAACTACCAGTCGATCGGCTCCGGCGGCGGCATCCGGCAGTTCACCGAGGGCACCGTGGACTTCGGCGCCACCGACGGCCCGATGAGCCCGGCCCAGATGGAGGCGGTCCAGAACAACGTGCTGCACATCCCGACGGTCATCGGCGCGGTCGTGCTGACCTACAACCTCCCGTCGCTCGGCACCACGCAGATCCAGCTCGACGGCGCCACCATCGCCGACATCTACCTCGGGCGCATCACCAAGTGGAACGACAAGCGGATCGCCGCGATGAACGCCGGCGTGGCGCTGCCCAACACCGACATCATCGTCGTCCACCGGTCCGACGGGTCGGGCACCAGCTACATCTTCACCGACTTCCTGACCAAGGTGTCCCGGGAATGGAAGGACAAGGTCAACTACGCGACCTCCGTGAAGTGGCCGGTCGGCCTCGGCGGCAAGGGCAACGAAGGGGTGACCCAGCAGGTCAAGCAGATCGAGGGCACCATCGGGTACGTCGAACTGATCTACGCCCTGTCGAACAACCTGCCCTACGCGAAGATCAAGAACAGCGCCGGCAACTTCGTGGTGCCGAGCCTCGCCTCCGCGACCGCCGCCGCGGCCAGCGCCAAGTTTGCCAAGGACACCGATTTCCGGGTGTCGATCACCAACGCGCCGGGCGCCGAGACCTACCCGATCTCGTCCTTCACCTGGCTCCTCGTCCGGCCGGACTCGAAGGATGCGGCCAAGGCCGTGCTCCTGCGGGACTTCCTCTCCTGGATGATCACGCCCCAGGCACAGGCGATGGCCGGCGAGCTCAAGTACGCCCCCCTCCCCGCCGAGGTCATCGCCCTGATCAAGCCCCGGATCGCGGCGCTGAAGGCCAACGGCAAGCCGTTGCCCGCCAAGTAGTTACACTGGATTCGCAGGGCCAGCGGCCGGTTCCTCTCGAGGACCGGCCGTTGGTGCTTCCGGGGTCCGCGGCGTGACATGTTCGTTACATTTCCGTGACTGCCCGCCCACCGTTCGCCGGTAGGTTCCCGCGCTATGGACGTTTCGAACCCAGCCCCAGATCAGACGCTCGGCGGCGCCCGCTTCGGTGACCGCTTCTTCAGGGCGCTGTTGACGGTGGCCGCCCTCGCGGTCCCGGTGCTTCTCGGGTTCCTGGTCTGGGAACTCTGGGCCGGATCGCGCGAGGCCATCCATGAGTTCGGCCTCGGATTCCTGACCTCCAGCGAGTGGGATCCCGTCGAGGGCCGGTTCGGCGCTCTCCCCCTCATCTTCGGCACCGTCGTCAGCTCTGCCCTGGCCCTGCTGATCGCCGTCCCGCTCTCGCTGGGCGTCGCAATCTTCCTGACCGAGTTCGCGCCGATGAAGGTCCGCGGCCCCGTGGCCTTCCTCATCGAACTCCTGGCCGCCATCCCGAGCGTGGTCTACGGGCTCTGGGGCATCTTCGTGATGATCCCCTTCCTCCGGACCACCGTCTACCCGTTCCTCAAGGACACGCTCGGCTTCCTTCCCTTCTTCCAGGGACCGATCTACGGGCCCGGCATGCTCTCCGCCGCCATCATCCTGGCCATCATGGTCATGCCGTACATCATGTCCGTGTCGCGGGAAGTCCTCCTGGCCGTTCCGAACACCCAGCGCGAGGCCGCGCTGGCCCTTGGGGCTACCCGATGGGAGGCGCTGACCGGCGCCGTGCTCCCCTACGCCCGCTCCGGCATCATTGGCGCCGTCATCCTCGGGCTTGGCCGCGCGCTCGGCGAGACCATGGCCGTCACGATGGTCATTGGCAACCGCCACGAGATTGCCGCGTCGCTCTTCGCCCCCGGCTACACCATGGCCGCGGCCATCGCCAATGAGTTCGCCGAGGCGGTGGAAAACATCCACCTCTCCGCGCTCTCGTACGTGGCGCTGACGCTCTTCGTCGTGACGGTGCTGATCAACGCCGCGGCCCGGATCCTCATCTGGCGCGTGGCCCAGGGCGGCGGAGGGAAGTCGGCATGAACCGCGCCGCCGCCCGCCGCCGCCGGAGCCATGTCATGGTCGCGCTCATGGGCCTGGCCGTCGTGATCGCCGTGTTGCCGCTCCTCCTGATTCTCGGCACGCTGGCGGTCAAGGGCGCCAGCAGCCTCAACCTCGCCTTCTTCACCAAGCTGCCCGTGCCGGCCGGCGAGACCGGCGGCGGCGTGATGCACGCCATCGTCGGGACCCTGATGATCGTGGGGACCGCCTGCCTCATCGGGCTGCCGCTCGGCATCGGTGGCGGGATCTACTGCGCGGAGTACCCCGGTTCGAGGCTCGCCACGCTCACCCGGTTTGTCTCGGACGTCTTGAACGGCACGCCGTCGATCGTGGTCGGCGTCTTCGCCTGGACCTGGATCGTGGCCTCGCAGAAGCACTTCTCCGCGCTGGCAGGCAGCGTGGCGCTGGCCATCCTCATGATCCCGATGGTCACTCGCACCACCGAAGAAATGATCAAGCTGGTGCCGCACTCGCTCCGGGAGGCGGCGCTCGCGCTGGGATACTCGCGCTGGCGGACGAGCCTGACGGTGGTGGTGCGCACCACCCTCCCCGGCATCGTGACGGGCAGCCTGCTGGCCGTGGCGCGCGTGTCGGGGGAAACGGCCCCCCTTCTCTTCACCGCGCTGGGGAGCCAGTACCTCTCCTTCAATCTCGACCAGCCGATGGCGGCGCTGCCACTGGTGGTGTTCACCTACGCCACCGGCCCCTACGAGGAGTGGCACCAGCTGGCGTGGGCCACGGCGCTGGTCCTGATCCTGGTCGTGCTGGTGCTCAGCGTTGCCGCCCGGCTGGCGACGCGACGGAAGTTCAGCGGACATGTCTGACGCCTCGACCCGCATCGCCACCGAGCGCCTGAGCGCCATGTACGGCAAGACCACCGCCGTCAAGGACGTCACGCTCGGTTTTTCGCCCAACCGGGTGCACGCCCTGATCGGCCCCTCCGGGTGCGGGAAGTCCACCTTCCTGCGCTCGCTGAACCGGATGCACGAGCTGACGCCCGGGGGCTGGATTACCGGACGCGTCCTGCTCGGCGGCAAGGACGTCTACGCGCCCGAGGTCAACCCGATGCAACTGCGGCGCCGGGTGGGGATGGTCTTCCAGAAACCGACCCCCTTTCCGACGATGTCGATCTTTGATAACGTGGCGGCTGGACTGCGGGTGGGCCAGCGGCGCTCCCGCTCGGAGGTGGCCTCCACGGTGGAGCAGGCGCTGCGCGGCGCCGCGCTCTGGGACGAGGTCAAGGACCGGCTCACCGCCAGCGCGCTCGCGCTCTCCGGCGGCCAGCAGCAGCGGCTCTGCGTCGCCAGGACCATCGCGCCGAAACCCGAGGTGGTGCTCCTCGACGAGCCGACGGCCTCGCTGGACCCGCAAGGCACCCAGCGGATCGAGGAGTTGCTCTTCACGCTGAAGAGGGAATTCACGATCATTATCGTGACCCACAACATGCAGCAGGCCGCCCGGGTCTCCGACACGACCACTTTTTTCTATTTGGGCGGCATGGTCGAGACCGGCGCGACCCGGCAACTCTTTACCTCGCCCGCGCGCGAGGAGACCGAAGCCTACATCACCGGACGGTTCGGATGACCTCCACCCTCGTCGAACGGAAGGCCATGCCGCACGCATCCAGCCTCAGGCCGACGCTCGCCCCGCGGCGGGACGCGGCACGAACGCACGCGACCGGCGAGCCGGTCGTGGAAGCGCGGGATTTCCGCTTTTCCTACGGCGCCACCGAGGTGCTCAAGGGGATTTCGCTCAAGGTGCAGCGCCACGCGGTCACCGCCATCATCGGACCGTCGGGCTGCGGCAAGTCCACGTTCCTCCGCGCGATCAACCGGATGCACGAGCTGCTCCCCGACGTCTCCCACGCCGGCGAGCTGCTGCTCGACGGCCAGTCGATCTACGGCCCGGGGCGAGACCTCGTGGATCTCCGGCGACGGGTCGGGATGGTGTTCCAGCGCCCCAATCCCTTCCCCAAGTCCATCTTCGACAACGTCGCCTACGGCCCGATGGTGAACCGGCTGACGCTCAAGCGGGACCTCCCCGAGCTGGTCGAGCGCTGCCTCCGGCAGGCCGCCCTGTGGGACGAGGTGAAGGACCGCCTCCACGAGCCCGGCACCGGGCTCTCGGGGGGCCAGCAGCAGCGCCTCTGCATCGCCCGCGCGCTGGCGAACGCCCCCGACGTCCTGCTGATGGACGAGCCCTGCTCGGCGCTGGACCCGATCGCGACCCAGAAGGTCGAGGAACTCATCTTCGAGCTGAAGCAGCAGTACACCATCGCGATCGTGACGCACAACATGCAGCAGGCCGCCCGCGTGTCCGACTACACCGGCTTCTTCGACCGCGGCGAACTGATCGAGTTCGGTGACACGGAGCAGCTGTTTACCGCCCCGGCGCACGACCGCACCGAGGCGTACATCACGGGGAGATTCGGATGACCGAAGCCCATCGGCATTTTCACGACGACCTGAGCCAGGTCAAGATTCGCCTCCTGACCATGTCCGGCGAGGCGGAGGCCGCGCTCGGGCTGGCCGTGGACGCGCTGCTGGAGCGCGACACCGCGAAGGCCGAGGCCGTGGTCGCCAGCGACCGGGTCATCGACCAGATGGAGGTCGAGCTCGAGGAGATGTGCATCAACCTGCTGGCCCTGCAGCAGCCGATGGCGCGCGACCTCCGCATGCTGACCTCCGCGCTCAAGATCGCGAACGACCTCGAGCGGGTCGGCGACCACGCGGTGAACATCGCGCAGTCGGCCCTGCGCCTGGCGGACCAGCGGGCCATCGCCCCGGAGCCGGAGATCGTTGAGATGGCGCGCCTCGCGCGCGACATGCTCTCCGACGCGCTGGAGGCCTTCATCCGCGGGGACTCCCAGGCCGGGCGCGAGGTGTGCCGCCGCGACGACAAGGTGGACGTGCTCCACCGGTCAGTGTTCCGGATCCTCCTGACCCACATGATGGAGGACCCGCACACGATCGGCGCGGGCATGGAGCTCTTCCTGGTGAGCCGCAACCTGGAGCGGGTGGCCGACCTCGCCACCAACATCGGCGAGGACGTGGTGTTCCTGGTCGAAGGGAAGTCGATCAAGCACCACGCCGAGGACGTGGGCGACGCGGCCTGGCCCGCGGGGGCGCCCAAACGGTGACGCGCGCGCGCCGGGCCGCCCGCACCCGCCTGGCCGCGATCGACGTGGGGTCGAATTCGATCCGGCTCCTGATCGCCGAGTACGACCCGGGCACGGGGCTGTCGCCGATCGACGAGATCAAGGCCCAGCCCCGACTGGCACAGGGGCTGGCCGCCACCGGCAGGCTCGACCCCGAGGCCATCGAACGCGCCCTCGCGGCCCTCCGCCGCATGGCCGATGTGGCCCGGCGCCGCGGCGCCACCCGGATCGCGGCCGTGGCCACCGCCGCGGTGCGGGAGGCGAAGAACGGCGGCGAATTTGTCCGCCGGGTGCGCGACGAGATCGGGCTCCCCCTGCAGGTCATCACCACCGAGCACGAAGCCCAGCTCTCCTACCGCTCCGTCCGCCATCATTTCCGCCTCGACAACACCAAGGCGCTCATCGCCGACATCGGCGGGGGGAGCCTGGAGCTGGTGGGTGCCGTGGACGGCCTCGTCGAGCTCAGCCGCTCGTTGCCCTACGGCGCCGTCCGGCTGACGGAGCAGTTCGTGCCCGGGACGCGGGCGCCGCATCGCGAAGTCGGTGCCCTCCGCAAGCACCTGGCGAAGCGCCTCGCGCGGCAACTGCCCAAGCGGGCCTGGACCGGCGCACGGATCATCGGCTCCGGCGGGACCTTCACCAACCTCGGCCGGATGGCAGTGGCCCGGCGCGGCGGCGACCCGACGGAGCCGGTCCACGGCATCGAGGTCACGGTGGCGGAGGTGGAGCACCTGCTCGAATGGCTCTCCACGCGCACGGCCGCCCAGCGGCGCGGGGTCCCCGGGCTCAACCCCGAGCGCGCGGACATCATCCTGGCGGGGCTCACCGTCATCGCCGCGCTGCTCGAACGGCTGGACGCCGGCAGCGTAACGGTCAGCGCGTACGGCCTGCGCGAGGGGCTGTTGTGGGAAATGATCGGCTCGACCGCGGCCGCCGCGCCGCCGGTCGACCCGATGCAGCTGGTGCGGGAATTTGCCGACCGCTGCCGCACCGACCGCCAGCACGTCGAGCAGGTCCGCCTGCTGGCGCTCTCGCTCTTCGACCAGATCGGGGAGGCGGTGGGGTGCACGCCGGAGGAACGGCACATCCTCGAGGCGGCCAGCATCCTCCACGATGTCGGGCAGCTGGTGAGCTACAAGAGTCATCATCGGCACAGCTACCAGCTGATCATGCACGCCGACCGCATCGGCCTCGGCGCGCGCGACCGCTCACTCGTGGCGCTGGTCAGTCGATACCATCGCCGCCGCGGACCGAAGAAGTCCGATCCCCCCTTCGCGGCCCTGCCCCCGGAGGACCAGGCCCTGGTGCGCCGGGTGGCCGGGCTGCTCCGCGTGGCCGACGGTCTCGACCGGGGGCATACCGCGGTCGTCGATCAGGTGGTGGCGGAACTGACGCGGAAGAAACTCGTGCTGCGGATTCTGCCAAAGCGCGCCGGTGCCAGCATGGCCCTCGAGGGCTGGGCGGCGCGCCGCAAGGCGGATGTGCTGCAGAAGGTGCTGGGCCGCAAGATCACCATTACCGCATCCCTCGCCCCGCCTCCCAAGGCCCGAAAGCGCCCTACTCCCCGTAAGGCACCCAGACGTTCTTGACCTGGGTGGCGTGACGGAGGAACCGCTCCCCCTCCCCGTCCACCGGCACGTCCCAGCGAACACCCCGGCCATGATCCACCCAGGTCTGCTTGAGGTTGCCCGCCGAGAGCCGCTCCACCGCCGCACTCCCCGCCGCCGAGCCCCAATACCACATCGCGTCCACGTCGTCGTGCGCGGCCAGCACCTCCGCCAGTTCCTCGCGGGGTCCCGTCACGATGTTGAGCGCGCCGCCAGGCAGGTCTGAGGTGTCGAGGACCTGGTAGAGATCGGTGGCGAGCAGCGGCCACCGGGCGGAGGGCACCGCCACCACGGCGTTGCCCATGGCGAGCGGCGGAATCGTCGTGGAGAGGAACCCCAGGAGTGGCCACTCCTCCGGGCAGACCACCGCCATGACGCCCATCGGCTCCGGCATCGCGAGCGTCACGTTGCGGATCGGGGTGTGATGGACCCGCCCGTCCCACTTGTCCGCCCACGCCGCATAGCTGAAGAGCCGTGACAGCGACAGGTCGACCTCCTCCCGAGCCTGCTTCCTGCTCCGCCCGGTGAGGTCGATGATGCGTGCCACGAACTCGTCGCACCGCGCGTCCAGGTTTTCGGCGATGTAATACAGCACCTGGGCGCGGAGATGCGCCGTCGCGCGACCCCAGCCGCGCGCCGCGTGGGCTGCCTCGACGGCGTTGCGGACATCCTTCCGGTTGCCGTGCCCGACTTCCCCCGCCAGCGCGCCCGACGCGTCGTGCACGGGGAGGCTGTAGCCGGAATCGGGCCGCACCTGCGCGCCGCCGATGTAGAGCTTGGCGGTGCGGTCAATGGAAGGCTGGGCGGCGGGGCGGCGGGGCGGTTTGGCCGTGGCGCCTGCGGAAGCCGAATAGGCGGTCGCCGCCCCCCGGCCCCGCGGCCCCGCGATCCCACGGTCCTTCACATACTCCCACAGCCCTTCCTTGCCTCCCTCACGCCCGAACCCGCTCTCGCGATAGCCGCCGAAGCCGGCCGCGGCATCGAAGACATTGGTGCAGTTGATCCAGACCGACCCGGCCTTGACCTTCGGGGCGATATCGAGCGCCAGGTTGATGCTCTCCGTCCACACGCTGGCAGCCAGGCCGTACCGGGTGTTGTTGGCGAGCTCCACCGCCTCGGCCGGGGTCCGGAAGCTCATCATCACCACGACCGGGCCGAAGATCTCGACCTGGGCCACCGTCGCGGACGGGGCGACATCGGTAAAGAGCGTGGGCGGGTAGAAGTACCCCTCGGTCGGGCAGCTCCACGACGGCTGCCACATCCGGGCGCCCTCTTCCTCGCCCTTCGCCACCAGCTCGCGGATCTTCTCGAGCTGCACCGGCGCGATGATGGCACCGATGTCGATGGCCTTGTCGAGCGGGTCCCCGATGCGGAGCGTTTCCATGCGCGCCTTGAGCCGCGCCTCCAGCGCGGGCGCGATCCCCTCCTGCGCCAGGATGCGCGACCCGGCGCAGCACACCTGTCCCTGGTTGAACCAGATCGCATCCACGACCCCCTCGACCACGCTGTCGAGGTCGGCGTCGTCGAACACGATGAAGGGGGACTTTCCGCCCAGTTCAAGCGAGAGCTTCTTGCCACTTCCCGCGGTGGCCACCCGGATGAGTCGACCGACCTCGGTCGAGCCGGTGAACGCGATCTTGTCCACGCCGGGATGGGCCACCAGGGCGGCGCCGGTCCGGCCGTCGCCGGTGACGATGTTGACGACCCCGGCGGGCAACCCCGCCTCCTCGCACAGCTCCGCGAAGAGCAACGCCGTCAGCGAGGTGAATTCCGCCGGCTTCAGCACCACGGTGTTTCCCATGGCCAGCGCCGGCGCGATCTTCCACGCCAGCATCAGCATCGGGAAGTTCCAGGGGATGATCTGGCCGGCCACGCCGACCGGCTCCTGGCCGGGCAGCTCGCGGTCCATCAGCTGCGCCCACCCGGCGTGGTGGTAGAAATGGCGTGCCACCAGCGGAATGTCGATGTCGCGCGACTCCCGGATCGGCTTGCCGTTGTCGAGCGTCTCCACCACCGACAGCAGGCGCGCGTTGCGCTGCACGGCGCGCGCAAGCGCATAGAGATGCCGGGCGCGGCCGTGCCCGCCGATCCCCCACCAGCCCGGCTGGGCCGCGCGCGCCGCGGCGACGGCATGGTCCACGTCGGCGTCCGACGCCTGCGTCACCCTCGCGAGGGGTCGGCCGGTGCCGGGATTGACCGTCTCGAACAACTCGCCGGGCGCCGTCCACGCCCCCCCGATGAACAGCCCGAAGCGCCCGCCATGCCGCTCGAGCCATGCCTCGGCGGGCTTCGCGGATTCGGGCGCAGGGCCGTATGCCATCGAGGCGAAGATCTCGGGGATGGTTGCCATGGTGATGTCCTTAGGTCGTCGGCCCGTGAACGCTACGCCATCGGGTGGCGGTGCGAGGCCGAGTACCGGCCGGTGACGAAATGCTCGAGTTGCCGTTCGATGTCGGTCAGCAGCCCGCTTGCCCCGAAGCGGAAGAGCTCCGGGCGGAGCCACGGGTCGCCCAGTTCGTCCTTCATCATGGCGAGCCAGTCCAGCGCGTCCTTCGCGGTGCGGATGCCGCCCGCCGGCTTGAAGCCGACCCGGCTGCCCGTGCGGTCGAGGTAGTCCCGGATGGCGCGCACCATCACCAGGCCAACCGGGAGCGTCGCGTTGACCGGCTCCTTGCCGGTGGAGGTCTTGATGAAGTCGGCGCCCGCCATCATGGCCACCACGCTGGCCCGCGCCACGTTGCGCAGCGTGCCAAGCTCACCGGTGCCGAGGATCACCTTGATATGGGCGTCACCACAGGCGTCGCGAAACGCCCGGACCTCGTCGTACAGCGCCTGCCAGTCGCCGCCGAGCACATGGCCCCGGGTGATGACCACGTCGATTTCGTCCGCCCCCGCCTCGACCGAGGCGCGAATCTCTGCCACGCGCTGCGGGAACGGACTGAGTCCGGCGGGGAAGCCGGTTGACACGGCGGCAACCGGGATGCCGGTTCCCCGGAGCGCCTCGACGGCCGCCGGCACCAGGCCGTGGTACACGCAGACCGCCGCCACCCGGATCCCGAGGCCTTCGGCACCGAGCGCCGCCAGGAGGTCCGCGCGGACCGGCGCACGGGCCTTGGCACACAGGCGGCGCACACGGGCGGGGGTGTCGTCGCCCTGCAGCGTGGTGAGATCCATCAGGGTGATGGCGCGGAGGAGCCAGGCGGCCTGGTATTCCTTCTTGACCGTCCGCCGCTTGGGAATGGTGGCGGCCCGGCGCTCGATGGCACTCCGGTTGGCGCGGATGGCGCGGATCCAGGACCAGTCGAGCGGCATCCCGGGATTGCGGGGATAGACGGCGACCGGAAGGTCCGCCGGCGGCGCACCAGGGCGGCTTGGACTCGTGGGCATTCAGCTCCCCGTCGACGGGCGGATGGACCGCGCCAGAGGCCTGCACGGAACAGTCCTAATATATGGTATCCGACGACCGGTGGCGGCGCGGCCCGACCGGCGGCATCTTCCAGATGCCGTATTGCACAACCTCCAGCCGCGCGTACCTTCAGGGGATCCCGCCCCTCCACTCGTCACAGGACGTGGACTTCGATGCGCTACCGTACCCTGCCACTCGTACTGCTCGCTGCCGCCCTCCTCTCCGCCACGAGTGAGGCGCAGGACAAGCAGACCTTTGCCAATGTGACCGAGGCCCTGCAGGCGTCCGGGGCCATGTCCGGCCAGTCGGGGCCACGCAGCGTCAACTGGATCGACGGCGGCAACCGCTATTCCTACACGACGCGCGGGGCCGACGGTGAGGAGATCCGCGCGACCGACCCCGCCACCGGCCGGGACACCCTGCTCTTCTCTGCCAAGGGGGTCACCTTTCCGGACACCGCGGCGCCCTTCCGCTACCGGTCGTTCCAGTTCGCGCAGGATTCCAGGCACCTGGTGTTCCAGACCCGCTTCAAGCAGATCTACCGGCGCTCCGGCAGTTCGGACTACTTCGTCTATTCGCTGGCCGACAAGTCGATGCAGCTCGCGGCCAAGGGCGCCCAGACCGGTGAGCTCTCGCCAAACGGGGCCCTCTTCGGCTACGAACTCGGCGGCGACCTCTACGTCCGGGATCTCGGCCGGAACACCGACAAGCGCCTGACCACCGGCGCCACCGAGACCCTGCACAACGGCCGCTTCGACTGGGTGTACGAGGAAGAGTTCGGAATGGCCCAGGCATGGAACTGGTCGCCGGACAGCCGTCACCTGGCCTACTGGCAGGTCGACGAGAGCGCCGAGCCGATCATCCAGCTGTCGAACTACGAAGGGGCCCATCCGGAGTGGGACAAGCTGCGTATCCCGCAACCGGGCGACTCCAACCCCAAGGTCCGCATCGGTGTCGTGAACGTCGCCACGGGCACGCAGGTGTGGCTCGACACGAAGGCCACGGGCGACTTCTACATCCCGCGCATCTACTGGACCAGCTCCCCGGACACGCTGGCGGTGCTCGAGCTGAACCGGAAGCAGAACACCCTCCGGCTCTTCTTCTTCAACGTGAACGACGCGGGGAGCCGGCTGGTGCGGACCTGGACGAGCGACACCTGGCTCGACGTCTACGATTTCTACGCCGGCATCCAGGACATGATGACCTTCCCGGCGGGCAGCAGGGAGTTCTTCTGGATCTCCGACCAGGACGGCTGGCAGCACATCTACCGCTATGACTACTCCGGGAAGCTGATCAACCAGATCACCAGCGGGCCCTGGACGGTGACGCGGATCGAGGGCACCGACCCCGCCGGCAAGATGATCTACTACAGCTCCACGGAAGCATCCCCCCTCCAGCGCCAGCTGTACGCCGTGCGGTTCGACGGCAAGGGCAAGAAGCGGCTGACCACTGCGCCCGGAACCCACGCCATCGACATGGCGCCCAACACCCGGTACTACATCGACCGGTGGTCCTCCACCACGCAGCCGCGACAGGTCGAGCTGTGGGCCACCGGCAGCAAGCGGCTCAAGCAGCTGGAGGACAACGCGGCCGTCACGACCTGGCTCTCGACTCACGCCTATTCCCCCGTGGAGCTCTTCCAGTTCACCACGTCCGACGGCCAGGTGCTCGACGGTTCGATGATCAAGCCGCCGGACTTCGATCCCGCCAGGAAGTACCCGGTCATCCTGGCCATCTACGGCGGTCCCGGCTCGCAGCAGGTCTATGACCGGTTCGGCTCGAGCGGCATGGACCAGTGGCGCGCCCAGCAGGGGTACATCATCGTGGGCCTCAACAACCGGGGCTCCAACAACTACGGCAGCGCCTTCATGAAGCAGGTCTACCGGCACCTCGGCAAGTATGAGGCGATGGACTTCGCGGAAGCCGCCCGCTGGCTGGCCAGGCAGCCGTACGTGGACGGCGCCCGGATCGCCATCGACGGCACCAGCTACGGTGGATACAGTGTGCTGTACACGATGGCCGCGTACCCGGACGTGTTCGCCGCGGGCATCGCCAACTCGGCGGTCACCGACTGGCGGTTGTACGACACCATTTACGCCGAACGGTACATGGACATCCTGCCGGACAACGCGGCCGGCTACGACAGCTCCGCGGTGAACCCCCGGGCCGGGCGCATCACGGGGAAGCTGCTGGTCATCCATTCGATGATGGACGACAACGTCCACCCGGTGAACACGATGCAGTTCCTGACCGCGGCGACCGATGCCGGCGTGGATGCCGAGGTCCGGATCTACCCGCCAGGACGCCACGGCGCGGCATACAACTTCCCGAGCTTCAAGATGATCCAGGAAGTGTCCGACCGGTTCCTCGCCCGGACCGTCGGCGGGGCGACGCCCACGGGCGGGAGCACGCCGTAAGTGGACACGAAAGGGGAGCCGATGCGCACGATCGTGGAGAAGCCGCCCGGCGTGGCCGCGACGCGCAAGCCGACGGACGAGGAAGTCGACGTCTACGGGCTGACGCACACGGGAAGCGTCCGGCAGCAGAACCAGGACCACTTCCTGATCGCCTCCCTCAAGCGGCAGGTCCAGATCCACCGGACCAGCCTGCCGGACGGGAGCCGCTGGCCCGCGGCGGAGCGCCTCGCCTTCCTGGCGATGGTGGCCGACGGGGTGGGCGGCAGTTCGCACGGAGAAGAAGCGAGCCGGCTCGCGGTGGAAGCCGTCACCGAGTACGTGGCGCAGAGCATGCGCGCCTACTACACCGCGGATGCCGTGGCGGATGACCAGTTTGCAGCCGCGCTCCAGGAGGCGGCCATGCGCACCCACGAGCGCGTGGTCCAGCGCGCCAAGGCGGACCCGGGCGGCCGGAACATGGCCACGA
Organism: Gemmatimonadales bacterium; assembly: GCA_035328285.1. Classification (GTDB taxonomy): domain Bacteria; phylum Gemmatimonadota; class Gemmatimonadetes; order Gemmatimonadales; family GWC2-71-9; genus SPDF01. The sequence goes on from DAOLIZ010000002.1 coordinate 13,226, forward strand.
CGCTGACACTCTTCCTCGGGGTCTGGCCGTGGGCGTACCTCCTGCAGCTCGGGGACAGCCGCTGCTATTTGCTGCGGGACGGGCTCCTGACCCAGATCACCCGCGACCAGACCATGGCGCAGGAGCTGGTGGACCAGGGGGTGCTGACCCGCGCGGACGCACCGAGGACCCGGTGGGCGCATGTGCTCTCGAGCGCGATCGGCGGCCACCAGACGGCGCCGGTGGTCACCCGCGTGGAAAGCGTCTGGAACCAGGTCTTCCTGCTGTGCAGCGACGGGCTGACCAAGCATGTCTCCGACGAGAAGATCGCGGAGCGCCTGAAGGGCATGACGTCCTCGCAGCAGGTGTGCGAGCAGCTGCTGGCCGACGCCCTGGAGGACGGCGGCAGCGACAACATCTCGATCGTGGTCGGGCGCGCCATCCAGAAGCCGGAGGCCGCCGGCTGACCCTCCCGCGCATCCTGCTGGTCAACGACCACCCTCCGCGGGGCGGCATCGGCCGCTATGTCATCGAACTCGATCACGCCCTTCGCGCCCTCGAGCCGCCCCAGGTTCGCCTCGACCTCCTGCTCCAGAACGTGCCGGGACGGGTAGACACCAACGCATGGCGCTCGGCCGGCGACGCCCTCGGCGGATCGACCCTGACCGTTCAGCCCCGACCCTGGTGGGCCAAGCGCCGTGGCTTCGGGACCGCCTATCTGCTCAACTCGCACTTCACTTTTCCGCGGCGGATCCCGAAGGGATACGACCTCTACCATTTCTCGAGCCAGATGATGGGCGCCAGCGTGCGGCATGCCACGCCGGCAGTCGTCACCGTCCACGACCTCATCGCCCTGCGCCTCCCGGGCAATCACCCCGGTCTCTCCACCGCACTTCGACGCCGGCATCTTCGAGCGCTCGTGCGGGCGCGGGGCCTGATCTTCATCTCGGAGTACTCACGCCGGGATTTCCTCTCCGCCTATGACTACCCTGAGTCCCAAACCTGCGTGATTCCGCACGGGGTGGGTTCCGCCTTCGCCCCGCAGGACCGAGCGGCCAGTCGGCACGCGCTCGGCCTTGAGCCCGGGCGCCCGATCCTGTTGCACGTCGGGAGCGAGGAGCGCCGCAAGAACGTGGAGATACTGCTCGACGCGATCGCCCGGTTGGTGCGCCGGCGCCCGGACCTCCTGCTGCTCCGGGTCGGCGGCCCGAGCGCGCGAACTCGCAGGCGGATCGCCCGGCACGGGCTGGAGCGCCATGTCAGGTATCTCCCCGGCCTCGCGGATGACCAGCTCGTGGCCGCGTACTCCGCCGCGGACCTGTTCGTCTTCCCGTCCTATTTCGAGGGGTTCGGCCTCCCGGTCCTCGAAGCGATGCGCGCGGGCTGCCCCGTGGTTGCGGCGCGGGCGACCTCGATCCCGGAAGTGACCGGGGACGCGGCCCTCCTGGTCGATCCGCAGGACGCCCCCGCGCTCGCCGATGCCATCGATGGGCTGCTCGACGATCCGGCCCGGCGCGCCGCCCTCGCCCGGGCAGGCCTCGCGCGCGCCGCCCCGTTCACCTGGGACCGCACGGCGCACCAGACCGCGGACGCGTACCGGCGGGCGCTCGAGATCCGCTGACGACCACCGACTTCCTCGGCGCGCGGGGGACGTCTATCATTGGTGTGTTGTCCAGCATGCTCGCGCCTCCTCCACACGGAAACGAATGCCATGCCCAACATCGCCGAGTTCCACCCGCAGATCGTCCACTTCATCGTGGTCCTTGGCTTCGTCGGCGTCGGGCTCCGGATCCTCTCGCTGCTGGTCAAGGTCGACTGGTTCAAGCCCGCGGCCACGCTGACGCTGCTGGCCGCCGCCACGGCGGGGGTGCTGGCGGTCCGCTCGGGGTCCGAGGCTCATGGGCCGGCCGAACGAATCCCGGGCGCCCGTGAGGCGGTGCAGGAGCATGAGGAACTCGGGGAGCGGGCGCGCAACCTCTTCCTCATCGTGGCCGGGTTCGAGCTCCTTGCACTGGCCGTGCGCAAGCGCGAAAAGGCGCGCCGACTGGCGCTTGTCGGCTCCGCCGCCGCGGGAGTCGTCGCGGCGTTCTTCCTGTTCGAGGCGGCGGAGCACGGCGGTCGCGTGGTGTACGGGTATGCTGGCGGGGTCGGCACCCGGTCCGGTGACCCCGCGGACGTCAAGCACCTGCTCGTCGCCGGCCTCTATAACGGGGCGCGCGCCAATCGGGAGGCGGGTGACACGGCGAGCGCCGCCAGGCTGACCGAGGAACTTGCCCGGCAGATGCCGGAGGATTTCGGCGTCCAACTGCTTGCCGCACGATCCCAATTGATCGACCTCCACGACCCGGCCGCGGCCATGGCGGCGCTGGACCAGCTCCAGGTGCCCCCCGACAACGCCCGCATGGCCCTGCAGGCAGGCATGCTTCGAAGCGACGTGTACCTGGCGATGGGGCAGCCGGACTCGGCGCGCGCCGTCCTGCAGCAGCTGACGGCCCAATACCCGGACAATCCGATGGTGACGCGGATGGTCGGGGAGGCCAGCGCCAAGCTGCCCTGAAACAGAGCCGTGGTCGTCCGTGCGATGTATAATTCGCGGCGGCCACCATGCCTGCAGTGGATTTGCCTGGCCCGTTGCCTCATCCCGTGGAGAGCCTTGCGGTGCAACTTGCGAACTCGGCCCGCCGGACTGCTCGCTCCCTGGCACCGGTGTTGGTCCTGCTCGCGCTGTCAGCGACGGCCGCCGCGGCCCAGGTGGCGCCGGTCACCCGGGACAGCGTCACAGTCGCCCCCGGCCCCCAGTTCAGTACGACCTCGTGGATCCGGTGGCTCGGTACCCCGATGTTCGGCTCGCGCTATCGCGATCTCTGGCGCACACCCATCACGCTCCCCCTCCTCGATATGGCGGCCACGGCCGGTGGACTGGTGGTGTCCGGCCGCGGCGCGGGCATCGAGACGGGACTCATCTACCTCACGGGTGCGGACGGGTCCCACTGGATCTTCTACCCGCTGGACCGCCCGGAACCGCACTCCTTTCCGGCGGGTGTCGTGCCCGAGGCGGTGGGCGAAGGGCTCGTCACCGACCTGGTGAGCGGACGGAACCCGGCTGGTCCGCTCGTGGCGGCCGCGCTCGCCGAGGCCGCCGATGTGCCGAACCAGGACGCCTGGCTGGTGGCCGTGCCGGCCGGCTCGGGGCTGCAGCTCATGGCGGCCGGGGACTCGGCCCGCGCCGGCTACCTGATCCGCGGCGACCCGGTTGCGTCCGCTGACTCCTCCGGGCGGGTGACGGACGGAACCGTCCTCACCACCCGATCATTCCTCCATCGAGTGCTCGCGCGGCCCACGGAGCGAATTGACGCGCGCGCCGTGCTGTTGGCGGCCCTCTTCAACGCATACGTCGGCAACCTCGATCCCCGCTTCCTCGAGTGGCGATGGCAGGCCTCGGTCGACGATTCAGACGTCCTGTGGCGACCCCTCGGCCAGTTTCGGGCGACCGCGCTTTCCAAGTACAACGGCATCGTGTCCAGCGCCTGGCGGCCGCTCGCGCCTGACCTGGTCAATTTCGGAAAGAAGTACCCGCATGCCGTGACGGGAAACTCCGACCAGCAGAGCGCGTACCGGCTGCTGGTGGGGTCCCTCGGCCGATCCACATGGGACTCTGTGGCAATGACGTTGCAGGAACGGCTGACCGATTCGGTCATTGATGCGGCGGTGGCCCGCATGCCCTCTGCGTACCAGGCAAAGGTCGGACCGGATATCGCGAGCGGCCTGCGACATCGGCGGGATCACATGTCGACGCTTGTTGATCGCATGTATCGGCAGGTACGCCGGGACGCCGAGATCTACGCGACGGCTGCGTCGGAACGTGTCGTCCTGCAGTGGGCCGGACGGGACTCGCTCGCCGTCCACATCGGTCCCAGGCAGCCGGCGCCATTCCTGGCGCGCGAGACTGACCGCGTCACGCTCTTCCTGGGAACGGGAACGGACACGCTCGAGGTGGTGGGCACGCCGGGGAAGGCGCCCGCCGTGCGGGTCGCATCGTTGCCGGGGGAGTCCCTGTACGTCACCGGGTCCGGCGATCAGCGGGCGCTGACCATCTTCGGCAAGTCGGCCAGCGTGACCACCGACCGGCCCGGCGACACGCGAATCCGGTCCAGTACGCTGGCCGATCCCCTCGCGTCCATCGATACCACGGGGGAGGAACGGTCCGATGTGCCGCGGACCTACCACCCCACGGGCTGGCTCGCGCTCACCTCCGGGGTCGGCCTGCTCATCGGTGGTGGCGTGGTCCGGACCGACTGGTCGGGTGACGCCCGGCCATACCGCAATCGTCTCACCCTCCGCGCCGCCTACGGATCCGACTCCAAGCATGGCGTGGTGGAGCTGCTGGGCGATTTTCGCTTCGCAGACTCCCCGCTCCAGCTGCAGGTCGAGGCGGTGGCCTCCGGTGTCGGGGCTGTCTATTTCTATGGCTACGGCAACGAGACGCCCGGCGACAGCGCCAATGCGTATTACCGGGCCGGACGAAATCTCTACGCGCTGGCGCCGACACTGCTCCTTCCCCTGTCAGACAAGATCAAGGTCGGGGCAGGATTCGAACTCAGGTCGGTCAACACCCCGCTCGACAGCAACCTGTTCATCGGCATCGCGCAGCCGTACGGCAGTCCGGACTTCGGGGAGGCCGGCGTCACGGGCGAGTTTATCCTCGACACCCGGGACGTCCGGGGCGCCCCCCGCCGTGGCGTGCTCGCCAGCGTGACCGGCGGCTGGTATCCCCTGGTGAAGGACGGGAGTGGTTACTTCACGACTCTCTCCAGTTCGCTCGCGACCTACCTCACCCCGAGCTGGTGGCCGGCCATGACGGTGGCTACCCGGGTCGGCGGCACGACCACGGCCGGCAGCGTTCCGTACTACCAGGCGGCGTTTGTGGGCGGCGGGCGCACGGTGCGGGGACTGCCACAGGGCCGGTACGAAGGCGACCATTCTCTCTATGGGAACCTGGACCTCCGCCTCCGGGTGACACAGATCCAGTTCGTGCTGCCCTGGGACTTCGGGGTGCTGGGACTGGCCGACGTCGGCCGGGTCTGGGTGACAGGCGAGCAGTCCAGTGTCTGGCATCCGAGCTTCGGCGGAGGGCTCTGGGCTGCTCTGCTGGACCGCTCACTCGCGGCGAGCCTCACCGTGGCGGGCGGCGCCGGCCAGGGCATTTTCATCAACGCGCTCGGCGGGTTCACTTTCTAGCCTCGCGTCTCTCGCGACGGACGACTGCCCATGTTACCCATCCTCCTGATCCTGGCCCAGGCCACGACCCAGCTCCCCGACACGGCCGCCTATGCGACGCCGGCGCTGCGGGCCCTCATCGGGCGCGCGGCGACCGTGAACGCCTCGCCGCCGGCGGACTTCCGGGCCTATACCTCCCGCTACGAGTCCGAGGTGGCCCTGGTCAAGCTGCTGCCGGGCCGGATCCAGGGGGCATCCACCATCGAGCAGACGGCGGGCGTCTTTACGTGGGTGGCCGACAGTGGCTTTGGCCAGCATCAGCAAGGCTACCGCGTCATCACCACTGGCGTCCCCCTCCCCGGTGCTGCGGCGCTCTCGAACGGCTGGATCATCCCGACGCTGACCGGGCGGCAGTGGAACCTGTTCGGCTCCGCGAGCGGCGCCAAGACGACGGTCGGCGCCGACTCGGGCGGCGACTACTCGGCATGGTCGCCGCTCGGGCCGAATCGCGACCAGTTCTACCGGTTCGAGGGCGGCGACACGGTCACCATGGCCTTTCCGACCGGTCCCGAAGCCCGGCTGGTCCGCATCGCGGTCTGGCCACGCGAGGCCGGTGCCTCGCGCGAGAAGGTCTTCCGCGGCGACATCTACCTGGATCCCGAAACCGGCGTGCTGCGGAGGGTGCGGGGCCAGTTCCTCACGATCGGCGGCCCCCCGCCGTCCGGGCGGTCGAAGTTCCTGAACAAGCTTGCCCTGAACGGCGCAATCGCCGACATCGTGACGACGGAGGTTCCCGGCGCCGGCTGGCTTCCCACATATCAGCGGATCGACCTCGAAGTCCTGATTCCGCTCACCACCGAGAGCTGGAGCATCCTCCGCGTCATGACGCGCCTCGGGGACATCGAGGCCGTCGTGGATGCGCCGGGCGCCACGCCGGCGCCGCTCCCGCCCCTCGAGCCGGGCCGCTCCGTCACCACCAAGGACAGCCTCCACGACTTCCGCGGGTGGAAA
>DAOLIZ010000002.1:19532-54636 GCA_035328285.1 Gemmatimonadales bacterium
GCCGGGCCGCTCCGTCACCACCAAGGACAGCCTCCACGACTTCCGCGGGTGGAAACTCCCGCCCAACACGCCGATGAACGCGGTCGAGACCGCCGACCTGTTCAATGTCGGCCCCCTCGCCTTCCGGCCGGATGGGCCGCCCGAGTATCTCTGGCGCGGCCCCACCACGCTCGAGGCGCTTCGCTTCAACCGGGTGGAAGGGCTGTACGCCGGCGTCTCCGGCACCATGTACTTCCGGGATGCCGTGCCGGGTCTCAAGGTGCGGGGAACCGCCGGGTACGCCATGTGGCCCGGGTTGCCCCGCGGGGGCATTTCGGCGACCCTCGGCCGCCCGCGCTGGGCCACGAACGTAACCGCAATGCGGGACCTGGACCTCGCCACGAAGTTTGCCGACCCGCTCGACTACAACCGCGGCGTGCGCGCTCTCTTCCAGCAGGACAACTACGACTACGTCGACCGGCGGACCGTCGGGGTTGGTGGCGAATGGTTCTTCAACCCCCTCAACCCCGGCGGGGTGACGGCCCGTGTCGACTGGATCGATGACCGCCGCACTGTGGCGGATCTCTCGACCGGCCCACTCGGCCAGACCTACACGATCAACCCGAACGTGGTGGCCTACGAGTACCCCCGCGTCCAGGTCGGCGTGCACTGGCACCCGGAAATCAGTTCGCATTTCACGAAGACAGGCGTCGCGTTGCACGCCACGTATGAGGCGGGCGGGGGCGACCTGCCCTATCAGCGGATCCAGGCGGGCTTCGTCGTCCGACTCAATTGGAAGATCGTCACCTTCACCATGGTGGCCGATGGCGGAACCACCATCTCCAACAATCCGCCCACGCAGCAGCTGTTCCTGATCGGCGGCTCGGGCTCGATGCCCGGGTACGACTACGACCAGTTCGGCGGCAACGTGGGCGCGCTGAGCCGCTGGATGCTGGCGGTGCCGCTGCCCTTCCTCCAGGCACCCCTCAAGATCGGGAACGCGACCATCCCGCCGGTCGCCCCGAACCTGTCCTACCGGTTCTATGCCGGGTACACCGATACCACCAACGACGCGGCGCAGGCAGCGCTCAACGCGGTCGGGAGCCAGACCGTCAATGGCGTCACCCAGCCATTCTCCGTGGTGTCCGACGGCATCAAGTCGACCCAGGAAATCCGGCTGAGTCTCTTCGGTACCCTGCTCGGGTTCGGCGCCGCACATCCGACCGATGGCGGCGAGTGGACGTTTACCTTCTCCTTCGCGCAGTCGTTCTAGCCACCAGATCACCCTCCACGACCGACCCGGCCATCCGGGTCGGTCGTGTCGTATCTTATTGCCAGTAAACAGTTTACACGGCTGTCATAATGGCAGAGAATCGCGGTATGGGGGTTGCCCTAGGGGAGGACAACTCTGCCCGCCTGAGCCAATGGCCTCCAGCCGCTGGCCGGCGTGCGTGATTTCCCGAGAAAGGACAACAACAGCATGGCCTCGAAAATCATCGGAATCGACCTCGGCACCACCAACTCCGTGGTGGCGGTCATGGAAGGCGGCGATCCCGTCGTCATCCCGAACGCCGAGGGTGGACGGACGACCCCATCGGTGGTTGCCTTCACGAAGGACGGCGAACGCCTGGTGGGCCAGGTGGCCAAGCGCCAGGCCGTCACCAACCCCAAGCAGACCATCTTTTCGATCAAGCGGTTCATGGGACGCCGGACCGGCGAGGTGAAGGAAGAGGCCGGACGGGTGCCGTACCCCGTGGCCGACGGCGCCAATGGGCTGGCGGCCGTGGAAATCCAGGGCAAGAAGTACACGCCACCCGAGATTTCCGCGATGATCCTGCAGAAGATGAAGCAGACGGCGGAGGACTACCTCGGTACCACGGTGACGGAAGCCGTCATCACCGTCCCGGCCTACTTCAACGACTCGCAGCGCCAGGCTACCAAGGATGCCGGCAAGATTGCCGGCCTCGACGTCAAGCGGATCATCAACGAGCCGACGGCGGCTGCGCTGGCGTACGGGCTCGACAAGAAGAAGGACGAGAAGATTGCCGTGTTCGACCTGGGCGGCGGCACCTATGACATCTCCGTCCTCGAGCTGGCCGAGGGTGTCTTCGAGGTGAAGAGCACCAACGGCGACACCCACCTCGGCGGCGACGACTTCGACCAGCGGGTCATCGACTGGCTCGTCACCGAATTCAAGAAGGACCAGGGCATCGATCTCTCGAAGGACCCGATGGCGCTCCAGCGCCTGAAGGAAGCCGCCGAGAAGGCCAAGATGGAGCTCTCGAGCACCCAGCAGACCGACATCAACCTGCCGTTCATCACGGCCGACCAGTCGGGGCCGAAGCACCTGAACTACAACCTGACCCGCGCCAAGTTCGAGCAGCTGGTGGACGACCTCATCCAGCGGACCATGCCGCCGATGCAGCAGGCGCTGAAGGACGCCGGGCTCGACCCGAAGAGCATCGACGAAGTCATCCTCGTCGGCGGCTCGACGCGCATCCCGAAGATCCAGGAAGTGGTCAAGGAGTTCTTCGGCAAGGAGCCGAACCGGTCGGTCAACCCCGACGAGGTCGTGGCCATCGGCGCGGCGATCCAGGGCGGCGTGCTCGGCGGCGACGTGAAGGACGTGCTCCTGCTCGACGTCACCCCGCTCTCCCTCGGCATCGAGACGCTGGGCGGCGTGACCACCGTCCTGATCCCGCGGAACACGACCATCCCGACCAAGAAGTCGGAGGTCTTCTCCACGGCCGAGGACAACCAGACCACGGTCGAGATCCATGTCCTGCAGGGCGAGCGGCAGATGGCGGTCGACAACCGGACCATCGGCAAGTTCCAGCTGACCGGCATCCCGCCGGCACCGCGCGGCATGCCGCAGGTCGAGGTGGCGTTCGACATTGATGCCAACGGCATCCTGCATGTCTCCGCCAAGGACAAGACGACCGGCAAGGAACAGAAGATCAAGATCGAGGCGTCCAGCGGCTTGTCCGACCAGGATATCGAGAAGATGGTCAAGAGCGCCGAAGCCCATGCCTCGGACGACAAGAAGCGCCGGGACGAGATCGAGGCGCGCAATCAGCTCGACGGCCTGGTGTACAAGGTCGAGAAGGACAGCAAGGAGTGGGTGGACCGCCTTTCCGAGGAGGCCAAGTCGAAGCTGGACAACGCCTTGGAAGGTGGCAGGGGCGCCCTCAAGACGGGCGACCCGGATCTCATCCGCCGCGCGCTGGACGAGCTGAACGCGGCCTACTCGGCGGCCGGGGCCTCCCTGTACCAGAGTGCCCAGGGCACCGCGGAACCGGGGCCCGATGGCGCCAGTCCGGCGGAAGGCGCCGCCCCGGCCGAGGATGTCGTCGAGGCCGACTACGAGATCGTGGACGACGCCAAGAAGTAGCGCGCGACTGAAACCTTTTCCTGCGCATCCGGGTTATGATGGAATAGCCCGGCTGCGCCGGGAAGTGTCGTCATCCGCCAATCACTGAGAGAGTTCCCCTCATGTCCGTTCGCACCCGCAATTGGCTCAAGTTTGGCAGTCTCGTCGGCCTGGCCTTCATGCTGGGCCTCCTGTTCGCCGGCGTGCTGGAGCTGCCGGGCGCCACGCAGGCCCAGTCGCAGTCGGGGTTGTTGGCCCAGCCGGCGAGTCACCAGACCGCCGTCCCGGCCGTCACCCGGCAGCCGATGCCGACCGACGGTTCCGCCGCCAGCATGCTCGTCGCCCTGAGCGACGCGTTCGCGGACGTGGCCGAGGGCGTGAAGCCCAGCGTCGTCGTCGTCCGCTCCCAGAAGACCAACGCCGCTCCCCAGGCGCAGCTGCCGCCCGAAATGCAGCGCTTCTTTCCGCACAATCGCCAGGGGCCGCGCGTCGAGCAGAGCGGCGGCACCGGCTTCGTGGTGTCCACCGACGGCCTCGTCCTGACCAACAATCACGTGGTCGAAGGGGCGGACAAGGTGACCGTCGAGCTCCCCGATCGCCGCGTCTTCGACGCGACGGTCGTGGGGACCGACCCGAACACCGACGTCGCGGTCGTCCGGATCAAGGCCACCAACCTGAAGCCCGTCGTGCTCGGCAACAGTGACGAGGCGCGGGTCGGCGAATGGGTCCTGGCCATCGGCAATCCGCTCGGCAACGCCCTCACCTTCACGGTGACCAGCGGGATCATCAGCGCCACCGGTCGCGGGCTGATCGGCCTGCCCAACCGCTCGCAGGGCAGCATCCAGGACTTCATCCAGACCGACGCCGCCATCAACCCCGGCAACTCCGGCGGCCCGCTCATCAACGTCCGCGGCGAGGTGATCGGCATCAACTCCGCCATCGCCAGCGAGACCGGGCTGAACGCCGGCTACGGTTTTGCAATTCCGATCAACCTGGCCCGCAACGTCATGGAGCAGCTGGTCAGCACCGGCCACGTGGAGCGGGCCGCCCTGGGCATCACGATCCGGGATGCCGGGCCGAACGACGCCGCCTACGTGGGGCTGGCCGAGATCCGTGGGGTGAAGGTCGAGACGTTCGCGCCCAATTCGCCCGCCGAGGCCGCCGGCCTCCGCCCGGGCGACATCATCATCAGCGTCGACGGGAAGCCGGTCAACTACACGGCGCAGCTGCAGACAGCCATCGGGTTCATGCGGCCCGGGCAGGTCGTCCAGGTGGAGGTGGCCCGGAAGGGTGGCGCCCGGAAGACCTACGCGGTGAAGCTCATCGCGCTGAACGTTCCGGAGGTCGCCCAGGGACCGTCGGCCCAGCCGGACGAGGAGGCCGAACCGGAGGCGGGATCCGTGATCGCCCCGCTTGGGATCACCGTCCAGAAGATTTCGCCGGACGATGCGGCACAGATGGGGCTTCCGCGCGGGACCGGCGGCCTGGTGGTCCTGGATGTGACGCCGGACGGTCCGTCCTGGGGCGTCCTGAGCGCCACCCGCGCCGGCGGTCCGCCGGAGGTGATCCTCAGTGTCGAGGGGAAGCCGGTCTCGGATGAAGCGGAGCTCCGCGCCGCGCTTGCCAAGCCCGGCCCCGGCGGCATCGTGACGCTCGACATCCTGCGCCCCCTCCAGTCCGGCAACCAGCGCCGGATCGAACGGATCAAGCTGGCGGAATAGCGCCTTTTCGGGCGCGGGTCGGGGCGGTGTGGGGCCACGGCAAGCCGTGTCCCCGCGCCGCCTCGATGCTTACATTACGGGGTGAATTTCCGTACCCCCTTCCGCTGGGCCGTGCTGGCCCTCACCTTGGCATGTTCCCCGGACGTCCCACGGGATGCCGGGAGTCCCTGGCTCACTGACAGCGATTTCGTGGTGGCCGGATTGCCCGACGACGCCGACTCCGCAGAGGTGTTGGCGCTCCTCGGCGAGCCCGACTCCATCATTTCGCTCCCCGACCCTGACGAGCCGGACATCGAACTGCTCGCATGGGTGTATCCGGACCTCGCCGTCGCGCTGGCCGATGACGGGCTCCGCTACGGCATCACCCTGACCGGTCCCGACGCGGTCACCGCCCGGGGGCTGCGCCCCGGTGACCCCGAGGCGCGGGTGCTCGAGCTCTACGGCCGCCCCAGGCGCCGGACCGCCGCCGCCTGGGACTATGTCGCCACCGACGACCCCGATGGCCTTCATGTCATGCGGGTCGGGCTTGAGGAGGGACACGTTGCATGGATCTTCCTTGGCTGGCTGCTGGAGTGACGTCATGACGGGTCGTTCCCGCCTACTGCGAGTGGTCGAAACCGCCGAGCGTTTACCGCCGGCGCTCCAGCCTCCGTTCTGGGGTGCCCTGCTCGGCCTGGCGGTCACCGCGGCGCTGATCCTTGCCAGCGTGCCACTCTGGCTCGTGCAGGGCCGCGCGGACATCCCGGCCGCGATTCTCGACATGGGGGTGGCCGGACTCGTGGCCGGGGCCATCGGCGGTGCGATTGCCCTCGTTCTGGCCGGACTGCGCAATGCGGGGCCCCTGGGCTACTATGCCCTCTGGATCATTGCCAACGCCGGCGCGGCACTGATCTACCTGGGCCTCCTCCGCCTCTTCGGCCGGGGCGAAGTGCTCGGGCTCGACCGAACCTTTGCCCCGCTCATCGTTGCCGGGCTTGGCGCCCTGAACGGACTGATCGTGGCCCGGGCGCTCGGGCGGAGTGGCCGGGAGTCGTATGGAGAATTCCGCACCTCCGCCAACCTGGTGGCCGGGGCGCTCCTCGCGGAGACGGCGGATCTCGAGCGGCGGGCACGAACCAACCCCGCGGCGGCGAATGACCTCGACCGTGTGAGGCAGGCCGAGCCGAGTGAGGCCTACCTGCGGCTGCTGGAACGGGTCGGCCGGCGGCTGGAGGCCCTGCCCGCCGACGACGTCAATGCGCGCCACGCGCGGGAGCACGTAGCGGAACTCGTCACCCGCGTCCGGGAGGACGTCCAGCGGCTGGCGACGGATCCCGAGTTCGCCGCCGAACTGAAGCAACGGCAGGAAGTCGCGGAGGAGTTGTTCCGGAAGGAGCTGGAGCGCGAGGCGAAGCGGCTGCGCAAGTCCGGCGAGGACACCCCGGAATCGCGGGAGACGCTGGGAGCCATCGAGCGCGAGCTGCGGGGAGGCTCCAACGGGGACTCCTGAAGCGCTCAGGTTCAGGATCGGCGACCGTGGCGGAATGGCAGACGCGCCTGGCTTAGGACCAGGTGGGGAAACCCGTGGGGGTTCGAGTCCCTCCGGTCGCACTCAGTTCAACGGAGGCCACATCACGACGCGCATCGTCATCAACCCGAACGGGCCGATCCGGATCGAGGGCGACTTCTCCATGGTGGACGTGGAAGGAACCGTGTTCGGCCTTGGGGGCCGGTCTGCGATTACCCTGTGCCGGTGCGGCCACTCCGTCAACAAGCCGTTCTGCGATGGCGCGCATGCCCGGGAGGGATTCCGGGAGCCCGCCGTCGCCCGGGACCTCCCTCCCCGCCCGGGGAACTGACCCCCAGCCCGTTTGCCCGGGTCCCGGCGGCCGGGTAGATTTCCCCCGCCATGACAACTATCACGATCGAAACGACCAGCGGCGATGCCGCGTCGAAGTCCCTCCAGGTGACCGTGCCGGCGGAGCGCGTCCGCCTGGCCGAGGACCGGGCCGTCCAGCAGGTCTCCCGCAACGTCCGCCTCCCCGGCTTCCGGAAGGGGCACGCCCCCCCGGGCATCGTGCGCAAGCGGTACCACGACGCCATCCGGCAGACGGTGCTCGACGAGGTCATCCGCGAAAGCTGGGATCAGGCCCGGGAGTCCGAAGCCCTCAAGCCGGTGGCCGACCCCTCGGTCCGGAACCTGAAGTTCGACGAGGGGGGCGCCATCGAGTTCGAGCTGCACGTCGAGGTGCGGCCGGAGGTCACCGTATCGACGGTCGGCGGGTTCACCCTGACGCGTGAAGTCCCCGAGGTGACCGACGCCCAGGTCGAGGAGCAGCTCGGGCGGCTCCGCGAGCAGAAGGCCACCTGGCTTCCGGTGGAAGGGGAGAAGCCGAGCCCCGGCCAGATGGTCCAGGTGGACGTCACCGCGCTCGACGACGATGCGCCGCCCGAGCCGCAACCGCACTCGATCGTGCTCGGCGAAGGGCAGGCCCTGCCGGCGCTCGAGGAGCGGATCATGGAACTGCGGCCCGGCGAGGTGGCAGAGACCGAAGTCCGGCTCCCCGACGACCATCCGGACGAGAGCCGCCGCGGCAAGGTGCGCAAGCTTCGGGTCGCGCTCCACGAGGTGAAGCGGCAGGAACTGCCCCCGCTCGACGACGCCTTTGCGCGCGAAGTCGGGGATTTCGAGGACCTCGCCGCCCTGCGTGCGGCGGTGCGCTCCGACCTCGGCCAGGACGCCGTGCGTGAGGCGGACGCCCGGGTGCGCGATCAGGTGATCCAGAAACTGGTCGAGGCCAACAACATCGAGGCCCCGCCATCCCTCGTCCATCGCGTCATTCACGGCTACCTGCATGCCTACGGCGTGCCGCACGAGAAGGAGCCGGAGTTCGCGGCCCAGTTCCAGCCGGTGGCGGAGGCCCAGGTCCGCCGCGACCTCGTGCTCTCCGCCGTGGCCGAGGCGCAGAGCCTCTACGCCACCGAAGCCGATGTCGACGCCCGGATCGCGGCCATGGCCGAAGCCCGCAACGTGCCAGCGGGACAGGTTTATGCGTCACTCCAGAAGGCCAAGCGACTGCCGGAACTCGAGCGCGCCATCACCGAGGACAAGGTCTTCAGCTACCTGCTCCAGCAATCCACCGTGGAAGGGTGAGTCCAGTGTCTGTCTATCCTCCGTACATCATCGAGCGGTCCAGCCGCGGCGAGCGCACCTACGACATCTTCAGCCGCCTGCTGATGGACCGCATCGTCTTCCTCGGCGCCGGCATCAACGACGACGTCGCCAACATCATCATCGCCCAGCTGCTCTTTCTCGAGGCGGACAATCCCGAGAAGGACATCTACCTCTACCTGAACAGTCCGGGCGGCGTGGTCTCCAGCGGCATGGCGATCTACGACACCATGCAGCATCTCCGGGCCCCGGTGAACACGATTTGCATGGGTATGGCGGCCTCCATGGGGTCGTTCCTCCTCGCCGCGGGCGCCAAGGGGAAGCGGAGCGCCCTGCCGCACAGCCGCATCATGATTCACCAGCCGTCCGGCGGCGCCCAGGGCACCGCTTCGGACATCGAAATCCAGGCCCGGGAGATCCTCTACCTGCGCTCTAAGATGAATCAGCTCTACAGCTTACACACCGGTCAGCCGATCGAGACCATCGAGCGCGACATGGACCGGGACCGGTTCATGAGCGCCGAGGAGGCGAAGGAATACGGCCTGATTGACACGGTCTTTGAGCCCCGCAAGGATTGGCTCGCCCCCCAAGCCTAGCCTTGACGCCCCCCGGGACCCGGCCCACCTTTGGAGTCGGGTCCCCCCTTCACCATCGGCGGCCAGCGCATGTCGAACGACAAGCATCTCCGCTGTTCCTTCTGCGGGAAGTCCAAGGATTCGGTCCGGAAGTTCATTTCCGGCCCGTCTGTTTACATTTGCAACGAATGCATCACGCTTTGCAATGAAATCCTGGCGGAAGACGAAGAGCGGGAAGTTGCCGAGAGCATTACCTCCGTCCCGACCCCGGCGGAGATCAAGAGCACCCTCGACGAGTACGTGATCGGCCAGGAGCGCGCCAAGCGCACCCTGTCCGTGGCCGTCTACAACCACTACAAGCGGATCAACGCCGCGGCCGCCCGCGATGGCGACGTGGAACTCGAGAAGTCGAACATCCTTCTCCTGGGGCCGACAGGCGTGGGCAAGACCCTGCTGGCCCAGACCCTGGCCCGCATCCTCGACGTTCCGTTCACGATCGCCGACGCCACGACCCTGACAGAGGCCGGCTACGTCGGCGAGGACGTGGAGAACATTCTCGTGCGGCTGCTGCAGGCCGGCGAGTTCAACGTCGCCGAATGCGAGCGGGGCATCGTCTACATCGATGAGATCGACAAGGTCGCCCGCAAGTCGGAAAATCCCAGCATCACGCGGGATGTCTCCGGCGAGGGCGTCCAGCAGGCGCTGCTCAAGATTCTCGAGGGGACGGTGGCCTCGGTCCCGCCGCAGGGCGGGCGCAAGCACCCGCAGCAGGAATACATCCAGATCAACACCAAGGACATCCTGTTCATCTGCGGCGGGGCCTTCGACGGCCTCGAAAAGATCATCGAGGCGCGCGTGGGCCGGCAGAAGATCGGGTTCACCTCCGGCGCCCGGGCCGAACGCCCCGCCGAGGCGGCGCACGACCCCTTCACCGACGTGGAACCGGACGATCTCCTTCGCTTCGGCCTGATCCCCGAGCTGGTGGGCCGGCTGCCCGTGACGGTATCGCTCGAGTCGCTGGACGAGGCCGCCCTGGTGCAGATCCTGCTCGAGCCCAAGAACGCGCTCACCAAGCAGTACCGGAAGCTCTTCGAGCTCGAGGACGCCCGGCTGACCTTCGATGCCGAGGCGCTTCGGGCGGTGGCCCGCAAGGCGCTGAAGCGGGGCACCGGTGCCCGCGGCCTGCGCGCCATCCTCGAGACGACCATGACCGACATCATGTTCGACCTGCCGGACAGGGAGGACGTGCGCGAGGTGGTCATCACGCCGGAGTGCGTCAACGAGGGCAAGCCCCCGCTGGTGGTCACCGAGCGGGTCAAGCAGAAAAAAGAAGCGTAGGAGTCGCGACGACCTCCCGACCCGGCGGCTCCGCCGCCCCCCCGCTGTCGAGCCTTCCCATTGAGTTCGTCGGGTCCTTTCCCGACCCAGGCGTCCGGCTGGAGCCACCGCTTCCCGAGGTGGCCTTCGTCGGGCGGTCGAACGTGGGGAAATCCAGCCTGCTGAACGCCCTGGTGGGCAAGAAGGGGCTCGCCCGGGTGAGCGGGACTCCGGGCAAGACAAGGCTGGTCAACGTCTTCCGGCTGCCTCGCCTCTACCTGGTGGACCTGCCGGGCTATGGGTTCGCGCGGGCCAGCAAGGCGGCGCGTGCCGGGTTCCGCCAGTTGCTCAACGGATACGTCGAGCATCGGAACACGCTCGCCGGCGTGGTCTGGATGCTGGACATCCGACGCGATCTTTCGGAGGACGACCAGGAGGTCCGTGCCCTGCTCGCGGCCTCCGGCCACCCGGTGCTCGCAGTGCTGACCAAGATCGACAAGCTGGGGAGGGCGGCCGCCCGCGACCGGGCGCTGGCCCTCGCCAGGGAGCTCCAGGTGGCGGTGGACGAGTTGCAGCCGACCAGTACCGTGACAGGGGAAGGCATCCTCGACCTGAGCGAGTCCATCCTGGCTGTCGCCGACCAAGGACGTGACGCATGAGATACATCAGCCGGCTCGTGGCAGTGCTCGCACTCTGCGCCTGCGCGCACTCGGGCAAGGCCCATTCCCAGGAAGCGCCGGATCCCATGGGGACCATGCCTCCGATGGGCCTCGGCTCGCTGACCCAGCAACAGATTTCGGTGTCCATCGCGAACAGCCAGCTGACCATCCGCTTCCAGCCGCTCAATGAGCGCCTGCTGCGCCTGCTGGCCCCGGATGCCTACCGGGCGCTCTCGGGAATGATCGCGAGCCGGGCAAGCGCCATCGACTCCATCAGCCGTTACAGCGGTGCGTCCCAGCCCGGCCTGATGCTGGTAACGGTCTACGGCAATGTCCCCGACGTCCGGTTCGATGCCAGCTCGGTCGGTGTGTCGGTGAACTCGGTCCGGATCGACCCTGTCGGGATCATCCCCTTGAACGCAAACTTCAGCCGGCAGCAGCTCCCGCAGCAGGCGGTCGGCCAGGGGCTCTACGTCTTCGCGGAAGAGCTTCCAGTCTACTCACCAATGGTGTTCAGCTACGGGTCTGTGGCGGTCGAGGGATGGGCGCAGAAGATCCCGACATTGGACCGGGAACTCGCCCGGGTCTCCGCCAGGGCGCGCTCGCAGCAAACACAGCCGGTGCCGGACTCCACCACCACGCCCTAGCACCGCTCCGGTCAGCGGATCGGCATGGCCGTCGCGGAGTCGAGGGCGGGACGCAGCCCCTCGTTGTACCGGAACCGGATGGCGCCGTCCCGGCGGTCCAGGATCAGCACCCCGACGTCGTTGTGCTCCTCCGCCCATGCGTACGCGCTGTCCGGCCCGAGGACGAAGAGCGCCGTGGACAGCACATCGGCGCGCACCGGGTCGTCCGAAACGACGGTCAGGCTCCCCCACCCTGGCACCGGAGTCCCGGTGCGCGGGTCGAGGATATGGCCGATGGTCTGCCCGGCGGCGCGCACGTATCGGCCCGACTGGCTGGAGATCGACGCCGACCCGGCGGAGAGCCAGAGGGTAAAGACCTCCTCCTTGTTGTCCTCCGGGCTCGGGATCGCCAGCCGCCACGGCCCGCCCGACTCCGTCGGACCAATCACCATCACCTGCTGACCGAACCTGACTCGCGCGGAGTGGACCCCATGCGCGAGCAAGCTGTCGCGGGCGGCGCGCAGGCTGTACCCCTTCACGAAGCCCCACGGCGTGAACCCGGCGGCCGCCGCAAGACGCTGGGCGGTGCAGCGTTCGAGGTCGAGCTGCATGCCGCCGTTCCCGGCGGCCCGGCGGGCCGCCTCGAGTTCCACGACGGAGGGCACCCGCCCCTCGCCATCGAGGTCCCAGGCGTCCACGATCGAGCCGATGACGACGTCGAACACCCCGGGCACCTCGGCGGCGTTCCGATTCACCTCCCGCAGCACCCCGCACAACACCGGATCGATCGCCGCCGTGGCCCCCACGGCGGTGGCGTTCAATTCGCTCACCCGGCTGTCGGGACGGTTCGGAGAGAGCAGGGCGTCCGACGCCCCGACGGCGCTGAGGACCGCCTGGGACGCCTCCACCGCAGCCGCCCGGTTGGGGCCCTCGAGCGACATCTGCAGGGTGGCCTCCATCGCGGTCGCCTCCCGGTCGATCCACACCGGGCCCCCGCCCGTCCCCTTGCGATTGCAGGCAAGGAGGAAGAGACCAGCCAGGAATGGCAGGATTCGGCGCGTGCGCCCCAGCTGCCGGGGCCCGGGGCGGATCGCGCCAGGCCGGGGAGCGCGGGATGGACCCGGGAGCCGTGGCGCCACGGTCCTCACCCCGGTAAACTCCGGACAACCATGGAGAGCTTCTAATGGCATTTCTACCCCTGCGATCCGTGAATCTGCCCGAGCGGGCCGAGGCCACGTACGAGGCGTGGCTGGACGAGCTCGAGTCACAGCTTGACGCCCCCGGGGCGGACTGGTCGCGCGTCGTGCGCCAGACCCTGCTCCAGCTGCTTCATCCCGACATTCCGGACTGGGAGGCCGCGGTGGCGGACCCGCGCCGATCCCACGCCGCGCGGGCGGCCCTCCTCGCACTGGACCCGACGAATATTACCCTCGAACCGGAATACTACGCCGATGTGGACCCGGTTCGCTTTGCCAGGGTCAAACCACTTCTCTGGCTGTGGTACAGCTTCGACCGGGCGCCCCTCGCCGGACAGAACGTGGCGCTCGGCGTGGCGCTCCGCCGGCGCCTGGCGCCGAGGATCTTCGCCCGGTGCGGACGCAACTTCAAGTGTTTCCAGCACGTCGAGTTCTCCTACGGCTACAACATGGAGGTCGGGGACGACGTCGTGATTCACCGGCATGTCCTGCTGGATGACCGCGGGGGCCTGACCCTGGGCAACAGGGTCAGCGTGTCGGACTACGCCAACATCTACAGCCACACCCACAGCATCGTGGACCAGCGGGAAGTGACCAACGCGCGGACTGTCCTCGAGGACGACACCCGGATCACCTATCACGCCACGGTCCTGGCCGGAGTCCGGGTGGGGGAGAACGGCATGGTGGGTGCCAACGCCGTCGCCACCAAGCACGTCCGGCCGTATCACGTCAACGTCGGCATTCCGGCCAAGTCGGTCCGCGTCAAGCCGAACGCGCCCACCGGGACGGTCACCACCGACCTGCTCACGCGCCACGACGGCGAGCCGGAGTCCTCCTGACCGCCCTCATCGTCGCCACGCTCCTCGCCGGCGCGGCCGCGCTGGTCTGGTCGTGGCGTGCACGGCGGCGGCAGGAGATCGAGTCCGCGGCCCTCGCCGCGCAACTCGCCGAGGCCCAGGCGGAACGCGACGACTTTGCGCGCCGCCTCGACCGGCGCATCAACGAGATCTTCTCCCTCCAGGAACTCAGCTACGTCCTCTCGGAATCGCTCCAGACCGAGCGGATCGTGGAACAGGTGGCCCGGTTCACCTCCCGCTTCCTGGAAGCGGAGGGGACGGTCGTCGCCCTCGCCTCCGAGGAAAGCCCGGCGCTTCGCATCGCCGCCGCCGAGGGCTCGCTCGCCCCGCTGCTCGGTCGCTCGATCCCGTCCGCCGAAGGGGGACTGCTCACGCAGGCCATCGGTCGCGAACGGATCGAGCTTGCGGAGGGCGCGGCGCCGGGTGTGGAACTGGTGGCGGGGGTGCGGGTCGCGCGGACCGCCGTCGCCCCCCTGCGGGCCCACGGGATGACCCTCGGCGCCATGGCCGTTGCGGCGCGCAGTGACCGCCCGTTCTCCACGCAGGATCTCTGGCTGATATCCACCGTCGCGATGCAAGCGGCGGTGGTACTGACCAACAGCCGTTTCTTCGGGCTGTTGCGCCAGGGCAAGGAAGAGTGGGAAACCACGTTCGACGCCCTGTCGGAGGGCATCGCGCTGGTGGACGGGGCCGGCCGGATCACCCGGGCCAACCGGGCGCTCGCGCTTCTGGCGGGGGTCCCGCTGGCCTCCCTGGTCGGCCGGCCGTTTGTCTCCTCCCTCTTCGCGGAGTCGGCACCCGCGGAGGAATTGCTCGCCGGCGCGCGCCTTGGCCAGTCGCGGATCCCCACCCTCCTGCCCTCGAGCAAGTTGCACCGGACGCTGCGGCTCGCCGGCGCGCCGCTGCCGGCGCACGAGGGGACCGCATCGATCGTGGTGATGGTGGAGGATGTCACCGACCAGCGCGCCCTCGAGGCCCAGCTGATCCAGAACGAGAAGATGGCGGCCGTGGGGCAACTGGTGTCCGGCGTCGCGCACGAACTGAACAATCCGCTGACGTCGATCGCAGGCCTCTCCGAGCTGCTCCTCGAGCAGGAGCGCCTGCCCGGGGACGTGCGGGATCACCTGAACGTGATTCACGAACAGGCGGACCGCGCCGGACGGATCGTGGCCAACCTGCTCACCTTCGCGCGCAAGGGCACGCCGGAACAGGCGGTCGTCGACCTGGAGGACGTGGCGCAGCGGACCACGTTGCTGATCCAGGCGGAGCTCCGCCTGCGCGGCATCGCGCTCGAGCGTTCGTCCGGCGCGCCAGCGATCGTCCGTGGTGACCGCTACGAAATTCAGCAGGTCCTGCTGAACCTGCTTACCAACGCCGTCCACGCGGTCTCCGATGTGCCACCCGACGCCGACCGGCGCATCCTCGTGGCCACCGGGCAGGAGGACGGCCGGGCGTTCGTTCGGGTCACGGACACCGGCCCGGGCATCCCCGCGGCGCTCGTGGGGCGCATCTTCACGCCGTTCTTCACCACGAAGGACCCGGGCCAGGGCACCGGGCTCGGGCTCTCCATCAGCTACGGCATCGTGGAGTCACATGGCGGGCGGCTGTCGTACGAGCCCGCTGCGGAGGGAGGATCGACGTTCACGATCGAGCTTCCGGCCCATGGCAGCGGGCCGGCGAAGCAGCTTGCGCCCTGCCGGGTGCTGGTGGCGGACGCGGACCGGTCGGTCCACCGCGTGGTCACTGCGCTCCTGACGCAGGACGGGGCGCAGATCCACACGGCGCGGACGGGCGCCGAGGCCGTCGTCATGTCCAGCGAACTGGCCTACGACATCGTGCTGGTGGACCCGACGCTGTCCGGCGCCTCGGAGCCGCTGGTGCCGCTGTTGCTGGCCCAGCGGCCCGAGCTGGCGTCGCGCCTGGTCCTGCTCGGCGACGACGGCCGTACGCTCCACGCCGAGCTCCCCGAGATCCCCCGTCTCGCCAAACCGCTCGTCCCACGCGATGCACGCGCGGTGCTGCAGCGCCTGCTGCGCTAGTACCCTGCCGCCGACGCGGGGAACCACGGCGCCACCACCACCGACCCCTTCGTCCGGGCGACCGCCTCCGCCTCGGTCGCCGTCGCCCAGTAGTTGCTGCCGGCCGTCAACGACGGCGCCACGATGAAGTACCGCTGGGCCCGGAGGAAGATGTTGCCCGTCACCTGCGCGTCGCGCCCGACGGAGTCGGCGACAAGGGCCTCCTCCACGGCGTCGAACGTGTTCCCCTGCACGCGGGCGTGTGCCGTCCGATCCAGGACCAGGCCGCGCGTCACCTCGGCGATGGTGTTCCCGTCGATCACGTAGTCGCGGCTCGCCGGACCGGCCGAGTCGCGCATGAACAGCAGGATCCCCGTCTTGCCGCCCATGATCAGGTTCGTCAGCAGCCGATTGCTGCCGCCATGCTCGATGGCAATCCCGACCGAGCGCGACCCGAGGACAATGTTGCCCTGCACCGTCGTGCCGGTGGAATAGCCGAGCCAGAAGCCGTAGTCCGCGCTGTCGGCGCGGTTCTCGAGGAAGACATTGCCGTGGCTGAAGGTGGACTCGAACGCGTTGTGGTAGGCGGACGATCCGTCGTTCCGCAGCACCATGTTGCCGTTCGAGGGCCGGACGTATCCCGGCTGTCCGCTGAGGAAGAAGCCGTCGCCCGACCATGTGACGTCGTTGTCCGCCACGAGGTTGGAGTCGCTCCGTTCCCGGAGCAGGATGCCGGCCGAATCACACCCGTGTCGATAGGCCGGCGACTCGCAGCGCACGTTGTGATGCGCCTTGTTGCGCACCACCACGTTCTGCGACGAGGCCCAGAGATGTACACCCCACCCGCTGTTCTCCGAGACGTCGTTGTCGGCCACGTAGGTGGCGCGCGCGTCGATCAGCCCGATGCCGTTCTGGGCGTGGCGCGCGGAGTTCCCGACGATCGTCGCGCCGTTGGTGTTCTTCAGGAGGATGCCGCCACCGTAGGCCTCCGCGGAGTCCGCGCGGAAGATGTCGAGCCAGTCACCCTCGTCATACCGGTCCGGCGTGGACCGGAGCGCCTGGGCGCGGGACCCGGAGACGTCGACCCGCGTGATGCGATGGCCGCGTCCCCCCTCGATCCGGATGCCGTGCCGAAAGCCGCGAATGGTCCCCCCATAGATCTCGACGTTGTCCAGCCCGCGGCTGACCACGCCGGCCCCGAGAAACGCCGCCGACACGGTGTCGCCGCTCTCCAGCGTGACACCGGTGAGGTTCAGCCGGGTGCCAGAGCCGGCGATGATCAGCACGCCGAGTTCACCGTGATCCGCGATGCGGTAGCGGCCCGGGCAGACCGTCACGTCCCCCTGCACTTGCGTGCCCGCGCGCGCCAGCCGAAGGCAGGGCTCGCGCACCGGGGGCTGGAGCAGCAGGACGAGCGCGGACGCGCAGAGCAGGACGGGGCGGTGCATCATAGGCGAAGGAGATCCTCCAGGGGGCCGGCGCCCCCGTCCGCGAACAGGACAAGGATGTCATCGAGCGCCCGGCGGGAGCGCGGCCAGGAGAGACGGCTGCGGGCGAAGTCGACCGAGAGCCATTCCGCGGCGTCATGCTCGGCGGACAGTGCGACCTCGGCGTCGGCCGGGACGAAGGCGACAAAGGACGGGATGAGAGCCACCGCGTCGGTGCGGTGCAGGTAGAACGACTCGACCCGGCTCAGGTTGTACATCGCGGACGGGGTCAGCCCGGTCTCCTCCAGCAGCTCGCGGCGCGCGCCCTCCACCGGGGGCTCCCCTTCCTCGAGATGACCGTGCACCACCTCCCAGGCCCCCGGAGAGCGCCCACGCCTGCTGCGCCGCAACACCAGAAACTCGAAGCCCGCCCCGGCGGGGCGGGCCACATAAAGGTCGATCATTGACACGCGAACGTCGGTCATCGTGAATCTCTCTCCGGCATCAGGCTACGGGGCCCGCCGCCGACTGAGGACGGCGTCGAGCCTGGCCGAGAGCGCGCGCGCCCGGAAGGGCTTGGTGAGAAAGTCGTCCGCGCCGAGCTCGAAGACCCGCACCTCGTTGTCCTCGTCGCCCTTGGCGGTCAGGACGATGACCGGAATATCCTGCGTCGTGGGGCGGGACCGCAGCTTGGCCAGCACGCCGTACCCGTCGAGCCCCGGGAGATTGAGGTCGAGGACGATGATATCGGGCGCCACCCGGTCAACCTGGTCGAGCGCCTGGACCCCATCGCGCGCCTCGTGCACGAGGTAGCCGTCCCGCTCCAGCAGGTCCTTCATCACCCGGCGCAGCTGGTCCTCGTCATCGACCAGGAGCACCGAGACGCCGCGGGACTGGTCGGCCGCCGGTTCCTCCACCGGCGGGGCCGCCTCCTCCAGCAGCTCGAACGCGGTGGTCAGGTCCACGGCCGGGGCGACAGGCGCCTCCTGTCCCTGCGGGACCGCGGGGAAGACGCCGGTCGGGTAGAGCGAGGGGATGCCGAGGGCCGCCTGGCGGGCCCCGGCCGGCCCGTAGCGCCCCTCCATCGGGATGTCGGTGACGCGCAGGAGCTCGTCGACCGAACTGTCGCCCTCGAGCACGTGGCGAAGTCCGCTCTCGAAGAGGGACAGCATGCCGTTCTGACGCGCCGCCGTCGCGATCATGTCGACGGTGGCGCCCTGGCCGATCAGCCGTTCGATGTCGGGACTCATCGTGAGGATTTCGACGATCGAAAACCGGCCACGATACCCCGTCATGGCGCAGTCCGGGCACCCCTTCGGCTGGTACAGCGTCTTGGCCGTGGTGAAGTACCGCATGACCCGCTCGGGGACCGGTTCCCGCTGTACCACGCGACAGGAGAGGCAGAGCCGCCGCATCAGTCGCTGGGCGATCACGCCACGCAGCGCCGCGCCGATCTTGTAGGCCTGCATCCCCATGTCGACCAGGCGGGTGACCGAATTGGGCGCGTCGTTCGTGTGCAGCGTGGACAGCACGAGGTGACCGGTGAGTGAGGCCTGGACCGCGATCTGGGCCGTCTCGCCATCGCGGATCTCGCCGACCAGCACCACGTCGGGATCCTGCCGCAGGATCGAGCGCAGCGCGGTGGAGAAGGTCAGCCCGGCCTTCTCGTTGATCTGCACCTGCACGATATGCTTGCCCAGCCGGAACTCGACGGGATCCTCGATCGTGACGATGTTGACCCCTTCGCTCTGGATCATCCGGAGGGCGGAGTAGAGCGTGGTGGTCTTGCCCGACCCTGTCGGCCCGGTGACCAGGATGATGCCTTCCTTGTAGCCGAGCAGGCGCTCGATCTGCTTCCGTTCCTCCGGAAAAAGCCCCAGCGTCTCCAGCGAGAGGACCGTGGACTTCTGGTTGAGAATCCGGATCACGACCTTCTCGCCATAGGTGGCGGGCAGGGTCGAGACGCGAAGGTCCACCTTGTCGTTGTTGATGGCGATGCGGGCCCGGCCGTCCTGCGGCCGGAGGCGGTCGGCGATGTCGAGGCCCGACATGATCTTGATGCGGGAGATCAGCGGCACCCCAGCCGCACGCGGCACCGTCATGACCTGCCGGAGCACGCCGTCGATCCGGTACCGGACGGTCACCCCGCCCTCGACCGGCTCGACGTGAATATCGCTGGCCCGGCTCGTGACACCATCGGCGAGCATCATGTCGACCAGGCGGATGATCGGCTTCTGGCTCGCCTCGTCGGCGGACGCCCCGACATCCTCCTCCGTCTCCTCGATCTGCTGGACGTCGGCGCCCGTCTCCAGCCCGCCAAGCAGCTTGGAGACCAGGTTCTCGCCCCGGTACAGCTCCTCCAGCCGGTCCTTGATGCGCCCCGGCGAGGAAAGCAGCAGCCGGACCTCCCGCCCCGTCGCAAAGGCGAGCATCTTCTCGGCGTCGATGTCGAAGGGATTGGCCGTAGCCGCGTCGAGGGTCGAGTCGGTGATCCGCAGGGGAAGCACGTGGTGCTTCCGCGCGACGCTCTCCGGCACCACGTCACGGACCTTCGGGTCCATCGTGGTCAAGTCAGCCAGCGGAAACCGGAACCGCGCCGAAATGGCGGCGAGGATCTCGTCGTCGGTCATGATCCGGCGCTGGACGAGCTGTTCCCAGAGCGACGCGGGCGTCGCCTCGGCCGCCTTGCGGATGGCCGCCATGGCCTCCTCGGGCACCGTGATCTCCAGCGTGGGAACCAGCCACTCGTCCAGAAACGTCATCCCGCAGCTCACCTCAACGAATTGGATACCGAAATAAAGGCCGCCAAGGGGGCAATGGGTAGTGCCGCCGCTACAGGATGTTCCACCACTCCCGGGTGATGTCCAGCGTCACCTCGAACAGCCCGTCCCGGAGCCCATATCCGCCCTCCAGGCGCACGAGGCCCATGAACCACTCCGTGGCCAGCCCGGCGGTGCTGCGGAGCCCGTCGCTCGCCGCCCACGGCGTGCCGGCTACCGCCCGTTCGCTCCAGCCTGCCCCGACGAAGGGGGCGACGACGAATGTCCGGCCGGTGCTCGCAAAGGAGCCGAGCGGAATCGCCGGCGCCGGCACGTGGAACCGCCATTCGGCGTGTGCCAGCGCAAGGCTCCTCCCGCCGAATGCGCGAAAGGGGTACCCGACCAGGCTGCCGCGTCCGCCCATGACAAAGCTCCGGTAGGCCGGCATCCCGTCGCCTCCGACCCCGCCGTACCCGAGGACGCGGAGCACGCCCCTTCCCAGCGGGGCCTGCCAACGGACGGCCGCCGAGGCCCGGAGATAGTCGCTCGGGCCTGTCCCCCCCTCGAACGCCAGCTCGCCGCTCAGGTCGTGCGGGGCTTCCATCCCCGCGGCCGCCCGGGTCAGGCGCAGGGTGGCCTGGGAGTAGCTTCCCGCCGCGAGCGCCGGGTTGGGGCGATAGGTCCCCCGGGCCGGCGTCGCAGCCACCCCCATGTCGTGGCTCTCCTCCACCCCGACCGAGAGCGCCACCGTGGTCCGGTCGGCGACCGGCCGCCGGAGGTTGAGGCGGGCCCAGTCCACCAGCGCATAATCGCCGTAGTCCTGCCCCGCCTCCTGGGACGTGAGGGAGTTGACCACCGGGGCGGTGATGAGGAAGTCACTCACGTCCTGCACGCGGCGCCCCGCCCCCAGGCTCAGGGTATTCGTGCCCAGCCCGAGATCCACGACCAGCCGACCGAAGAGCCGGCCGTCGCTGGTGCCGTACGCCGCGTAGGGGCGGAGGGCGACCCGGCGCTCCGCCGCCTGGAAGGTCAGCCCGAACCCGAGCGTGAGTCCCTGCACCCGGTTGACGTGGGCCAGCTCGCTGACCGAGTTGGACGCGATGCGCGTCCCGTGCAGGCCGCTGAGCGCCCGGTCGCCCGCGATGTCCTCCACCTGGCGGCGGAGTGCCATCATCTCCTGGCGCGTCACCGGCTCGGCCACCCCGGCCAGCGCGTCGTCGAGGGATTCACTCCACTGGGTCGTGTCCGGCCTCGGCTCCCGGAGCCCGCCGATGGCCGGGGCGGCATAGAGCGAGCGCGGGAATTCCGCGTTCAGCTCGTAGTTGCCCACCTCCCACCGGCCCTGGATGATCCCGCGGGCCGGAAAATCGAGCCAGGTGGTCCGGCGTCGAATCTCGATCGTCTGCCGCTCCGGCAGCCAGTAGCGGCCCTCGTACAGGGCGTTCTCGAGGACGATGCTGATGTCCTCGAGCTGCGGATCGAGGTACGAGACGGGCGTGAAGCTGAACCGGAACTGGACCACCTCCGCCGTCTCGACGTCGAGGTAGAGCGTCCCGATCACCAGCGGCTGGGTAAAGGACTTGGGGCGCACGGCGACTTCGTAGACCTGGACGGTGCGAGTGTTCGCCGAGAGCGAGAGGGAATCCTGCAGGGCAAAGTCGTAGGCGGCGAGGCCCTGGGGAGAGAGCGGGTGGTAGACGTCTCGGACCTCGTCCCCCTCCCCGATGCGGATGCGGTTGCCGTAGTTGTTGGTGACGACGCCCAGGTGATCCCGATGGTAATTGATGTCGGTGGGGAGCCAGGTGCCGTCGCGCCAGCCGAGAATCGTCTGCTTGCTGATCCCCGGTACCCGCCAATACACTTCCAGCTTGAGTTCGTCCGCCTTGACGAGGCGGGGGGGCTCGGTGAGCCCCGAACCGACCTGGGCCAGGAACAGCACGAACCCGTGCGCCTCCGATCGGTACGATTGCAGGGTGGTGTCGGCCTCGACCTGCTGACGGCGCGCAACGCCGCGCCGCACGAGGGCCAGGACCTCCGGCGAATTCCACTGCTGCGCCGCGAGCGGCGGTGCGAGGGTGAGGATGACGGCGGAGAGAACCCAGAGGCGGAGGCGCATCGATTGAGAATATCCCGGAAACCGAGGGCTGGAGCAAGCGGCGCCGTGGCTGTCGCGCTGACCGTCGCCCTGGTCTGTTCGATCGGGGGCTGCCGTGGCTCGACGCCCGGGGTGGAGGGACCGACCCCGAGCGCGACACCGCGGGTCTATCCCGCCGCGCAGGTCTTCGCGGTCGAGGTCTGGGGGGCGCAGGCGCCGGACACGGTGGTCACCTTTGCGGCCTCCAGCGGCCGGTCGATCGTCCTGCGGCACGGCCCCCCCGACAATACCGTCTTCGCCGAGGTGGACATTCCCGGGGGGGCGTTCAGTCCGGCGGCCGGCGGGGAGCCCGTCACCCTCTCGATCCGCCCGACACCGGGGATCTACGGCCTCACGCTGGAGAGCGCGGCCGCGCTGACGTCCCCCATCGTACTGACGTTCAAGTATCCCGTCCACTTCGCGGCCCCGTCGGACAGCCGCGCCCGCTATCCGACCGATGTCCTCTTCGAGCAGGCACTCGCCATCGCCCTGGTGGAGGACGACGGCGCTCAGTTCCGGACGCTGCGGTCCACCCGCCCCGCCAGCGACAACCTCCAGGCGACCATTTCCGTGCTCGGCCGCTACCAGCTGGTGGCGCCGCGCTGAGGCGCCTGGGGCGCTACATTCCACACCATCATGCCACTCTACTCCCTCATCAGCTTCGGCGGAGACCAGCGGTTTGAGCTGCCCGCCGGCCGCACGCTGCTGGTCGGTCGGGCCGTCGAGTGCGACGTCCCGGTCTTCGATCCCACCGTGTCCCGCCACCACGCCGAACTCACTGCCGACGAGCTGGGTGAGGGGGTGCGGGTCCGCGACCTCGGCAGCTCCAACGGCACGTCGATCAACGGGGTGCGCGTCGTCGAAGGGTTGCTGGCCCCGAACGACACCGTCGCCTTTGGAAAGATTTCCTACTATCTCCGGGCGCTCGAGGTCACGGCGGAGCACCGGGTGCCCATGCCCTCGGCCCCCGCCGGCCCGAAGGGCGGCACCATCGTGCGGCAGCTGGTGGTCAACGTCGACACCCCGGCACGGGTCGACGCTGCCGCCGCGGACGGACTGCTTCGGGTGGGGTCGGGGGGGCCGGAGCGCCAGGCCGAGAAGCTTGCGCACCTGCTCGCCCTCTCCAACCGCCTCTCCGGCGAACTCGACCTCGACCGGCTCCTGAACACGGTGGCCGAGACCACCTTCCAGGTGCTCAACGTGGACCGGGTCGCCATCCTGCTGCGGGACACGAAGAGCGGCGACCTGGTGCCCGCCGCCTCGCGCAGCCGCCTCGGCGGGGCGGAGAGCCTGCGGGTGCCCCAGTCGATCGCGCGGAAGGCGGTGGAGGAGCGGGTGGCGCTGCAGACCGACAACGCTGCCGCGGACGAGCGATTCACCGGGAAGTCGGTGGTACAGCAAAGCGTGCGCGGGGCGATGTGCGCCCCCCTGCTCGCCGAGGGCGACCAGGTGCTCGGCCTCCTCTACGTCGACAACCTGGCGACGCCGGGGAGCTTCACCGAGGAAGACCTGCAGTTCCTGGTGGCCTTCGGCGGGATCGCGGCCGGCGGAATCCGCGCCGCTCGATCCGCGGACGCCGCGCAGCGGGAAGCGGCCACGCGCGCCAACTTCGAGCGGTACTTCGCGCCGTCGGTCGCGGCGGACATCGCCGGGCGACGGGGCGCCATCGCGCTCGGCGGGACCCGCCAGCCGCTCACCATCCTGTTCAGCGACATCCGCGGGTTCACCGCACTCGCCGAATCGATGCCGCCCGACGCGATCGCGGAACTCCTGAGCGCGTACTTCACCGAAATGGTGGACGTGATCTTCGAGCACGGGGGTACGCTCGACAAGTTCATCGGCGACGCGATCATGGCCCAGTGGGGAGCACCGATCGGGCACCCGGACGACGCCGAACGCGCGCTCCAGGCCGCGATGGGCATGCAGCGCGCGGTGGGCGACATCAACACCCGGTGGGCGGCCCAGGGCCGGCCGACCATCAGCATCGGCATCGGCATCAACTACGGCGAGGCCTTCGCGGGCAACATCGGCAGCCACCGCCGCCTCGAATTCACCGTCATCGGCGATGCCGTGAACGTCGCCTCCCGGCTCTGCTCGGCCGCCGCTCCCGGGGAGATCCTCATGGCCGAGGCGTTCTACCGGCAACTGGGCAAGAAGAAGCCCGCCGTGGAGCGGGCCGAAGGGATCGACATCAAGGGGCGGACCGGGAAGGTCACGGTGTACCGGATGCACGCCCCGGAAACGCGTACGGAACGCCGGCCTCCGCCAGGAGGTCGAGCACCAGCCTGATCGGCAGCCCCATCACCCCGAAGAAATCGCCGTCGATCCCTTCCACCAGCGCCGCCCCGTACCCCTGGATGCCGTAGGCCCCCGCCTTGTCCATCGGTTCGCCGGTGCGGACATAGGCCCGCAGCATCCCTTCCCGCGCCGGCCGGAAGGTCACCGCCGTGACGTCCACCGCCTCGAAGACGGTCTCCGCCGCACGCAACGCGACCGCCGTAATGACATGGTGGGTCCGGCCCTGCAACCGCAGCAGCATCCGCACCGCGTCATCCTCATCGAGCGGCTTTTCCAGCAGTTCATCATCGAGCACCACGATCGTGTCCGCGGCCAGCACCAGGTCCCCGGGCACGGCCGTCGCCTTGTCGTGGGCCAGGCGGAGGGCGTAGTCGCGCGGGCCCTCGCCCGCCTTGCGGACCTCGGGCACCTGGGAGGGGCGGACGTCGACCGGGATGCCGAGCATCTCGAGCAGCTGGCGGCGGCGCGGCGACGCCGAGGCAAGGATGAGGGACGTCATGCGGAGCGCTCGAGGATGAGGGTGACGGGACCGTCGTTCAGGAGTTCCACCTGCATGTCGGCGCCGAACTCCCCGGCCTCCACGCGCAGGCCGGCGGCGCGCAGCCGGGCCAGGAACTGTTCGTAGAGCGGGATGGCGATTTCGGGACGGGCGGCGTCGATGAACGAGGGACGCCGCCCCCGCTCCGTGTCCCCGTACAGCGTAAACTGGCTCACGACGAGGACGCCCCCGTCCACGTCGGCCAGCGCGCGATTCATCTTCCCCTCGTCGTCGGCGAAGAGCCGGAGGCCGGCCACCTTGGCGGCCATCCAGTCGCACTGGTCGGGGGTGTCGGTGGTGTGAAAGCCAGCCAGCAGGAGGAAGCCGCGGCCGATGGCGCCGGTCACCCGACCGCCGACCGTCACGCTGGCGCGGGAGACGCGCTGGAGGACGACACGCATGACGGAGTTTAACACCGGCGGCCGCGCCGGCGCAGTGGTCGCTACTCGACGGTCACCGACTTCGCGAGGTTGCGGGGCTGGTCCACGTTGCAGCCGCGGCGGACCGCCACGAAATAGGACAGCAGCTGGAGCGGGATGATCGTCAGGATCGGGGTCAGGAGGTCCAGCGTCTGCGGAATCGTGAAGGTGGCGTCCGCCAGGCGCTCGATCTCGGGATCGTTCTCGGAACAGATGGCGAGCACCTTACCGCCGCGCGCCTTCACCTCTTCGATGTTGGAGACGATCTTCGCGTGCACCGCATCCTTGGGCGCGATGAACACGACCGGCATGTTCTCGTCGATCAGCGCGATCGGTCCGTGCTTCATCTCCGCGGCGGGATACCCCTCCGCGTGGATGTAGGAGATTTCCTTCAGCTTGAGGGCACCCTCGAGCGCGACGGGGAAATTGACTCCGCGGCCGAGATAGAGGGCGTGGTTCCCGGAGAAGAACCGCTCGGCCAGGAGCTTCACCTCCGCTTCCTTCGCCAGGATCTGCTCGATCTGGGCTGGGAGGGCCTTCAGCGCCTGGATGAACTGCCGGCCCTGCAGGATGCTGAGGTTCCGCAGGCGTCCGATGCGGAGGGTCAGCAGCGCCAGGGCCGCCACCTGGCTGGTGAACGCCTTGGTGGACGCCACGCCCACCTCGGGCCCCGCATGCAGGTAGGTCCCGCCGTCGACCTCGCGCGCGATGGTGCTGCCCACCACGTTGACCAGCCCGATGGTCCGCGCCCCGCGGCGCCGCGCCTCGCGAATCGCGGCGAGGGTGTCGGCGGTCTCCCCCGACTGGCTGATCCCGATGACGAGCGTCTTCTCGTTGACCACCGGGTTCCGGTACCGGAACTCGGAGGCGTACTCGACTTCCACCGGCACCCGGGCCAGTTCCTCGAGCATGTACTCGCCGATGAGCGCGCTGTGCCAGGAGGTGCCGCACGCCGTGATGATGATCCGCTCGACGCCGACCAGCTCCTCGTCGGTCATGTTCAGGCCGCTGACGCGCGCCGTGCCCTCCTCCTCCAGCAGGTGGCCGCGGAGGGTGTTGGCGAGCGACTCCGGCTGCTCACAGATTTCCTTGAGCATGAAGTGCTCCTTGCCGCCCTTTTCGATCGTCGCGAGGTCCCAGTCGATCTGGTTGACCGGCTTGTCGATGTTCTTGACCTCCAGGTCGCGGACCCGGTACCCGTCGCGCGTGAGGATCACCATTTCCCCGTCGTCGAGGTAGACCACGGACCGGGTGTGCTCCAGGAGCGGCGAGGCGTCGGACGCCACGAAGCGCTCGTCCTCGCCGACGCCGACGATGAGCGGTGATCCGTTCCGGGCCGCGACCAGGACGTCCGGCTCGTCCGAGCAAATCACCGCGATGCCGTAGGCGCCGTCGACTTCCCGCAGTGCGGCGGCCACGGCTTCCTCCAGGTCGCCCTGGTAGAGCTCCCCGACCAGGTGCGCCAGCACCTCGGTGTCCGTCTCCGAGGTGAAGGTGTGGCCGCGATTGAGGAGCGCCTTGCGGATGGAACCGGCGTTCTCGATGATGCCGTTGTGAATCAGGGCAATCCGACCGGACTGGTCGGTGTGGGGATGGGCGTTGGGGGTAGTGGGAGCGCCGTGCGTAGCCCAGCGGGTGTGACCGATGCCGACGGTCCCCGAAGGGAGGTGGTCCGCCACCTGCTTCTCGAGGTTGGACAGCTTGCCGGCGGCCTTGTGCACCTTGAGGCCGGTGCCGTTGATGACGGCGATTCCGGCCGAGTCATAGCCGCGGTACTCCATCCGACGGAGGCCGTCGAGCAGAATCCCGGCAGCCTGGCGTGGTCCGACATACCCGACGACACCGCACATAGGTCCAACTCCCTCGGTTCAGCTCACCAGCGACCGGCAGGCCTCGATCAACGATGCCGCGTCCGCGGCGGTCGGTGCCTCGGCGATGAACCGGATGATCGGCTCGGTGCCCGAGGGCCGCAGATGGACCCATCGATCAGGCCACGAGAGCCGCAGTCCGTCGCGGTCGTCTACCGTGGCATCCGCGAAACGCTTCCGCAGCGCCAGGTAGGCCGGGGCGAGGTCCGCACCACGCGGAGCCTTCGCCTTGACAATGTGATAGCGGGGGGCGCCGGCGACGAGCCCGGAGACCCTCTCCCCCGTCTCCAGGAGAAGTTGCAAGATAAGGGCCACCCCGATCGGGGCGTCCCGGCCGATATGCACCGAGGGCAGGATCACCCCGCCATTCCCTTCCCCGCCGATGATTGCCCGCTTCTCCTGGATCATCCGGGCGACATGCGCCTCGCCCACCGGCGCCCGGAAGAAGCCGGCGCCGTAGCCGGCCGCCGCGTCCTCGACCACCAGGCTGGTGGACAGGTTCACCACGACGGTGGTCGACGCCGCCTTCGCGCCCAGGCTGCCCAGCACGGTCCGGACGGCAAAGGCGAGGGTGTAGTCCTCCCCGATGGGATCGCCGCGCTCATCCACCAGCGCCAGCCGATCGACGTCCGGATCGACCGCCATGCCGATATCGGCGCCGGACTCGCGCACCAGGCGGGACAGCTCGCCCAGGTTTTCCGGAAGCGGCTCAGGGGGGCGCGGAAACCGTCCGTCCGTCTCGAGGTTGATGGCGCTGACCTGGCACCCCAGTGCCTCCAGCAGCGGCGGGATCGAGGTGCCCCCCGCCCCGCGGACGCAGTCCAATGCCACGTGAAAGCGGCGGGCACGAATCCCGGCCACGTCGACCATCGGCAGGGCGAGCACCTGCTCAAGGTGACGGGCGATGGCGCCGCGGTCATCCTCGACCGCACCGACGGTGTCCCACCCGGCGCGCCGCGGCCCCTGTTCCGCGAGCGCGCGCACCGCCGCGCCCGACTCGGCGTCGAGGAAGATGCCGTCGGGACCCACCAGCTTGAGCGCGTTCCACTCCACGGGATTGTGGCTGGCCGTGAGCATCAGGCCGGCGCCGGCGTGGTGATGTTCCACGGCCAGCTGCAACGTCGGTGTGGGAACGACGCCGATGTCGACCACGCGGACACCGACCGACATCAGTCCCGCCGTGGCCGCGCGGGCGAACATCGGTCCACTCGTCCTGGCATCCCGGCCGAGGACCACCGTCGGCCGGCCGGCAGCCGCCGCCCACGCGCCGAGCGCCGCGGCGTGACGCGCCACCAGTTCCGGCGTCAGGTCCTTTCCGACAATGCCCCGCATCCCGGAAACACTGACCATCAGGGTATCGCTCATCGGAGATCCCCCGCGCGGCGCGGGCGTCAGACGTGAATGGGAAGTTTGGCCGGATCGGGGAACGCCTCACGGAAGGCGTCGACCACCGCCGGATCGAACTGGGGGCCGGTACACCGTTTCAGCTCCTCGAACGCCGCCACCGGGACCAGCGACTCCCGGTAGGCGCGATTGGTCGTCATCGCGTCGAAGGCGTCGACCACCGCGACGATCCGCGCCTCGATGGGAATGTCCGCGCCGCCAAGCCCGTCGGGGAAGCCGTCGCCGTCAAGCCGTTCGTGGTGGGACCGCGCGATGCGGAGCACCACCGGCCGATCGTGTGCCAGCGGCGCGAGGATCTTCTCGCCCAGGACGGTGTGCTCCATGACGTGCAATAATTCATCCGGCGTCAGCCGCGCCGGCTTGTTGAGAATCGATTCCCGGGTTCCGATCTTGCCGATGTCGTGCAGCTCGGCTCCGAGCCGGATGTTGTCGAGGAAGTCGCCGGTGTAGCCGAGCAGGACCGCCGTGCGCACCGCGTACTCGCGCACCCGCTGCGAATGCCCGCGGGTGTACGCATCCTTGGCCTCGAGCGCGTGGGCCAGTGTCTGCGCGCCTTCGAGGAACAGTTCCTGAATTCTGGCGCGCTGCCGCTTGACCTCTTCCTCCAGGTGCTTCTGGTAGTACCGGTTCTGGAGCGTCAACTCCCGCTTCTCCAGCGCCTTGGCGACCCGGGCCTGGACCTCGCCGAGAATCATCGGCTTCGCGATATAGTCCAGCGCGCCCTTCTTGAGACAGTCCACGGCGATCTGCACGTCCGCCACGGCGCTCAGCATGATCACCGCCGTCTCGGGATAGCGCCGCCGCACCTCCTCGAGCAGCGCGACGCCATCGCGACCCGGCATCCGGATGTCGCTGATGAGCACCGCCACCTCGCCCTGGCTGGCGAGCGTCGCCAGGGCCTCGTCAGCCGAGGCGGCCGAGATGCAGGTGAGTCCCTGGGATTGCACGACGCGGACGAGCGCATCGCGCACCTGCGGATCGTCGTCGACGACCAGGCACTGGGCGACGACGGGAAGTACAGGGCGCAGGAGGGTGTCTGGCACAGGTGGAAGGTAGGGCTGCCCGGGGCAATTCTCAACGAGACGCCTTGCCGCAACGCCTTTTACCCCATAAGGTTCCTCCACCTCAACCGGTGTGATCCATGACACAGATTCTTCCGCACGACCTCGAATCAGGGCTGGGCACCAGAGCCGTCCACGCCGGGCAGGTGCCTGAGCCGTTGTCGGGCGCGGTCATGACACCGATCTACCAGACCTCCACCTACGTCCAGGAAGGCATCGGGAAGCACAAGGGCTACGAGTACGCCCGTACCGACAATCCGACCCGCCAGGCCCTGGAGCGAAACGTGGCCGCCCTCGAAGGAGCGACGTACGGGTTCGCCTACGGGTCCGGCTTGGCGGCCCTGGACGTCCTGCTGAAGGTGCTCAAGAGCGGCGACCACGTCGTCTGCGGCGAGAACCTCTACGGCGGCAGTCATCGCCTCATGGAGCGGATCTACACCCGGTTCGGGCTCCGGTTCAGCTTCGTTGACAGCCGGGACATCCGGAATATCGAGGCCGCACTCCGCCCCGAGACCCGGATGATCTACTGCGAGACGCCAACCAACCCCATGATGCAGCTCACCGACCTCGCCGCCGTGGGCGACCTGACGCAGGCCCATGGCTATCTCTTCGCGGTCGACAACACCTTTGCCACGCCCATCTTCCAGCGCCCGCTCGAGGTTGGCGCCGACGTGGTGCTCCACAGCACCACCAAGTACCTGAACGGCCACAGCGACATGGTGGGCGGACTCCTGCTCACGCGCCGCGAGGACCTCGCCGAGCAGTTCGGGTTCATCCAGAACGCGGCGGGCGCCGTCCCGGGGCCCATGGACTGCTTCCTGGCGCTTCGCGGCACCAAGACGCTCCCTCTCCGCATGCGCCAGCACGACGCCAACGGCAGGGCCGTGGCCCAGTGGCTCACCGAGCGGAAGGATGTGCAGCGGGTCTACTATCCAGGGCTCGCCTCGCACCCCCAGCATGAGCTGGCCAGGCGGCAGATGAGCGGGTTCGGCGGCATGATTTCCTTCGATATCGGAGATGCCGCGCGGGCCCGGCGGATCGCGGAGCGCACGCGGATCTTCGTGCTCGCGGAGTCGCTGGGCGGCGTCGAGAGCCTCATGGGGCACCCCGCCAGCATGACGCACGCCTCCGTCCCGCCGGCCATGCGGGAGGCGATGGGGCTCACCGACTCCCTGCTCCGGCTGAGTTGCGGGATCGAGGACGTCGAGGACCTGATCGCCGACCTCGACCAGGCCTTCGCGGCCTAGAGGCGACCGACGGCTGTAGCATTATGAAACAACCGGGGTCCGACAGGCGTAGTGGCGGGATCCCATAACCAGGCCCAACACATGTCGAATCTCCCCGCCCCACGGCCCCGCCGCACGCTGCCAGACATCGCTCCCGTCAGCTGGGAGCATCCCGCCGACCGGGCCGCCCTGCAGGCGCTCCGGGCCCTCCCGGGCGTGGACGAGGTCATCCGGAAGGTGCTCGCCCTGCTCGGAGGGGAACGTGGCATCCGGCTGCTCTTCCAGGCCAACGCCGTCCGGGTCGGGCCGACCCAGTTCCCCCGGCTCTGGCACCTCCACGTCGAGAACTGCGCCACCTTCGGCTGGGACAAGGTGCCCGAGGTCTATGTCACCCAGACGCCCATCTTCAACGCCGGCGCGTACGGGATCGACGACCCCTTCATCGTCCTCCATTCCGCCGCGCTGGAGATTCTCGACGAGGACGAGATCCTGACGCTGCTCGCGCATGAGCTCGGCCATGTCATGAGCGGCCACTCCCTCTACCGGACCATCGCCGCCATCCTGGCGCTCGTCAGCCTCGGTGCCCTCCCGATGTTCGCCGGGATCGCCCTGCTGCCGGTGAAGCTGGCGTTTCTCGAGTGGAGCCGGAAGTCGGAGCTCTCCGCCGACCGCGCCGGACTCCTGGGCGTCCAGGACGTCATGGTGGCCCAGCGCCTCGACCTGAAAATGGCGGGCGGCGGGCGCGGCGAGTTCTTCACCGACGCCGACCTCAACCTCGACGCCTTCATGGCCCAGGCGCACGAATACGTCAACACGAACGAGGGCCTCGACATCGTCTACAAGGTGCTGCACACCCTCGGCGTGACCCACCCGATGCACACCGTGCGCGCCGCCGAGATCCAGGCCTGGGTCGCGAGCGGCGACTACGAGCGGATCCTCGCCGGCGAGTACGTGCGCCGCGGCAGCCCGGAAGACCAGCGGCCCCTCGGCGAGCACTGGAAGGACGCCAAGGACTACTACGCCGATGCGGCGAAGGACTTCGGGCAGCAGGTCGGTGACGCCGTCCGGAGCACCGCGAGCAAGGCCGCCGAGGCGTTCCGCAAGGCGCAGAAGCGCGGCTCAAGCGCGTGAAGATCCTGATCGTCGGCGGCGGGGGTCGCGAACACGCGCTCGCCTGGGCGCTGCATCGCGAAAACCCTGCCGTCGAGCTCGTCGCCGCCCCGGGCAATCCCGGCATCGCCTCACTCGCCACCCTCCTCCCCATCCCAGCCGACGACATCGACCGCCTCACCGAGGCCGCGGTGTCCGGGCGCTTCGACTTGACGGTGATCGGCCCCGAAGTTCCGCTGGCCCTCGGCCTCGCCGACCGGCTCCGTGCGCGCGGACGGCTCGTGTTCGGACCCTCGGCGGCGGCCGCGGCGCTGGAGGCATCCAAGGCGTTCTCGAAGCAAGTCATGGAGGCCGCCGGCATCCCAACGGCGGCCAGCCGGACGTTCACCGACCTGCCCAGTGCCCTGTCCTACATCGACCGACACGCCGAGCCCCTGGTGGTCAAGGCGTCCGGACTGGCAGCCGGCAAGGGGGCCATCGTCTGCGCCACGCGCGCCGAGGCCGGGGCCGCCGTCACGAGCATGCTGGGCGAGGGCCGGTTCGGCGACGCCGGGCGGACCGTGGTGGTCGAGGCGTTCCTGGTGGGCGAGGAACTCTCCGTACTGGGACTCACCAACGGGGAGGAGATCACGCTCCTGCCCGCGTCCCAGGACCACAAGCGGCTCGGCGAGGGTGACACCGGGCCGAACACCGGCGGGATGGGCGCCTACGCCCCGGTGACGCCGGCGACTCCGGCGCTCCTGCAGCGGGTGCGTGAAGAGGTGATGATCCCCGCGCTGGTCGAACTCGATCGTCGAGGCGCCCGTTTCGCGGGATGCCTGTACGCCGGGATCATGGTGGATCCGTCGGGTGCGCCGTTCGTCGTGGAGTTCAACTGTCGCTTCGGGGATCCGGAAACGCAGGTCGTGCTTCCCTTGCTGGAGGGAGGCCTCACCGACGCCCTGGTCCGCGTGGCCGGAGGACAGCCCTCAGGCCCGCTGGCCGTGCGACCCGGCGCTTCGGTCACGACCGTGCTGGCGGCCCGCGGCTATCCGGAGCTCCCGGAGAAGGGCGCGCCCATCTCGCTCCCGGCGGAGCTGGCGACGGGCGTCACCGTGTTCCATGCCGGCACCGCACGGGACGCCGACGGGGTGCTCCGTGTCGCTGGGGGACGGGTGCTCAATGTGACGGCGGTCGCGCCCACCTTTGCCGAGGCACAGGCCGGAAGTCGTGCCGGGGCCGAGGCCATCAGCTTCGCCGGGAAGACCTGGCGGCGTGACATCGGGTGGCGGGAGGCGGACCGCCTGGCGACCAGGGCGGCCCGGCGGGACCCGGCGGATGTGGGGCTATCCGGCCCGGGAGCGTCTCATTAGCGTTGGAAGCGAGGCTCTTATCCACCCAGGAGGTCCCATGCGTACCACGCTTTTCATCCTCGCGTCAATCGCGGCCCTAGCCTGCAGTGAGGATTCGACGGGCGCCCCCCCTCCGCCGAATTCGGACGTCGACATCGTGTCTGGTGCGTCAACGAAGGGGTCAACGGCCTTCGACCCCAATCCGTTCACGATCAGCCTGGCCACGCAAGCGTCGGTCACATGGGCGAACCTGGACAACACCAATCACCAGATCACCGCAGATGACGGCTCCTTCAGTTCCGGGAGCATCGTGAAGAACGGCACCTACTCGCACCTCTTCGTCTCCCCGGGAACGGTTGCGTACCACTGCGCCATTCACCCGACGATGGTTGGCACAATCGAAGTCACCCCCTGAAGGCGTCGGCGAGGCACGCCGGTGCCTGAACTTCCGGAGGTCGAGACGATCGTGCGCGACATCCGGCCCGAGGTCCTGGGCCGGACCATCGTCCGGGCGACGCTGTCGCACACCGATGTCCTGCGCGGCGTCACGCGTGCGGCCCTGCTCCGTGGACTCGCCGGGGCCCCCATCGAGGATCTCTTCCGCCGGGCGAAGCATGCCGTCTTCGTGCTCGGGAAACGGCGGCTCGTGGTGCAGCCGGGGATGACCGGGGCGCTCCTGATCCATGACCGTCCGCTCAGCGACGAGGAGGCCCGGTACGCCGTGCTGCGTGCCACACTGGACGATGGCCGCAGCCTGGTCTACCGTGACGTCCGGCGTCTCGGGACGCTCCTCTGGCTCGACGCCAGGGGGTGGACCGCGTACGACGCCGCGATCGGGCCGGAACCGCTCGATCCGGAGTTCACGCCCGCGACCATGCGCGCGGCGCTCGGCCGGACCAGGCAGTCGATCAAGAAGGCGCTGATGGACCAGAAGCTCCTGGCCGGCGTCGGCAACATCTACGCGAACGAGGCGCTGTTTGCCGCCGGCATCGATCCCTCCCGGGAAGCGATGCGCCTGTCACTCCCGGAATGGGACGCGCTGCACCGGGAGCTGGACCGCATTCTGTCGGCGGCCGTCTCGGGTCGCGGCAGCACGGTGCGGGACTATCGCACTGGCACCGGGGAGCAGGGCAAGTTCCAGCTCTCGCACCTGGTCTATGGCCGCGAAGGGGAGCCCTGCGTCCGCTGCGGCACGACCCTCGCCGGCACCCACGCTCTTGACGCCCGCATCACCGTCTTCTGCCACCGCTGCCAGGTCTGATGTCTCAGCTCGCCGCCCTGCCGCTCGCCTCCGCCGATCTCGGCGCCCTGAGGGAACGGGTGCGCCTGCTCGCTGAGAACCGGCCGGCGGTGTACCGGATGACGGATCCGGCGGGGCGGCTGCTGTACGTCGGGAAGGCGAAGCGGCTCCGCGCGCGGCTGATGACGTACTTCCGGGCCAGCTTCCCGGACGACAAGGCGGCGCGGATTCTCCACGCCGCGGGGGACATTACCTGGGACTACGTGCACAGCGACTTCGCCGCCTGCCTCGGCGAACTCCGGCAGATCCGGCAATTCCGTCCGCCCTTCAACGTGGCGATGAATCGGACCCGGCGGGCGGTGTTCGTGAAGATCCTCGACTCGCCGGCGCCGAAGGTCTACCAGGGCGCCACGATCGGCCGACAGGACGGCCGGGTGTACGGGCCGTTCCGGTCCCGCGGTCGGGTGGAGGAGGCGCTCCGCGTGCTGAACGACTTGCTCGGCCTGCGCGACTGCGAAGCACGGATGCCGATCGTCTTCGCGGACCAGGGCGACCTGTTTACGGCCGCGACGCAGGCGGCCTGCCACCGGCACGAGCTCGGGCAGTGTACCGGCCCCTGCGCCGGGCTGGTGAGCGAGGTGGACTACCGCCGTCGGATCGAGACCGCCGCCGCGTTTCTCGAAGGCCGGACCATCCAGCCGATCGACCGGGCCATTGCCGCGATGCAGGAGGCGGCCGTCGCGCAGGACTTTGAGCGGGCCGCCAAGTGGCGGGAGCGATTCGAGCACCTCGAGTGGCTGCTCGCGGCCACGGCTCGCTC
>DAOLIZ010000002.1:54736-65615 GCA_035328285.1 Gemmatimonadales bacterium
GCGCGGTGGTGAGGGAAGAGCTCGGCCGCGAGGAACCGACCGCCGGGCCGCTCCCGCTCGAGGCGATCG
The DNA here is from genome assembly GCA_035328285.1 of Gemmatimonadales bacterium. GTDB lineage: Bacteria > Gemmatimonadota > Gemmatimonadetes > Gemmatimonadales > GWC2-71-9 > SPDF01. Next base: position 54,806 of record DAOLIZ010000002.1, read on the forward strand.
ACGAGATCCTGCTCCTCATGTCCTGGTTCCGGACGCACCCGGAGGCACTCACGCGTACGGTGCCGCTGGAGGAGTGGGAGATGTAGCAGGGCCATCCGGGCGCGAATGCGGCCTGCAGTCCGCCGGGTCAGCACCCCGTCCTCAGGGCCCCGATCCCAATCGACAGGGAGACCCGGGAAACGCACCTGAATTTCGCGCACCATACCCCAGCAATCGTTCCACCCTGAAACTATCCACGGTCGCCTCCGTATTGGGCTGGTCACTCACCCCAAACAGAGGTTCCCATGTCCATTCGAAACGCACTCCTCTCGGCGGCCCTGCTGACGCTGCCGGCCGTCGCCCTCTCCCAGACCCCCGCCCCACCCGCCTCAGCGTCGACCAGCGCGACAGCCACCGCGGAGCCGGCCCCCACCGTGCACCCCCGCGTGGGCAACGAAATGGAGCTGGGCCGGCAGTTCACCGCGCTCCTCTACACCGCGCAGTTCGACAGCCTCTTCGCCCACATGAGCGAAGAGATGCGCACCGACATGGGCAGCCCGGACGACATGGCGGCCCAGTGGGATCAGTTCGCGGCCCGGATCGGTGAAGAGACGAAGCTGGTGGACGAAATGGTGGTGATGCGGAACGGCAGCCCGCAGTACTGGCGCACCGCGGATTTTTCAATGGCGCCGGAACCGGTGATGATCCGCTGGGTCATTGTCGACGGGGAGATCCGTGGCATCGGGATCAACCCGGCCAGCCAGGCCCCTCCGATCGACCCCAACCAGGACTAGCTAGTCAGCTCCGGCCGCGAGCAGGGGCACCAGGCGCGCTCGCGGCGGGAGGCCGGCCTCCAGTTCCATGATCCCCACGGACGGCGGCAGGTCGAATCGACGCGCCCCGGCCCCTCCGGGGTTCATGGCCGTGACGGTGATATCGACGGTGGCGAGGAGCGGGCGGTGCGTGTGGCCGAAGATCAGCACGTCGGCCTCGGGAAAGGCCGCGTTCAGCGCTTCGGGCGTTGGGCTGCCGAACTGGTTGCCGTGGGTCACCACGATCCGAATGCCCTCCAGCTCCAGTTCCGCCACCTGCGGCACCCTGGCGCGGACATCCCAGTCATCGGTATTCCCGTACACGGCCGTCACCGGGGCGATCGCCTCCAGCTCGGTCAGGATGTCGAGCGGGCCGATGTCCCCGGCGTGGAGGATGTGGTCCACCTCGCGGAAGACTTCGAACACCTCCGGGCGAAGCAATCCGTGAGTGTCTGAAATGATGCCAAGGCGCATCAGCCGCCCCACCGCGGCGCGATGTCGATGCCCAGGTCCAGTTGGTCGAGCACCCGCTGCACGATGAAATCCACCAGCTCGCTGATGGCGGTCGGACGGTGGTAGAACCCCGGCGCCGCCGGAATAACCACGCCGCCGGCCTCCGTCAGCGTGGTCAGGTTCCGCAGGTGAATCAACGAGAGCGGTGTTTCGCGCGGCACGACGATGAGCTTGCGCCGTTCCTTCAGCGCCACGTCGGCCGCCCGCTCCACCAGCGAGCGGCTCGATCCCTGCGCAATCGCCGACACCGTCCCCATGGAGCAGGGGCAGATCACCATCCCCGCCCACTTCGCAGACCCGGAGGCCGGCTTGGCGCCGCGATCGGTATCCGGATAGACCGTGACGCTGCCCCAGTCTCCGCCCGTGGCACGCTGCAGGCCGTCGAGGTCGGTGATACCACACTCCGCCTCGAGCAGTCGCTGGCCATGACTCGTCACAATGAGCCAGACCGGCACCCGGCGTGTGGCCAGTACCTCGAGGAGGCGCACGGCGTAGGGCGCACCAGACGCCCCCGAAATCGCCATCACGATCGGGAGCTGGTTCACCCGCCTCTCCGATTCGACGTCGGTGAGCGCACCGGATGGGCCGGAGGTCTCGGCGGCGGCGGTGTGCGCTTCTGGATGGGGGGCGTCCCCTTCTTCGGGATCCCGGGCTGCTTGGGCGCGGGAATCAGGCTCTCACGTTCTCGCATGGGACTCTCCAATCCTGCTGGTCCTGCCTTGAATCACGTACCTACCACTTCCCTCGGGCTCGCCGTTCGAGACGGTCTCCGAAGTAGTCTCCCCAGCGGCGATCCACCAGGCGAATCGTCTCCTCGGGCATCGTAACCGGCGGCGGATAGCCCGGCTTCCAGGTGGCGTCGATGGCGATGCGCCCACCATACACCGGCTTGGCGCCGACGAACTCCTGCCGCTCGAACATCAGGTCGCGCGCCGGATCGAACCGGGTGAAGATACCCCAGACGATGTTGCCCTGGTCGTCGAGGTCCACATCGTCGCTGACGGCCGCCACGAACTTCACCGGCCCCAGCCCCTCCCAGCGCAGCAGCTTTTCGAGCACCGCGCGCGGCTCGCTCTTCACCTGCACCACGACGAACCCGCCCTCGAGCACCCGGTGGGCACCAATCCGCCGGTCGAACGCCGAGGGATCCTCGATCGCGGTCGGCGGGGCCTCGGGGGTGACCACCTCTCCGGTGGCGTCGAGCACCAGCTTGCTGCCGACGTGCATCTCGAACGAGGTGTAGTCGAGGGTGTCGAGCGGGGCGATCGGCAGCAGCAGCATCCGGTCGCGCGGATCGAACCGATGCCAGAGCTCGCGCAGCGTCCGGCCGAAGTTCCGGACCGGCACATCGTCGCGGACCATCACGACGCACTTGGTGAGCGCCAGCTGGCCGGTGCCGAGCAGGTTAAGCGCCGTCTTGAACGACTCCAGCGGGTGCCGCACCCTGACCGACACGGTGAGCAGGTTGTGAAAGACCGCGTCGTCGCTTGCGAAGAGATCCACGACATTCGGGTTGACCACCCGGATCAGCGGGCCGATCATCTCCCCCGCGGCCAGGCCGATCCACTTGTCCTCCTGCGGCGGCTTCCCGACTACCGCGCCGGGATAGATCGCATCCCGCCGCCGGGTGACGGTCTTCACGTGGAACACGGGGAACGGCGACGCCTCGGAGTAGTGGCCATAGTGGTCGCCGAAGGGTCCCTCCATGCGCCGTTCCCCCGCCGGAACCACCCCTTCCAGCACGAAGTCGGCGTTGGCCGGCACTGGGATCGAGATGCTCTTGCCCGCGACGAACTCGGTGGCACGCCCCCGCAGAAATCCGGCGAGCCCCAGTTCATCGAAGTCCTCCGGCAACGGGAGAATCGCTGAGAGCATCGTCATCGGGTCGCCGCCGAGCACGACCGCGGCCTCCAGCGATTCCCCGCGGCGCTCTGCCTCGTGGTGGTGCCCCCGGCCACCCTTCATGCTCTGCCAGTGCATGCCGGTCGTTTTCTCGTCGAACACCTGGAGGCGATAAAGGCCGAAGTTGCGAACCCCGTTGGCCGGGTTGTGCGTGATCGTCGGCCCGAAGGTGATGAAGGGCCCCCCATCCCGCGGCCAGCTCCAGAGATTCGGCAGGCGGTCCAGGTGGGGCGATTCGACGACTTCCTGGACGGGCGCATGCCGCACCATGCGGGGGCGCATGAACCGCGCCTTGAGGAGTGTCGCGCGCAGTTCCCAGAACTTGCGGAGCGACGGTGGATTCAGCCGCTGGAAGGTTTCGATCAGCTCGCGGCCGATCTGCTCCGGCGGGCGGCCGATGGCCATTTCCATCCGACGGGCTGAGCCGTACAGGTTCATGGCGAGCGGAAAGTCGGCGCCCTTCACGCGCTCGAACAGCAGCGCCGGCCCGTCCTGCCGGATCACGCGCTGGACGATCTCCGCCACCTCGAACTTCGGATCCACCTCCGCCGTGACACGCAACAGCTCGCCGCGGCCCTCGAGGTGCCGCACGAAGTCCTGCAAGCCGTCGAAGCGGGGAGTGGTCACAGGACGCTCACGTGAGCCGGTCGAGGAGGGCAAAGCTGAACACGGTCACCGACATCACCGCGTTCATCCGAAAGAAGGCCGCGTCGAGCCGCGACAGGTCGCCGGGTTTCACCAGCTGGTGCTCGTAGGCGAGAATGATCGCGGCGGCGGCGACCCCGGCATAGTACCACCATCCGAATCCCGCCCCCCACCCGAAGAGGGCGAGGGCGGGGATGGTCGCGCCGTGGAGGAGCTTGGCCAGGAGAATCGCGCGGGGCTCGCCGAGCCGAACCACCGCGCTGTGGAGTCCGCTCGCGCGGTCGAACGCCGCGTCGGGCAGGGCGTAGAAGATGTCGAATCCCGCCACCCATGTCGCCACCGCCACCGTGATGGCGAGCAGCAACCAGGCCGGGTCGCTCCATGCACCCGTCACGGCGAGCCATCCGCCGACTGGCGCGATGGCGAGGCTCATGCCGAGCCAGAGGTGGGGCCACCAGGTGAACCGCTTCGAGAGGCTGTAGCCGGTCACCCAGAGCAACGCCAGCGGACTCAGGACGAAACAGAGTGGATTGAGCAGCCAGGCGGCCCCCACGAAGAGCGCCGCAGCCGCCACCACCGAGCCCCACGCCTGCGGGACCGAGAGCGCGCCGCGCGGGAGCTCCCGGCTCTGCGTGCGCGGGTTCCGCGCGTCGTACTCCCGATCGGCGATCCGGTTGAACCCCATGGCCACCCAGCGGGCCGCGGTGAAGGCCACCACGACGAGCCCCAGGGTGCGCAGAGTCACCGGCACCTTGAGGGAGGCCGCCAGCACGCCGAGGAGCGCAAAGGGAAGCGCAAAGAGGGTGTGCGGCAACTTCACGAAGTTGACGTAGCGGACGAGGAGCGACTCCCCGGCGAAGGTCTGGCCTTCGGTCACGCGCGGGTACCCACGTGAATGGCGCAGATGCCGCCAACGAGTGTTGACCAGGACACGTCGTGGAACCCTGCATCGGTCATCCGCTTCGCCAGGGCCGGCGGCTCCGGGAAGGCGAGCACCGACTCCGGGAGCCAGGTATAGGCGTTCGAGTGGCTGGAAATGAGCCGTCCGATACCGGGCAGCAGGTGACGGAAATAGAAGAGGTAGAGTCCCCGGAGCGGCTGCCAGGAGGGCATGCTCAGTTCGAGGATGACGAAGCGTGCGCCGGGCTTGAGCACCCGCGCCGCTTCGCGAAGGCCTGCATCGAGGTCCATGAGATTGCGGACGCCGAAGCCGACCGTGGCGCCGTCGAACGCGGCGTCGGCGTGAGGCAGTTCGAGGGCATCGGCGGTGACGCAGGCGATCCGCTCCGCCTTGCCGCGCCCCAGCTGGAGCATCCGGGGAACAAAATCGGACCCGACAACGAGGCCCCCGAACCCGGGCTGGCGCGCCAGGGTGGCCGCCAGGTCGAGGGTGCCGGCGCAGAGGTCGAGGTAGCGGCCATCGGGGGTACGTTGCCAATGGAGACGCTCGACTGCCTTTCGTCGCCACCGCTTGTCGAGGTTCAGGCTCAGCAAGTGGTTCAGGAAATCGTAGCTCGGGGCGATGGCGTGAAACATCCCGCGCACATAGGAGCGCTTTTCTGCGCCGCCCGATACTGGTAACTTCCTGTCCGTGGCTAACATAGGCGGCCAATCTACCCTTCACGGAAAGCCCACCGCAAGGCGGAGGGAAACCCGTGGCTAAGCCCGGCGTCGACCTGGCGACCATGTCCGATCAGGACGTGGTGCTGGAGGCGCGCGCCGGGCGACAGGCGGCGTACCGTGAATTGGTACGCCGGTATGAACGTCCGATCTTCTCCCTCATCTACCGCATGGTCCGCAATCGCGAGCAGGCGGAGGATCTCTCCCAGGAGACCTTCGTCAAGGCGCTGAACGCGATCGAGTCGTATCGCCCCGAGTACAAGTTCTCCAGCTGGATCTTCAAGATCGCCAACAACGTCTCCATCGACCACCTGCGGCGCCGGGAACTCGACACCCTGTCACTCGACGGCTCCCCGCATGCCCTGACCCCCGAGGCGATCCAGGCCAGCGCGCTGCAACTGGGAGACCGCCAGGAGACCGCGCTCGAGGAACTCGAGGCGAAGGAGCTCGGCGGCGAGATCGAGGTGGCCATTGCCGGGCTCCGGCCGGAGTATCGCGCTTGCATTCTCCTCCGGCATGTCGAGGGGCGCCCGTATGAAGAAATCGCCACGATGCTCGACCTCCCGTTGGGCACCGTGAAGACATACATCCACCGCGCACGCGGCGAACTCAGGCAGGCGCTGGCGCATTTGCGCCAGTGAAACCCCGGGCCCCGCGGGCCCGTAGGAGGGGCGTCATGACGGATCTTATTGCCACCCACCTTACGCCGGACGAGCTCGACGACTGGCTCGCAGGGTCCCTCGCGCGGAATCGCGAGGCCCACTTGCACGGCTGCGCCGACTGCCGGCACCTCGCCGATGCCGACCGCACGCTGGCGCACCTGCTGGGCACACTCCCGCTGTTCACCCCTGCCGCTGGCTTCAGCGACCGGGTCATGGCGCGGGTCGAGGTGCGGCGCAGGGCCCGTCCGGTGGTCGTTGCCGCGGCGCTTGCCGCCGGCGTGCTCCTGCCGATGGCAGCGAGCGTGGCGTGGAGCCTGGCCAACCCCGATACCCTCTCCCAGCTCCTCCAGGGCGCCGGGCAGGGCGTTGGCGGATTGTGGCTGACGGCGGTCCGTTCCGTTGGTTCCACCCTCCTCGCACAGCCATGGTACCCCTGGGTACGCGGGCTGTTCGAGTCGCCCGCCCGTCTCGGCCTCGTGTTCGGTGCCAACGCCGTCGCCTATGCAGGCGGCGTGCTGGTGCTCCGACGCCTGATGGCCCTGCCGACGCCGCGGGTGGCTCATGCCGAGATCTAAGCTCCCGGTCCTCGCGGCAGGCCTCCTCCTTTTCCTCGGCCCGGCCACGCTCGTTGCCGGGCCTGGCCGGATCCAGGCCGCCCACCCCGCGCCGCAAGACATCCCGCCCGCTCCCGAGGGTGGTCTGACCGTTTCACTTCGGAACCTTTCCTCCACCTCGGGACTCGAACCAGTCCTGGCGCAGGCGCTCCGCGAATCGCGGTCACCGGGCTTCGCCCTGACGGTGACGGACGGCATCGCGAGGATTGGGAACTACTCGATCGGATCCGGCGAGTCCCATCAGGGCGATGTCCTCGTCCTCAACGGCGACGCCGATCTCTACGGCAGACTCTCGGGCAACCTGGTGACGGTCGATGGCGACATCACGCTGCACCCGGGCTCGTTCGTCGCGGGCAGCATCCTCGCCTTTGGTGGCGAAGTGCACCAGGCCGGCGGCCAGGTCACCGGCGAGATCAGCACCCTCGGGGCCCTTGTTCCCGTGGACCAGGATGGGCCTGCCATTGCCCCCGCGTCGCCGCTCGTCCTCGCCTTGCGCAACGTCGCGGGGCTCGCGGGCATTTTCCTGACCCTCCTCGGTATCGGTTTCGGCCTCGTCCTCTTCGGCAAGCCCAATCTCGAAATCATTTCAGACACCGTCACCCACACCTTCGGGCGCTCCTTTGCCGTCGGCGTCCTGGCGCAGGTGCTGGTTCTCCCGACGTTCGGCGTCCTGATTCTCGGGCTCATCCTGAGCGTCGTCGGCATTCTGCTGATCCCCTTCGCAGTGATCGCCAGTGCCCTCCTCGTGGCGGTGGCCGTGCTGGCGGGATTCCTGGGGGTCACGCACGCGCTCGGCGAGAAGTACACCCGACGTCAGCTGGCCCAGGGTGCCTTCGGCTCCCCCAACAGCTACCGGCATGTGGTGACGGGATTGCTCGGGCTGGTCCTGCTCTGGAGCGGCTGGGCTGCGTTCGGCTGGGTCCCGGTCCTGGGCTGGATTGCGTTCGGCGCCGCGGCCGTGGTGACCTGGTTCCTGCTGACGGTCGGCGTCGGAGCAGCCCTGCTCAGCCGCCTTGGCCTGGCCGGACATTTTGCGGGCCGCTTCATTCCGCCGGAAACCCTCACGGACGAGTATCTCTGGGCCACGCCGCAGTTCGGTGTTCCTGCCGCCCGACGGCCCGGTCAGCACAAGACCCCGCCACCCGTCCGGTAGCGATGCGTCGACCGCTCCTCTCGGGGTGCTTCCTCGTTGGTCTCCTTGCGGCGATGCCCGGCGGAGCCGGGGCCCAGACCCTGAAGCGATTCAGCACCACGCGGCAGTTTCACGGCGAGGTGCGCCTGACAGCCGCCGTCGAGTTCGGGGGCGGCACGCTCACCGTTGGCGCCGGCGCGCCGACCTCCCTGTATGCCATGGATGTGGCCTATGACGCGGCACGGTTCCAGCCGGTCAGCAAGTGGGATGCTGGCGGCACGGCGGTCACCCTCGGACTGACCAGCCTCGACAACGGCAGCCTCGGCGTCGGGAACGCCACCCAGAACCAAACGGCCAACATCCGGTTCTCCCCGCGGGCCGATCTTGATCTCTCTCTCTCCGTTGGTGCGGCGAAGTCCCTCGTCGATCTCAGCGGCCTGCGCCTGTCGTCCCTGAAGATCGAGACCGGAGCCAGCAAGACCGAGGTCCGCTTCTCGACACCGAACCCCATTCGGTGCACAACCGCCATCCTGCGGGCCGGAGTGGCCGAGCTGGTGGTCCGTGGTCTCGGAAACAGCCGGTGTGACCGGGTGTCCTTTGAGGGGGGAATGGGGAGCGTCGTGCTGGACTATTCAGGAGCGTGGGGAAGCAACTCGGCGCTGGACGCGACGGTGGCGGTCGGCGGGCTCACCCTTCGGGTTCCCCGGGACGTCGGCGTGACGATCACCACCGACCAGTTCCTGGCCTCGTTTCAGCCCGCCGGATTCACCCGGCAGGGCAATCGCTATGTCTCCACCAGCGACGCCACGGCCAGCCGGCACCTCAACGTGACCCTTGCCACCTCCTTCGGCGGCGTGACCGTCGACTGGATCGACTGACCGGCTCAGCCCAGACGAGCCCGCACCCGTCCGCCAACCCCCAGCCCGATGCGGCGCGCCGCCGAGCCATCACGCACCGCGATCTCCACCTGACCGCCGGATCCGAGGTAGGCAACCAGCTGTCCCGATTCGACGTCACTGAACGTGCGGCGGAGGGGCCCCACATCGGCATCCTCCACCTCGAGCACCGCATAGGGCGGGACTTCCGTGAGGGTGAGATTGGTGACAAGATTGCCGAAGCGATCGACGGAGATGACTTCACCGACCACGGACTTGCCCTCGTAGAACGGCACCGGGAGCGCCAGCAGCACCGGCGCGGTCGGGAGCGGTTCTCCGAGCGAGGTCAGCGAGTGGCCGAGCGCCAGCGCTGCGGCCGCCGGGGAGAAGAGATCGCGCCCGTGAAAGGTGGGGGCGGCATCGGGTGGCGCCTGGATGGCGGTCGGCTGACCCTCCGCCTGATCGAGGACCGAGGTGAACACCCCGTTGTCCGGGCCGACGAACCAGTGCCCCGCCGCGCCGAACGCGAGGGCCGCCCTGCCGGTGCCGACACCGGGGTCGACGACCACCAAGTGAACCGTCCCGACTGGAAAACGGTGCCAGGTGCGGCCGAAGAGGTAGGCGGCGGCGTGGACATCGCCCGGCGGGATACCGTGGCTCAGGTCGGCAAGCGTGACCCCCGGCGCACGGGAATACAGGACACCGCGCATCTCCGCCACGTAGGGGTCGGCGGTGCCGAAGTCGGTCAGCAGGGTGATCAGGGTCATGGCGGGAATATGGCGGGAGAGGGCGGCCGGGCGGCAGGGTGGCGGCATGACGACAGGGGCAATCCTCGGGGTTGCCTCCTCGAGGAGGGAGCGACCGGTGGGTCAGAAAAAGAAGAAGAAGATCTCTGACGGCTCCGACATGGGCCGCAAGGCCTACGAGAAGGAACTCAAGCCCCTGCACGTCGAGCTCGTGCACCTGCAGAACTGGGTACGCACGAAGGGCCTCAAGGTGTGTGTCGTGTTCGAGGGTCGTGACGGCGCCGGCAAGGGGGGCGTCATCAAGGCGATCACCGAGCGGGTAAGTCCCCGCACGTTCCGGGTGGTCGCGCTGCCGGCACCGACACCGCAGGAGAAGTCCCAGATGTACCTGCAGCGCTACATCGCGCACTTCCCGTCGGCCGGGGAGGTCGTGATCTTCGACCGCAGCTGGTACAACCGGGCGGGCGTCGAGCGGGTCATGGGTTTCTGCACCCGTGGAGAGACCCGGCGGTTTCTCGATGCCGTGCCGGGGGTGGAGAAGCTCATGGTTGAGTCCGGCATCATCCTCATCAAGTACTGGCTCGAGGTGAGCCAGGAGGAACAGTCGCGACGCCTGAACGACCGGATCACCGACGGGCGGAAGACCTGGAAACTCTCGCCGATCGACCTCGCCTCCTATACCCGATGGGATGACTACACCGAGGCTCGCGATGACATGTTCGCGGCCTCGCATACGGCGTGGGCGCCGTGGCACATCGCGCGGTCCGACGACAAGCACCGGGCGCGCCTGAACATCATCAGCCACCTGCTGGCCCAGATCCCCTACAAGCGGGTGAAGCAGGAACCATTCGTCCTTCCGAGACGCCGGCCGCCTCGCAAGGGCCGTCCGCGGGAGCTGATGGCCACACCGGTCCCGGAACGGTACTGATGTCCTCGCCCCCGGTGCCAGACCTGCTCGCGCTGCAGGAGGCGGTGGCCGGCCGGTACGCGGTCGAGCGGGAGCTTGGCCGGGGCGGGATGGGCATCGTGTTCCTTGCCCGGGACCTGGCCCTCGACCGGCTGGTGGCCATCAAGCTCCTCCCCCCGGCGCTGGCGGAGTCCGCCGACCGGCGCGCCCGTTTCGTGCGGGAAGCGCGCACGGCGGCGCGACTCTCTCATCCCAACATCGTGCCCATCCACTCCGTCGAGGAGTCTGACGGCCTCGTGTTCTTCGTCATGGGATATGTGGCAGGCGAGACGCTCGGACAGCGCATCAGTCGCCTGGGGCGCTTGCCGGCCGCCGAGCTGTCGGGGGTGGTGCGCGAAGTCGC
>DAOLIZ010000003.1:0-48503 GCA_035328285.1 Gemmatimonadales bacterium
ACGCGGAGTAGGCGGGAACACCAGCAACACGAAGGCCCGGCGGGAATCGCTCCCGACCGGGCCTTTGTTCTTTCCGCCCCGCTGCCCCGCCATCCCTACGCGGCGCAGGTGACCTTGATGCTCATCGGCGTATAGATGCCCAGCGTGAGCGCACCGACCAGTCCATTGACGAACGAGATCTGGGTTTCGACCTTCGCGACTCCATTGGTGCACTTCGCCTCGGTCTCCACCGTGGATGGCGGCACCAGGCCATAGATCCAGCTCGACGCGAATCCCCGCTCAATCACGACAGTCGAGGGGGTGGCGGTCGTCTCGATCGTCGCGTGGTAGCATCCCACGGTAACGAACAGGCAAGACACGACAATGGCAATCTCCTTGCGCATGCAGCCTCCTCGGAATGGAAGTCTGGAGCTGGACGGTCGTCCGCCCGTCGGGACGATGTCGAGTGTCGGGCTGGAGTCCCCGCTGAGCGTGGGTCGCCTCGATCCAAGCTCGGGAAGTTCGACGGGCGAGTCAATGGCGGCGTGGGTGGGTGGTGGCTGCCCCACCTACCCCCCGATCCACCCCTTCGCATCGATCAACTCCCTGACCACATCCTCGCTGGTCCGGTCCGCCGCCTCCGCCGCGAAGTTGGTGACCACCCGGTGCCGCAGCACCGTCATCGCCACCGAGCGCACGTCGTCGAGATCCGCCATCGGGCGGCCCGCCAGCGCGGCGCGCGCCTTGGCGCCGAGCACCAGGTACTGCGACGCCCGGGGCCCCGCGCCCCACTCGACGTATTCCCGGATGAGCGCGGGCGCCCCCGCCTCGTTGGGCCGGGTCATCCGCGCGAGTGTGACCGCCGACTGGATCAGCTGCTTCGACACCGGAATCCGCCGCACCAGCGCCTGCATGGCCAGGAGCTGCCTGGCGTCGAGCACCGGCTCCAGCGCCGCCCCCCGGCTCCCCGTGGTCTGCTCGACGATCGCCTCCTCCTCCGACTGCGACGGGTACCCCACCCGGAGCTCGAACATGAAGCGGTCGAGCTGCGCCTCGGGGAGGGGATAGGTCCCCTCCTGTTCGATCGGGTTCTGGGTGGCGAGCACGAAGAACGGCTCCGGCAGCGCGTAGGTCTGGCCGCCCACCGTCACCTGGTGCTCCTGCATGGCCTGCAGCAGGGCGGCCTGGGTCTTGGGCGGCGTCCGGTTGATCTCGTCGGCCAGCACCACGTTGGCGAAGACCGGCCCCTTCACGAAGCGGAAGGCCCGCTTCCCTGTGGTGAGGTCCTCCTCGATGATCTCGGTGCCGGTAATGTCGCTCGGCATGAGGTCGGGGGTGAACTGGACCCGCTGAAAGGAGAGCGCCAGCGCCTCGGACACGGTATGCACCATCATCGTCTTGGCCAGGCCGGGCACGCCGATCAGGAGGGCGTGTCCCCCGGCCAGGATGGCGGCGAGGATCCCCTCGACGGCCTCCTCCTGCCCGACGATGCGGCGGGCCACCTGGGAGCGGAGCCGCGTGGCGGCGGCCGCCAGCTGCTGGAGTTGTTCGACGTCGGACGGGGTCGTGCTGGTGACGGTCATGTCCACTCGCGATCAGGGTCTGGTGGCGCTACGGGCGGTGGCCCGCGAAAGTTGCACCGCTACTTGGCGGGGGCGTAGGCGTACTGCGAGGCCAGGCAGATCCACCGGCCGTCCGCGGTCCGCACCCAGGTGTCGGTCCAGACCACGTGGACCAGCAGGCTGGCGCCGTCGCTGCCGGTGGTCATCAGGTTCGCCTCGCCGAGGTGGACCGCCGTCTGGCTGTAGACGAGGACCTTGTAGGTCGGGTCGGGGACAGGCGCAAAGGTGGTGGTGCCGCGCTGGAGCTCCTTCAGGTAGGCATCCCGATCGAGGCGGGTGCCGTCGGCGTTGGTCATCACGAAGTCGGGCGCCATGAAGGTCTCGACCGCCGCCCAGTTGGCCAGCGAGATGGCGGTTCGCCACTGCACTTCGCGCTCATGGATGCCCTTGCCGACGGCCTCATTGGACTGGGCCGTGACGGGCAGGGCCGCCAGGGCGAGGAGGAGGGTCGCGGAGAGGGCACGGAGCATGGGGACCTCGGTTGAAATAGCACGGCCTCGGGGAGGCCTGGGATGGCGGGAATCTAATGGCGGGACGGGCCGAAAGTTGCTTGCGCTTTTTTTCACAAGCCGCTAATTTCCCGCCCGATGAAGGAGCCAACGGACACCTCCCGCGAGGCGGGGGAGGGGTACAGGTACGTCTCCCTCGGCTTCACCTTCGCCGCCGGGACCATCTTCTTCATGGGGATGGGCTGGCTGCTGGATCGGTGGCTCGGCTGGATGCCGTTCCTGACCGTGGCAGGGACGCTGGTGGGGGCGCTGCTGAGCTTCGTGAACATCTACCGGAGGCTGCTGGCGGACGAGCGGCGCTACAGCGCCAGCCACCCGCACTCCAGCGCCGGAAAGAAGGACGGGACGGGGCCGTGAAGCATCTTGCGGCGGGCCTGACCCTCACGGCGGTGGTCACCGCCCTCCTGGTCTGGGGATTCGGGGAGGCGGCGCTCATTCCCGGCCTGGTGTTCGGTGCGCTGGCCACGGCCATCCAGATGGCCGCCGGCCTCTTCCTCCGGCGCGCGGTCGGCAAGCCGTTCGAACAGCTGTTGAAGGCGTGGGGCATGGGGATGGGGTTGCGGGTGCTCGGCATGTTCCTGTTCCTGGCCGCGGTGCTCGCTGACCGGACGGTGTTTCCACCGGTCCCGACGGCATTGGCTTTCGTAGGGGTGCTCATTCCCCTCATGTTCTCGGACATACGGACGATACGATGATGGTTGGCCAGGGTCCCAATATCGGCGAGATGGTACTCCACCACACGGCGGACGCGTGGACCATCGACCTGTTTCCGTTCGGCGAGATCCACCTGCCGCGCTGGGCCGACATCCACATCGGGTCGATGACCATCAACCTGTCGCCGACCAAGCACGTGGTGTACCTCGCCATCGCCGCCCTGCTCGTTTTCCTGACCATGTGGCTGGCCGGGCGGTCGCTCCGGCGCCAGCAGGCGGGACAGAAGGCCCCGAAGGGGTTCGCGGCGGGCATGGAGGGGATCGTCCTCTTCGTCCGGAACGACATCGCCATCGCCAACATCGGCGAGAACGGCGCCAGGTTCGCCCCGCTCGTCATGACGCTCTTCTTCTTCATTCTCTTCGCCAACCTGCTCGGCCTGCTGCCCTGGGGCGCGTCGCCTACCGGCAACCTGGCGGTGACGGGCGCGCTGGCGCTCCTCGTCTTCCTGACGGTGGAGATCGGCGGGATGATCCAGCTCGGCGCCCGCGGCTACCTCGGGACGATCTTCCCCCATCCGCCCGGCATGCACGGCCCGGCCGCGATTGCGTTCTCGCTCTTCATGGCCCCGATCGAGATTCTCGGCAAGCTGGTCAAGCCCTTCGCCCTCGCCGTCCGACTCTTCGGCAACATGACGGCGGGGCACTTCGTGATCCTGTCGCTCTTCGGCATCATCTTCCTCTTCGGCGACATCCAGGGGTGGAACTGGGCCATCGGCGGCGTCACCGCGCTGGCGGTGGTGGGCGTGATGATGCTGGAGCTGTTCGTGGCGTTCTTGCAGGCGTACGTCTTCGCGCTCTTGTCCGCGGTGTTCATCGGGATGATGCAGCACGAGCACTAGCAGGTGCGGGACCCCGGCGCCGCGCGCTGCCGCCGCCGGGATGACAGGTAGTCCGCCGAATGGCGGATGATGCGCCCGCTGGCTCCCGCGTGGAGTCGTTGGCGGGCCGCCGGGAAGGACCGCGCTGGAGACGCGGTGCCGGACCGGGTGGCGCAACGACCAGACATCTCCACTCTTGAACAGGACTGACCCAAATGTTCCTCCTCAATCTCGTGCAGGACATGGCGCCGTCCGGCGCCGACATGGTGGCGGCCGCCAAGAACTCCTACTCGCTCCTCGGCGCGGGCCTCGGCATCGGCCTGGCCATCATCGGCGCCGGCCTCGGTCTCGGCCGCATCGGCGGGCAGGCCGCCGAAGCGATCGCCCGTCAGCCGGAAGCGGCCGGCGAGATCCGCGGCGCCGCCATCGTGATCGCGGTGCTCCTCGAAGGCGCCACGATCATCGCGCTGGTGTTCGCCCTGCTCTTCAAGCTCATCTAAGGCGGCACAATGCTCTTCGCGTTGCTTGCGTCATCCGAGGGCGCCACGGGGGCCCCGATGTCACCCTTCGAGGTGAATTTCGGGCTCTTCTTCTGGACGTGGGCCGTCTTCATCGTACTCTTCCTCCTGTTGAAGAAGTACGCGTGGCCCGCGATCCTCAGCATGACCGAGCAGCGCGAGGAGGCCATCCGCCGCCACCTGGCGGAGGCGGAGCAGGCGCACGAGAAGGCCGCGGCGTTGCTGGCCGAGCAGCAGAAGCTGCTCGGCGAGTCGCGTACCCAGGCGCAGTCGATCCTGGCCGAGGCCAAGCTGGCCTCGGAACGGGAACGCGCGGCGGCGGTGCTGAAGACCCGCGACGAGCAGGAGCAGCTCCTGGCCCGTGCCCGCCGCGAGATCGCGGCGGAAGGGGAGCAGGCCCGGCAGGAACTCCGCCGCGAGGCGGTGGACCTCTCGCTGGCCGCCGCGTCCAAGCTCATCGGCGAGCGGCTCAGCGCCGACGCCGACAAGAAGATCGTGATGGATTTCCTGAGCACGCTGGAGTCGACGCATTGAGGCACGAAGCGATCGCCCGGAACTACGCCGAGGTGCTGTTCGAGCTCGGTGAGCAGCACGGGGAGAGCGAGCGGTACGGCGCGCTCCTCGAGGCGCTCGCGGCCGCGGTGACCGCGACGCCGCAGGTGCTGGCGGTGATGATGTCGCCGCGGGTGCCGAAGGCGGCCAAGGCCGAACTGCTGGCCGACGCGCTGCCCGACGCGCCCAAGCCGTTCGTGCTCTTCCTGCAGGCCCTGGTCAAGCGGAGCCGTCAGGGGCTGCTGGACGAAGTGGCGCAGGTCTACACCGGCATGGTGGACGCCAAGCTCAACCGCGTGCGGGTGGGGGTGACGCTGGCCCACGCGGCCGATGCCGCCCTGCAGCAGCAGATCAGCACCAGCCTGACCAAGGCACTCGGCAAGGAGGCGCTGGTGCGCTTCGCCGCCGATCCCGCCCTCCTGGGTGGCTCCGTGGTGCGCGTCGGCGACCGGGTGCACGACGGCTCGCTGCGCCGCAAGATGATCATGCTTCGGCGGCAGCTGCTCAACCGGTAGCGCGCCATCCCGCGACGTCGAGACGGGTCCATCCGGAAGGGTGGGCCCGTTTGTTTTCACGAATCCCCCGGGGCGGGCGTCGTGGTTTGCCCGAGCGTCGCGGCAGGGGCGGGCGTCGAGCTAGCGGGCCTACGCCCGCCCCTGCCGCGGCGAGTTCGCAATATCGTTGGCGTAGCACCGATGATTGCCCATGCAAATGGATGATGCGGGGTTGCTCTGGGCGGAGTAGGATGGCGGTTGGAGGCGCCGTGTCGAGATCCATCGTGCGAGTTGGGGTTCATCTTGTCTGGGCCACGAAGCATCGGGCTCCGTGCCTGGAGGCACCGATCAGGAGGCAGGTGATTCTCGTCCTGGCCAGCATCGCGAAGCGACAGCGATGCCGGCCGGTCGAGATCAATGGTTGGCTGGACCACGTGCATC
Organism: Gemmatimonadales bacterium; assembly: GCA_035328285.1. Lineage (GTDB taxonomy): Bacteria > Gemmatimonadota > Gemmatimonadetes > Gemmatimonadales > GWC2-71-9 > SPDF01. The sequence goes on from DAOLIZ010000003.1 coordinate 5,647, forward strand.
TCTATCTGAAGATTTCGCCTGAGATCGCTCTTGCCCGATTGGTGGTGTCCCTCAAGGCCAACTCGAGCCGCTGGATTAGGTTGAACGTTCCGACGCTGCCGGAGTTCCAATGGCAACGCGGCTTTTGGGCCTACAGCGTCGATCCTCGCGATGATGCCAACCTCCGCGCGTACATCCGGTCCCAGGAGGAGATCCACGCGCAACGAGCCCTGGTGCCGGCACGCAGGATGATTGTGTCGGCACCCTGACCGCGCTTGGCCCATCGGCATCGCTGATTCGCTTTGGATGGGGCGGGCATCTGCCCGCCCCATCTTGGAATGGGCGCCTCTGCCCGTCCCATCCTGCGATGGCGGCCTCTGTCCCATTGCTTGATGCATCCCTCCCCGCCCACGGTTCCCGCATCCCCATGGCGTGACTAGTTTTGGGAGTCCGATCCCGTCCCCCTGTCTCACTCCGGAATCCACCATGCTTCTCGCGCTCCTGACGCTGGCCACCCTGCAGCAGGCCACCCCCGGCACCGGCCCCACGCCGTACTGGCAGCAGTTCGTGGCCTACGAGATCGACGCCTCCCTGGACGAGCCGAGCGGCGTGCTGTCGGGGCGCCAGCGGCTGGTGTATCGCAACAACTCCCCGGACACCCTGCGCCAGATCAGCTTCCACCTCTACCTGAACGCCTTCCGCCCCGGCAGCCGGTGGTCGGACGCCGACTCGATCGAGAACACCCGCCGGTTCAACGACCTCAAGGATCCCGACTTCGGCTTCAACCACGTCCGGAACGTCCGGATGATGGGGTATATCGTCGAACCGATCTATCCGTTCGCCCCCGACAGCACGATCGTGCGCTTCATGCTGCCGAAGCCGCTGGCGCCGGGGGATTCGCTGGTTGGCGAGATGGACTGGGATGCGCGCCCCTCGACCGTCCCCCGCCGCCAGGGGCGCCGGGGCCGCGCCTTCGACTTTGCCCAGTGGTATCCACGGGTGGTGACGTACGACCAGTTCGGGTGGGAGGAGCATCCCCTGTATCCCGCCGGGGAGTTCTACGGTGAATTCGGCACCTTCCTGGTCCGCCTGAACGTGCCGGAGGACCAGGTCATCGGCGCCACGGGGGTGCCGGTCTGCGGCGATCCCGGGTGGGCCCGCGCGAACCAGGCGCCGGGCCGGCGCGTAGACTACGAACGCGACTTCTACGGCGATCCGGCCCGCTTCTCCTGCCCCGCCGCCGCCCCGGCGGCCGGGCGCAAGGTGGTCACCTGGTACGCGGCCGACGTCCACCACTTCGCCATGTCGCTCAATCCCGACTACCGCTATGAGGGCGGCCGGTGGGGTGGGGTGGCCGTCCACGTCCTCTACCAGCCCGGCGACGAGAAGAGCTGGGGTGGCGGAGTCGCCGTGCGGCGGACGGAGATCGCGCTGGCCTGGCTGAACCAGACCTTCGGCGCCTTCGCCTGGCCGCAGATCACCAACGTGCACCGGATCGAGGGGGGCGGCACCGAGTTCCCGATGATGATCATGGACGGCTCGGCGGGGCAGGGCCTGATTGTCCACGAACTGGGCCACAACTACGTGATGGGAATCCTGGCCAACAACGAATGGCGGGAGGGGTGGCTCGACGAAGGGTTCACGTCGTACCAGGAGGGACTCTTCACCGAGGCGAACGGCGGCAACTCAGGCATCGCCGGCACCGAGCAGTTCCTGCTCGGCATGCAGCTCGACGGGTACGCCGAACCCTACAGCATGGTCAGCAACGACTACCGGGACTTCTTCACCTACAACGTGAGCATCTATTCCGGCGGCGAGCTCTTCCTCCGCCGGCTGCAGTACGTGGTCGGCGACTCCACCATGCAGGCGGTGCTCCGGAATTACTATGCCCAGTGGAAGCTGAAGCACGTCAACGAAGACCGGTTCCGGGCGGTCGCCGAGGAGACCTCGCAGCAGCCGCTGGGGCCGTTCTTCGCCCAGCAGCTGCACGGGGTGGACCTCACCGACTACGCCGTGGGCCGTACCAGTCGGACCCAGGAGCCCGACGGCGGCTGGGTGACGCGCGTCGAGGTGCTCCGGAAGGCGCCGCGTCAGATTCCGGTCGAGGTGCAGGTGACGGGGAAGACCGACACGGCCACGGTGCGATCCGTCGGCACGGCGGACCGCGAATGGGTCGTCGTGCGCACCCGCAGCGAGCCGACCGGTGTCACCCTCGACCCGCGGGTCCAGACCGGCGACTGGAACTTCCTGAACAACCACAAGTCGTTCGGGCTCCTTCCGAATCCCGGCCGGACCGAGCCTTATCTCGACACCTATTTCTCGACCCGGACCGCCCGCGATCACATGACGCTCGGCCTCGCGCCCGAGGCGTGGTACAACGACGCCGGTGGTGTCACCCTCGGACTCCGCAGCCGGTCGGATTACCTGGGTCGCTACGACCAGAACCTGCTCTCCATCACCGGCGGCACCGGCTGGGGCGCCGACGACCCGGTCACCAACATCGACGTCTTTGCCCGCGTCAAGAATCCCACCGCCCTCCGCTCCCCGAACATGAGCCAGGTGTTCGAAGGGTTCAGCATGGAAGGGCGCGCCGGGGCCACCGTCATTCTCGAGAAGAAGCGGCGCGCGCACCGGACCTTCGGGCCCACGGTCACGAGTGGGTTGTCGCTCCGCTGGGTCAGCACCACGGATACCGCATTTCTCGACCCCGGCTACTACCAGAACGCCGGCACGGGCGAGGCGACGATGTACGGCGGGGTAGCCACGCGCTCCGGCGCCTGGCAGCTCGCCGTCAACGGCTCGGTGGGGGGCGGGGTCATGTACGACAATGAAGGCCCCGGCATCACCACGGACGACCGGTACGACACGCAGGGGTATTTCCGCGGCTTCCTCGTGGCCACGGCGAAGCGGGCCTTCGACAAGACCTCGCTCGCCCTCCGCGGGTACGCCGGCGCCGCGCTGGCCAATGATCCGGTGGTCAAGCAGCGGCAGATCTACCTGGCCGGCGCCGACCCCTACGAGCAGCTCTACAATCCGTTCCTGCGCTCCGAGGGAGCGCTCCTGGTCCGCCCCGGGGTGTACTACCAGGCGCCCGGCGGCGCCAACCTCCGCGGCTTCGACCCGCACACCAGCTCCCGGCAGGCCTACGGACTCAATGCGCAGATCGAGCGGACGCTCGTTTCGCGCCGGGGCGCCAGGCTGTTCAGCACGGTCAGCGTCAGTCTCTGGGGCGACGCCGCCCTGGCGGACCCGCCGAGCGGGTCGGCGGCATACGGCCCGCTGCGCGGATTCTACGATGCGGGTCTTGGCGTGAGCGCCTCGCACCGGATCGGCCAGACCTCGTTCGTGACGCGGTTCGACATGCCGCTCTTCGTGAGCCAGGCGGGGCTCGCGCAGGACACCGACCCGACCGACCAGGTGGGGTTCCGCTGGCTCTTCAGCTTCGCGCCGGCCTTCTAGGGGAGGGGCGGCCACCCCGCTAGACTTCGGGCATGACGGGACCCTGGGATCGTGGCGATGGCAACCGGCGGGACTTCTTCCGGAACCTGCTCGGGGACTGGATCGACGACTTCGTCAAGAAGACCGAGGAGACGGTGGTGCAGAAGCGCTACCACCGTCCGCCGGGTGCGCTGGCGGAGGTCGGGTTTCTGGCGGCGTGCACCCGCTGCGGCGATTGCGGAACCGTCTGCCCGCCGCATGCCATCCAGTTCGCGGCCCCCAGCGCCGGGCTTGCCGCGGGGACGCCATTCTTCGACCCGCGCCTGCAGCCGTGCATCGCCTGCCCGGACATGCCGTGCGCCGCGGCCTGCCCGACCGATGCGCTGACCGTCCCCGCCCAGGGCTGGGCGGGCGTGCACATGGGTGTCCTGGAACTCCTGCCGGAGCGGTGCATCACCTTCCAGGGCTCGGAGTGCTCCGTGTGCGCCAAGGCCTGTCCCATCGGCCCCGACGCGCTCGCCATCGACGAGGCGGGACACCCGGTCATCCGGGCGGAAGGATGTGTGGGCTGCGGTGTCTGTGTGCGCGCGTGTGTCACCGCGCCATCTTCGTTCAAACTTCGACCCGTGGGGACCTGATGCCGGATGTGCCGTACCGGGTGGACAAGCCGTGGGGCCATGAGCTGATCTGGGCCCGCACCGACCGCTACGTGGGCAAGGTGCTGCATGTAAAGGCGGGCCACGTGCTCAGCCTGCAATACCACAACAAGAAGGACGAGACGATGCACGTCCTGTCCGGCGAGCTCATCCTTCGGACGAAGCCCGGCGCCGAGCTGGAAGCACGCGCCTTCAAGGCCGGCGACTCCGTGCATATCCCGGCGGGACTCGTCCACCAGATCGAGGCCGTGGTGGACAGCGACGTCCTCGAGGCCTCGACGCCGGAACTGGACGACCTGGTCCGGCTCTCCGACCGCTACGGACGGGGGAGCTGATGCAGGTCATCATCCCGCTCGCCGGCAAGGGCACCCGGCTCCGCCCGCACACCCACCTGGTGCCGAAGCCGATGCTCAAGGTGGCGGGCCGCCCGGTCATGGACTGGGTGATGGACCGGCTCGAGGGGCTCGACGTCACGGAGCTGATCTTCATCACCGGCCACCTGAAGGAGACGGTCGAGGCGTATGCGAAGGACCGCTACAGCATCCCCTGCCGGTTCATCGAGCAGCAGGTGCAGGACGGGACCGCCGGGGCCATCAACCTGGCGCGGCCGCACGTCACCGGGCCGGTGCTGATCATCTTCGTCGACACGGTGTTCGAGGCCGACCTCACGCTGATCAACCGCACCGACGCCGACGGGATCATCTGGGCCAAGGAGGTGGAGGACTACCAGCGCTTCGGCGTGGTGGTGACCGACGCCGACGGCTACATGACCCGGATCGTGGAGAAGCCCTCCACGCCGATCTCGAAGCTGGCCAACATCGGCCTCTACTTCATTCGCGACGTGGCCGCCCTCTGGGCCGGCATCGACGACGTGCTCGCGGCGCCCACCAACAAGGGGGAGTACTACCTGACCGACGCCTTCCAGCGGATGATCGAGCGTGGCAGCCGCATCCTGGCCGCCGAGGTGGGCGGCTGGTATGACTGTGGCGCCCCGGGCACCCTGCTCGAGACCAACGGGATCCTGCTCGAGCACGGCGCCGCGCGCCGGCGGGACTTTCCCGGCGTGGTGATCAGCGATCCGGTCTATATCGAGGACGGGGTGACCATCGAACGGAGCACCATCGGCCCCAACGTGTCGATCGAGGCGGGAACGCGCATCACCGACAGCACCATCCGGAACACGATCATCGGCCGCGATGCGGTGATCGGCACCTCCTCCCTCGACGGGGCCCTGCTCGGCAACCGGGTCAAGGTGACCGGCCTGCGGGGGACTGCCAGCCTCGGGGACGACTGCGAGCTCAACGCGCGCTGACCCCGATGCGGCGGCGCTTGACGCCCCCGCCTCGAGGCGAGAGACTACGACCATGGAATCCAAAGACCTCGTATACGACTGGAATGCCAGGGACGCCGCCTTCGACTACACGCGGCGGCCGGTGGTACTGAACGATGAGACCCTGCGCGATGGCCTGCAGAGCCCGTCGGTCATCGACCCGCCGATGGACGTCAAGATCCGACTCCTCCACCTGATGGCCGCGCTCGGCGTCCGGGCCGCGGACATCGGGCTGCCCGGCGCCGGCCCGCGCGCGGTAGCGCAGGTCCGGGCGCTCGCAAAGGAAATCGTCGGGCAGAAGCTCCCGATCGCCATGAACTGCGCCGCCCGCACCGTCATCGCCGACGTGGAGCCGATCGTCCGCGTGTCCGAGGAGGTCGGCGTACCCATCGAAGCCGCCACCTTCATCGGTAGTTCGAGCATCCGGCAGTACACCGAGGACTGGACGCTCGACAAGATGCTGCGGGTGTCGGAGGAGGCGGTGACCTACGCCGTCACCAACGGCCTGCCCGTCATGTACGTCACCGAGGACACGACGCGCGCGAAGCCGGAGACGCTGAAGGCGCTCTACGGCGCGGCCATCGCGTGCGGCGCGCGCCGGATCTGCCTGGCCGACACCGTCGGGTTCGCGACGCCGGCCGGCGTCCGCGCGCTGGTCAAGTTCGTCCAGGACGAGATCGTGGCCCCCTCGGGCGAGGACGTCCTGGTCGACTGGCACGGACATCGTGACCGCGGGCTCGGCATCGCCAACTGCCTCGCGGCAATCGAGGCGGGCGTCGACCGGGTCCACGGCACCGCCCTCGGCATCGGCGAGCGGGTGGGCAACGCGGAGATGGACCTCCTCATCGTCAACCTCTATCTCCTCGGGCTCCACACCGGCGACCTCTCCAAGCTCAGCGAATACTGCCAGCTCGCCTCCGAATCGACCGGCATCCCCGTGCCGGCGCAGTATCCGGTGGTTGGCACCGATGCCTTCCGTACCGCTACGGGGGTGCACGCGGCCGCCATCCTCAAGGCGCGCAAGAAGGGAGACGAGTGGCTCGCGGACCGGGTGTACTCCTCCGTGCCGGCCGGCGTGTTCGGCTTCCGGCAGCGGATCGAGATCTCGCCCGTGTCCGGGCTCTCCAACGTGAAGTGCTGGCTCGAGGAACACGGCTACGACCCGGAGGACACGCTCCTCTCCGAGGCGCTCTTCACCGCGGCCAAGAAAGCGGACCGTGTGCTGGACACGCCGGAATGTGAACGGCTCATCGCGGCAGCCCGGGGACAGAGCGTGGCCGATGCCGTCAGCCACTGACACCCTCGCCCGATCCTATCTCGACCTCCGGTGGAACTTCGATCCGGCGGCCGGAACGGCGGCCGGTGACGCCGCCTCGGACGCCCGGCTCGGCACCTTCGACGATGTCAGCGTCCGGCGGCAGCTCGCCGCCTACCGCGCGATGGCGGGAGCGGTCGAGGAACTGGAAATCGCCGGGTTGCAGGACGAGATCGACAGAACGGCGCTCCTCGACGACATTCGCGTCTCCACCTTTCGGTTCCAGCACGAACGCCCCCACGTCCACGACCCCGCCTTCTGGCTCTCCCACCTCTTCGGCGCCTACTACGGCCTGATTGAACGGGCCGCCGACGAGACGGAACGGCGGGCTGCGGCCGCGCTCGCCAGGCTGCAGGCCACGCCGGATTTCCTGGCCAGCGCCGGCGCCACCCTGCGGAGCCAGCCGCCAGTCATGCTGGGCACCGGCCTGACCATGCTTGAGGGTGGCGCCGACCTGCCGGGGTTGCTGGCCGCCGAGTTCGGGCGCCGGGTTCCCTCCATGAACGACGCGCTCGCGGCGGCGGCCCACGAGGCCGCCGCGGCGCTGGCCCATTTCAAGACCACGCTCCGCACCGAGCTCCAGACCAACCCGGCGGAACTCTCCTTTGCCGTCGGGGAGGACGAGTTCAACCGTCGCCTCCATCACGAGCACGCGCTGCGCGCGACGGCCCCTGAGTTGTGGCGCTACGGACTCCGGCTGGTGGAGGAGACTGGGGCCGAGATGCAGGCGGCCGCCCTGGCGCTCAGCCCCGGCGCGCCGTGGGCGGAGACCGTGCGTCGCCTCCGGACCGAGGGGCTGGGCGTGTCGGTGCTCGAGGCCTACGCGGACGAGGTCGGGCGGGCCCGCGGCTTCGTGGCCGAGTCGGGCATCGTGGAGCTGCCTTCCTCCGAGCTCCGGGTCGAGGCCACCCCGGCCTATCTGCAGCACTTCCTGCCCGCCGTCTGGTGCGAGCCCTCGAGTCCCGCCGAGCGCGCGCGGGGCGGCCGACTCCTCATCAGCGACGCGAATGGTGGCGCGGTCCACTCGCGGTACGAAACGTGGGCCTGGGCCGCGGCGGAGGTCTGGCCCGGTCACTTCCTCCAGCGGGAGACGGCCGCCGCCCAGCCCTCGCTCGTCCGGCAGTACCTCTGGACCCCGCTCACCGTGCGGGGCTGGGCGCTCTATTCGGAGGAACTGCTGGCGGCCGCCGGGTTCGCCGGCGGGCCGGAGGAGCGGCTGATGGGCATCGCGCGCCGGCTCCGCGCCGGGGTGCGTGTCATCCTCGACATCGGCCTGCATACCAGGGGCATGACCCCGACCGAGGGGGTGTCGTACGCGGTCGAGCACCTCGCGGTCGACCGCGAGGAGGCGATGGAGATGGTGCGGCGGGCCAGCGCCCGGCCCACCTACGCCCTGGCCGACGCGGTGGGGCGGCGCGAGATCCACCGGCTGCGCGACGCCTGGCGCGAGCGGGTCGGGCCGGACGCCCCCCTCCGCCAGTTCCATGACGCCATGCTCTCCTACGGGGGGCTGCCGGTGTCACTGATACGATGGGGCATGGGACTCGACGACTGACCCGAGCGAGGAGCGCACGTGAGAATCACCGTCCTGACGTACGTCGAGGCCAGTGAACGCTCCACCGAGTACGACGTGGTGGTGAACCAGGTGGCGCGAGCGCTTCGGCGGCAGGGGCACCAGGTGGCCATCCTCGGGGTCCACGCCGACGTCAAGCGGGTGATTGCCGGACTCCAGCGCCGCCGCCCCGACCTCGTCTTCAACATGGTGGAGATGTTCGCCGAAAATATCTTCGGCGATATCGCCATGGAGGGGTTGCTCGACCTCCTCGGCCTCGAGTACACCGGGTGTGGCCCCGGCGAATCCTATCTGACACAGGACAAGGCTCTCTCCAAGAAACTGCTCGCCTTTCACGGCATCCTGTATCCCCGGTTCGCCGTCTTCGCCCGGGACGCCGACTTCGAGACCGGCGGCAACCTCCGCATGCCGCTCTTCGTCAAGCCGCTCCGCACCGACGCCTCCATCGGCATTCACCGCAACTCCCTGGTGACCGACATGAAGACGCTGATGCGCCGCGTGGCCACCATCCACGATGACCTCAACGACTCCGCCCTCGCCGAGGAGTACATCGAGGGGCGGGAGTTCTATGTCGGCGTGCTGGGCAATCACGACCCGATTGCGCTCCCCCCGATTGAACTGGACTTCTCCGGGCTCCCCGAGGGCGTGCCGCACGTGCTCGACAGCAAGGCCAAGTGGGACGAGAACAGCGCGGCGTACAAGGGGACCAAGTCGGTGCTCGCGGACCTGCCCGACGAGCTCCGCGCCAAGCTCCAGAAGGTCTCGGTCGATGCCTATCGCGCGCTCCGGGTGCGCGACTACGGCCGCGTGGACCTGCGGCTCACCGACACCGGCGACATCTACGTGCTGGAGGTGAACGCGAGCTGCTACCTGGCGCGCGACAGCGAGTTCGCCATGGCGGCGGCCGCCGCGGGCATCCCGTATCCCGCGCTGATCCAGAAGATTGTCGACCTGGCGACCGACCGGTACCGGCGCGGCGCGGGGTTGCGGACGCGGACCGAAAGCCCGAAGAAACCGGCGCCGAACGGGAAGAAGGGTGGGGACGCGGGAAAGAAGCCGGCGGACGAGGGGAAGAAGGGCGAGGATTCCGCGAAGAAGGCCGCCGAGGACTAGCGGAGGTAGGCTCCCGAGTGGACGTAGTTCATGGCCAGCGACGTGACCAGGGTGGTCAGCGCCACGGTAATGGCGGGTTCCTGCGACTCGTGGTAGGACAGGTCCAGGCTCTGGGCCCTCGCGGCCAGGTGATCGACCAGGACGCGCGTGCGATCGGGGAAATGCCCGGTCCACCGGAAGACGTTGTCGAGGAGCTCCGGTTCCAGACGGCGCAGCAACTGGGAGGCCGCCCTCGGCTGGAGCATGGCGCCACGGTCGGGGAAGATGCTCTTCAGCGTCATGTCCAGGTTCAGGCCGAGCCGCGACTCCTGCGGCAGCAGGTCGCGGTAGAACTTGGCGAGGGAGTACTCGATCTCCCCCACATCCTCGTCCAGCTCGTCGTCGACCACGATCGGCTCCCGGTCCAGCAGCGAGGCGAGGGTGCGTTCGCAGTACTCCAGCTTGGCCAGCGCCTCCGGCCGCCCCGCATACTCGGCGCGCCAGTCTGATCCCGGGGTGATGAAGACGGCAAAGGTCTCCGCCCAATCCTCGTCCGGGTGCTTCTGGGCATACCAGCCCGGCAGGTGCCTGACGTGCTTCTTGCTGAACGGAATCGGGCGGTAGTCGTCCTCGTACGGTTCGCTCATCGATCCGAAGAGCCGCTCCCACTCCGGCCGGTCGTAGAGCCGGTAGGCGTAATTCACCACGTGACCCATCTCGTGACGCAGGTAGCGGAGGATCTCGTCCCGGTTGTGTCCCTCGACATGGCCGGCCCGCTCGGCATGCATCTCCTCGAGCTCCTCGTGGGCCAGGTAGAACGGAATGGCGATGGCCACCGTCTCGAACGGCACCCCCCACTCCGTGGAGAGGTAGAAGCGGGGCGAGACCCGCCGCAGCCCGACGACCTCGAGCTCCTTGCGGAACTCCTCCACGACCGGCTCCAGCCGGGTCCCCTCGATGGTGAGGCCCAGATCGCGAATGGGCATCGACCAGAGGGTCGATTCGCGGAAGGTGGTCGGGGGCGAGTGCGGGGCGGTCATCTGAAAAAGGTAGTCGCCTCCGGCCCGATGGGGAGGAGGATGAATCCGGATTGCGTACGTAATTACGTACAGTAGAAAGATAAAACATTACATGACAAAGACTTACAGCAGCGCTGGCGACGGCCAGCCAACGGCCCCGCTGCCCCCCGGCCCCGCTGCCCTCCCTGCAACGGTCAAGGGCCTTTCCCTCGTCTCGCTCTTCAACGACTTCGCGAGCGAGATGGTCTACCCCCTCCTGCCCGCCTTCATCACATCGCTCGGCGGCGGCCCCGCCCTCCTCGGGGCGCTCGATGGCGCGTCCGACCTCACCTCGGCCCTCCTCAAGTGGCTCAGCGGCCGCTGGGCGGACAGGCCCCGATGGCGGAAGCCCCTGATTCTCGTGGGATACGGCACGGCCCTCTTCATCCGGCCCTTCATCGCCCTGGCGGGAGCGGCCAGCACGGTCCTCGGGTTCCGGGTCATCGACCGGGTGGGGAAGGGGCTTCGGACGCCGGCCCGCGACGCGATGATCGCGGATGCCACCCCCGCGCCGCTCCTCGGCCGGGCCTTCGGATTCCACCGCGGCGCTGATCACTTCGGCGCGGTGCTCGGGTCGGTGGCCGCGTGGTTCCTGTTGACCAGGGGGGTGCCGGTCCGCGATGTCATCGCGTGGACCTGGCTCCCCGGGGTCGTCGTCATGCTGATCCTCTTCCGGGTGCTGCGACATGCCCCGTCGGTCAAGCCGCGCGATCCGGTCGCGCCGACACAGCTCGACGCCACCGGCCGGGTATTCTGGGGACCGATGCTGATGCTGGCGGCGCTCACCCTCTTCCGGGTGCCCGAGGCGCTGCTGCTCTTCCGTCTGCAGGGACTGGGCGTGCCGGTGGCCACCGTTCCCCTGGTCTGGGCCGGCCTCCACGTGGTGCGCAGCGGGGCGGCCTATCCCGGCGGGTGGTTGAGCGACACGCTGGGCACCCGGGGGACAGTGGCGGTCGGCGGGCTGTTGTTCGCGGGGGTGATGTACCTGCTGGGTGGTGCGCTCACCGAGGCGGCCGGCGTGGCCGCCTTCCTGGCGCTCGGCCTGGCGGGAGGACTGCTGGAACCGGCGGAGCGGTCACTCGTGGCGCAACTGGCGCCGGTGCGAACCGGACGCGGTTTCGGGGCCTATCACGGGGTCACCGGGCTGGCCGCACTTCCCGCCGGCCTCCTGTTCGGGCTGGTCTACCAGCGCGCCGGGGCGGAGGTCGCCCTCCGGGCGTCGGCGGCGCTGATGACCGTCACGGCGCTGGGGTGGCTGGTGATTCGCTCCCCCGGTCGGACCCCTCCACCACCCCTCCGGACACGATGAAGGCCATCACGTCGCTGCTGTTGGCGGCGATCGGGCTCACCTGGTCGCGCGGAAAGAGCAGGACCTGGCCGGCGAAGTTGTAGGACTGGGGCAGGTAGACGGCGACCAGGTCGGTCAGGCCCAGGGAGTCGAGCGATTCCCGCGTGAGGAAGCCGAGGGCGCGGGCGTTGCCGCCGGGAAAGAGCCGCACGATGACCGGGCGATCGAAGCGCTTCTTCTCCCCCACGAAGGCGCCGAGCACCTCCTTCAGCGAATTGTAGAGGAAGCGGACCAGCGGCACCCGCACCATGGCCTGCTCGACGAGCCCGAAGAGCGTGCTCCACAGGTAGGTGGTGGCCAGCCATCCGACCAGCGTGATGAGCGCGATGGTCACGACGAACCCGACCCCGTCCCACGGCAGGCCGAGCCAGCTGTCGACCGCGCGGAAGATGCTCCAGCAGACGTAGAGCGTCAGGGCGATCGGCGTGGAGAGCAGGAGCCCGTTCACGAAGTACCGGACCATGCGGTTCATCAGCAGCACCTTGTCGGGGAATCGCCGTAGCGCGCGGTGAGGTACTCGGCATAGTACTCACGTTCGGAGGGCATCGCTGTGCCGGGGTGGTGCCGGCGCCGGTGCTCGAGGTAGGCGGCGTAGTCCGGCATGCCGGCCATCCGGCGGATCGCCCGCAGCGCGCGCTGGAGCCAGCCGCCCACCTCAGCGCGCATAGCTGGTCGCCACACGCGGCGCCTCCCGGGTGGTGGCGGGCGTCGTCCCCCGCAGGATTCCCAGCCAGACGCGCGCCGATGAGATCACCACGAGCACCACGACTGCCATGAACAGCGCGGCCACCGCGACGTTGAGCCGGTCATTGAAGATCAGCCGGGCTCCCGTGGCCGGATCCACCCCTCCGCTCGCCACCTGCGCGCCGGTGGCTGCCGCGTGGGCCAGGAACCCGAGCCGCGGATCGGCGGCGAAGATCTTCTGCCAGCCCGCCGTCAGCGTGACGACCAGGAGCCAGGCGAGCGGGAGGAGGGTGACCCAGGCGTACCGGGCCTTGCCGGAGCGCATGAGCACCGTGGTCCCGACCGCGAGTGCGATGGCGGCGAGCAACTGGTTGCTGATCCCGAAGAGCGGCCAGAGGGTGTTGATCCCGCCGAGCGGATCGTGGACGCCCTGCAGGAGGAACCAGCCCCAGCCCGCCACCACCGCGCCGGACGCGAGGACGGTGCTCGGATACCAGGACGTCCGTCCCATCGGCTCCCAGAGATGCCCCGCCAGTTCCTGGAACATGAACCGGCCGACGCGGGTGCCGGTATCCACCGTGGTCAGGATGAACAGCGCCTCGAACATGATGGCGAAGTGGTACCAGAGCGCGGTCAGGTGGGCGCCGAACACCCCGGCGAAGATCTGCGCCATGCCGACCGCGAGCGAGGGGGCCCCGCCGGTGCGCGCCAGCAGGGTGGACTCCCCGACCGAGGCGGCCAGCGACTGCATCTGCGCCGGCGTGACGACGAAGCCCCAGCCCCGAATCGTCTCGGCCGCGGCGTCGAGCGACCCGCCGAGCGTGGCGAGCGGGGCGTTGATGGCGAAGTAGACCCCGGGGTCCAGCACCGCCGCGGCGCAGAGGGCCATGACCGCGACGAACGACTCCATCAGCATCCCGCCATAGCCGATGAGGGGCGCGTCGCCCTCGCGGCGCAGCATCTTCGGGGTCGTGCCGCTCGCCACCAGCGCATGGAACCCGCTGATGGCGCCGCAGGCGATCGTGATGAAGGCGAAAGGAAAGAGCTTTCCGGCGAAGATCGGCCCGGTCCCGTCGATGAACTGCGTCACCGCGGGGAGCTTGATGGGGGGGAGCGCGACGAGAATGCCGACCGCGAGGAGGGTGATGGTGCCGATCTTCATGAACGTGGAGAGATAGTCCCGCGGGCAGAGCAGCATCCAGACCGGCAGCACGCTGGCCACGAACCCGTAGCCGATGATCAGCCAGGCGATGGTCCCGGCGTTCATCGTGAAGTACGGGGCGAGCACGGGGCTCTCGGCCACGAGCCGGCCCCCGACCAGCGACACCATCAGGAGGACGATGCCGACGCTGGTGGCTTCGAGCGTCCGGCCTGGGCGCCACACCTTCATCCACCACCCCATCAGCAGCGCGATCGGCACCGTGGAGGCGATGGTGAAGAGTCCCCACGGACTGTCCCGCAGCGCGTTGACCACCACGAGGGCGAGCACGGCCAGCAGGATGATCATGATGGCCAGGATGGCCACCATCGCGGCCACGCCGGTCACCGGTCCGATCTCCTCCTTGGCCATCTGCCCGAGCGACTTGCCGTCGCGGCGCATCGAGGCGAAGAGGATGACGAAGTCCTGCACGGCGCCCCCCAGCACCACGCCGAACACGATCCAGAGCATGCCGGGGAGGTAGCCGAACTGGGCGGCGAGCACCGGCCCGACCAGCGGGCCGGCCCCCGCGATGGCGGCAAAGTGATGCCCGAAGAGCACGCCGCGTGTCGTCGGCACGAAGTCCCGGCCGTTGCTCAGCCGCTCGGCGGGGGTGGCACGGGTCGGGTCGATCTCCAGTACCCTCGTGGCCAGGAACCGGGCATAGAACCGGTAGCCGACGAGGTAGGTGCCGACCGCCGCGAGGACCAGCCAGGCGGCGTTGATGGTTTCCCCCCGGTGCAGGGCGAGGACCCCCCACGACACCGCGCCGACCACGGACACGAGGATCCAGCCGATGGTTTGCATTGGCATAAGATGTTGACGAAGTGCGCCCGCCGGAAGCACCTTCGCTGCCCCGCTGCCCCGCTGCCCCGCTGCCCCGCTGCCCCGCTGCCCCGCCTGCTTGCCCTCTTCCCGGCCGCGCCGTACCTTCGACGGTCTATGCCGACTCCTCCCTCCGAATTCAAGGGCAGCCACTGGCAGGCGGCCGGCCGCCGCAGCGGCGGCGCCGTGATGGAACAGCCGGAGCCCCAGCGCGTGGCCGACACCGGGTTCCGGGGCAAGGTGGCTGTCGTCACCGGGGGCGCCACCGGCCTTGGCCGGGCCATCGCCCTCGAGTTCGGCCGGCAGGGGTGTCACGTCGCCTTCTGCTTTGTGGACCTCCCCGGCCGGGACGTCACCGAGCAGGCGCTGCTGACGGAGACCTCCCTCCGGGCGATGGGGGTGGAGGTCTACGCCGCCAAGTGCGACGTGCGCGACGCCGACGCGGTCGACCGGTTCATGACCGAAGTCCGCCGTGAACTCGGCGGGTTGCATATCCTCGTCAACAACGCCGGCATCGCCATGGACGGCGCGCTCTGGCGCATGACGGACAAGGCGTGGAAGGACGTGCTGGAGACCAACATCACCGGCACCTTCCAGTGCATTCGTGCCGTGTCGCAGGGGTTCCGGGAACAGCGGTATGGCAAGATCGTGAATGTGAGCGCCCACCAGGCCGAGCGGCCCGGATTCGGCGTGGCCAACTACGCCGCGAGCAAGGCGGGGGTCATCGGCCTGACGCGTGCCGCCGCGGTGGAGCTCGGCCCGTCGAACGTGAACGTCAACGCCGTCGCCCCTGGCTTCATCCGGACCGAACGCATGGGGATGCTGCCCGACGACGTGATCGACCGGGCCCGGAAGCACTCGGTGCTGGGCCGGGTCGCGGAGCCGGCCGACGTCGCCAAGGTGATCGCCTTCCTCTGCTCTGATGACGCCCGCCACGTGACCGGCCAGGTGCTGGTCGTGGACGGGGGCCTTTCGCTCGAATAGGCCGCCCTCGCCCCACCCCTCCCATCCCATTAGATTTCCGCGGCTTACGGCCCTTCGTCCCGAGGAACGGCGAAGAGCGTATCCCGTTGTTCAACAGTGACTTACCAGAGGGTGTTCGCCCCTGATGTTGGGCCGGATGCCCGGACAAGGGAGTCCACGTGTACCGCATATCCCGCTTGCTGGTGCTTGTCGGCCTGGCCGCCTGCGCCGGTGGCAGCCAGGCCTCGGTCGGCCCCGACCCGGTCGAGGCGCAGGATGCCGCGCCACCCAAGTCGAAGAACCAGGTGAAGATGCCGCCCGCGATCCCGATGAACACCCTCGGCATCGCGGGGCAGGTCGTCGGCGTCTTTCCCATCACCCTCGTCGTGGCGCGGGATTCCCTCGCGGGGCAGCCGCCCTTTGCCAACCGCGCGAGCAGCCTCTCGTGGGCGGACTCCATCATGGGCGAGATGCTGATGATGCGGGCGCCCGACGTGAAGTGGAAACTCCCCGACCAGATGCGGGCGCTCGCCCGGAGCGCGCCCGGCATTGCCGCCGACCCCGATTACCTCGGCCAGGCGGCCCTGCGTGATCCGCAGATCACCAAGGTGCCCAACCCGCTGATTTCCAACCTGCGCAACCTCATGGCCATTGCCGGGGGCCGCTACGCCTTCGTGCCGGCGTCGCTCTCCTTCCAGCACGACAGCAGTGGAGCCGTCGAGGCGCGCGCCAATTTCGTCGGCATCGACACCCGGATGGGCGATGTCGTGTTCCGCAGCTACATCGTCGCCGCGGGGGCCACCCCGGCCGCGGCAATGGACTCCGTGATGACCATTCTCTTCCCCGCGATCACCGTCGAACCATGAGCCACGCCGTCACGTTGATTCCGGGCGACGGCATCGGCCCCGAGATTACCGCCGCCACCCGACGGGTGCTCGAGGCGACCGGGGTGCGGTTCGACTGGGACGAACAGGTGGCCGGCATGGCCGCGGTGGACCGGTCCGGCGACCCGCTCCCCGAGGCCACCGTCGAAAGCATCCGCCGCACGACGCTCGCGCTGAAGGGACCGCTCACGACCCCGGTCGGGACCGGCTTCCGCTCCGTGAACGTGGCGCTGCGGAAGGAATTCGAGCTCTACGCCAACGTGCGGCCGACCAAGAGCCTCGCCGGGGCGGGGAAGTTCCCGAATGTCGACCTCGTGCTGGTGCGGGAGAACGTCGAGGGCCTCTACGTCGGGGTGGAACACTTCGTCCCGGTGGGCGGCGACCCGCGGGCGGTCGCGGAATCGGTGGCCATCGTGACGCGCGGCGGATGCGAACGCATCATTCGCTACGCCTTCGAGTATGCGCTCCGCAAGGGCCGCAAGAAGGTGACCGTCATCCACAAGGCGAACATCCTGAAGATGGTCAGCGGCCTCTTCCTCGAGGTCGGCCGCACGGTGGCCAAGGAGTATGAGGGGCGGCTCGCCTTCAACGACCTCATCATCGACAACGCCGCCATGCAGATGGTACTCCGCCCCGAGCAGTTCGACGTGATGGTCACCACCAACATGTTTGGCGACATCCTGAGCGACCTGGCGGCCGGCCTCATTGGCGGGCTGGGCCTGGCGCCGGGCGGGAACATCGGGTCGCGGGCCGCCGTCTTCGAGGCGGTGCACGGCAGTGCGCCCGACATCGCGGGGAAGAACGTCGCCAACCCGTCCGCGCTCATTCTCGCCGGCGCGATGATGCTCGACCATCTCGGCGAGGTCGAGGCGGGTAACAGAGTCCGGGCCGCGGTGGCCCAGGTCATCGAGTTGGACACGGTGCGCACCCGCGACCTGGGCGGGACCGCCACGACCACGGAGTTCGGCGATGCGGTTGTCCGGCGGATCGCCTGACGTTCCCTGCCTCACCTGCGGCAAGCGGGTGTTCGGCCTCAAGTGGGGCACCGACTGCCCCGAGTGCCACGCCATCCGGCAGGCGCGGGCCAACCGCCTCGCCGGCCGTGTGGCCCTCGCGGGCACCGCGCTCATGGGGCTCTACGTCTGGGTCCGGGTGCCGGCCGAGCCGGTGCTGGGCCGCATCTACGGCGCCATCGCGGTCGCCGCTACCTACATCCTCCTGCGCCGCATTGTGAGCCGCATTGCCATGGAGTATCTCCCCCGATGACGACAATCCGCAGGATTTCAGCGGCGACGGCCCTGCTCGTCGCCACGGCGCTGCCGCTGTCCGCCCAGACCGGGTTGACCATCTACAATTCCGGCCGCGTGCTCGTCCGGCGCACCTTGCCGATCGCCATTCCGAAGGGCGCGTCGGAACAGCGGGTGAATCTCGGCACCTTTGACCCGGCCACGATCTTTCCGCTCGATCCAGCGGTGAGCCTGCTGGGCGCCACCTACGACGGCGGCACTGACCAGGCGAGCACCTTGCGGCGCGCCGTTGGCCGAGACCTGGTCTTCATGCGGGGCGCGGGGGCAGCGGACTCCGTGCGCGCCACGCTGCTCGCGGTGGACCCGGAGCGCTATCGGTACGCGGACGGCACCATCGGGTTCCAGGCACCCGGGATGCCGCGGTTTCCGGCCGATGTCGTGATCGTGGAGCCGACGCTGATGCTTTCGCTCACCAGCGCCAAGGCGCTTCCGTCGCTGGGGCTGGCGTATTTCACGAGCGGTGCCTCCTGGCAGGCGAGCTATCAGGTGATCCTCGACGGCAAGGACGCGCGGGTGTCGGGCAACGCCGTCCTCGAGTCGAGCACCATCAACGTGGCGGACGCGGAGTTGCAACTCCTGGCGGGGGACGTCGGTTCGGCGTCGCAGAACCAGGCGCTGGCCCGGCGCGCCCCGGCGATGGCGGCCGTGTCATACGAGGGAGCCGCGGCCAAGGAGGAACAGGTCGGTGAAGCCCATCTCTACACCGTCCCGGGCCGGGTCACGCTCCGTCCGGGTGAAACGTCACTCGTCGCGTTGTTCGACCCGACCAGCGCACCGGTCGCGAAGCGGCTGGTGGTCCGGTCCGGTCTCCCGTACTGGGGCGGCCTCCCGCAGTACGGCGACGAGCAGGAGGTCCCGGTCGCGGTGACCTACGTGGTGACCCGCGCGCGGAAGACGCCGTTCGGCGACACGCCGGTGCCGGGTGGCGTCGCGCGGATCTACCAGAAGGACAGCGGTGGGCGGCTGCAACTCATCGGTGAGTCCTCCCTCGGCCACACTGCCGCCGGGCAGCCGCTGGAACTCGACGCCGGCACCGCGTTCGACCTCACCGCGAAGCGCACCCAGACCACCTACTCCATCACCCGCGACAAGAACGGCAAGTCCACCGCCACGGCCGACTACCGCGTCACCGTGGCCAACGCGACCGACTCGTCGGCCACGGTGGACGTGTACGAGGAGCGCGGTGGGGACTGGTCAGTGGTGACGAGTTCGATTCCGGCGGACCGGGTGTCGAGCACGCGGGTCCGGTTCCGGGTGGCGGTTCCTGCCAGCGGCGAAACGACCATCACGTACCAGGTCCGGGCCTCCTGGTGACCGACATCACCCTGGTTCACCTCTCCGACCTGCACTTCGGCCGGCCGGTGGAGCTGGCACAGATCAGGGCGGTGGAGCGGCTGGTCCCGACCCTTGCCCCGGACGCCGTGCTCGTCTCCGGCGACATCAGCCAGCGGGGGCGGCACGGGGAGTACCAGCGCGGCCTCGCCTTCCTGGAAGCGATGCAGCAGACGGCTCCCACCCTCCTGGTGCCCGGCAACCACGACGTCGAGTGGTGGAAGAGCCCCTTCGGGATCTTCGGGCGGCGAGTGCTGTACGAGAAGTATCGGACCTACTTCGGCGAGGAACTGACCCCGGTGCTCCGGCTGCCGGGGCTCGTGGTGGCCGGCGCCCTTTCGGCCTACGGGCTGGCCGCCGGCTCCCTGACCTGGAACCAGCGGGACCTGACGGTGAAGGGGCACATCCCGAAATCCGAGACCGACCGGCTTACCAAGCTCTTCGCCGCCGAGGCGGCGGGTTCGGCCAAGGTCGTGGTGATGCACCACAATGTCCTGCGGGGCGAGATCAGCCACCGGATGGGGCTGGCGCACTGGCCAAGCGCTCAGCGGCGGCTCGACGCCACCGGCGCGGACGTGGTGCTCTGCGGGCACGATCACCAGGAGGGGGCGGGACAGCTGCCGCGGGGCACCGTCATCAGCACGGCGAGCACGCTCAGCGACCGGACCCGCGGCAAGCGTCCTTCGGTGTTCAATGTGCTTCGCCTCAACTCGGATGCCGTGCAGGTGGAGCACTGGCGCTGGGATCGTGCAGCCGACGAATTCCGCGCGTCGGACCGTCATACCTTCGCGCGGGCAGGGGAGCGCCATGGGGTTGTGGGGGCAGGCCGCGTCGCCTGAGACCGCCGAGGCGGTCCTGCGCCGCCGGCTGGATGCGCTGGGAATGCCGCCGTTCCGGGGGTTCGCCACGCACACCAACCGGACCGTGCTGCTCAGCGTGACGGCGCAGGGCGTGCTCCGGGTGCACCGCGGGTATGCCTGGGCGCCGGATCGCGTCCTGTCGGCCATCGTCAAGTACGTGCGGCCGGGCACGCGCCGCGCCACCCGCCGGAGCGCCGAGCGGGAGTTCCTGACCTTCCCGGTCGAGGTCCACGCCCCTCCGGCCCGCCCAAGCCGCCGGGGGGTGGAGCGTCCCCGGCCCGGCGATGACGCCGTGCTGTCGCGCCTGGCGGACACGCACCGGCGGCTGAACGACGAACACTTCGGCGGGGCGTTGCCGGCCATTCACTTCCGGCTCTCGAGCCGGATGCGCACCCGGCTCGGTGAGCTGGCGGTGGATGCCCGGAGCGGCAAGCCGCTGGAAATCGCGGTGAGCCGGGCGCACCTGAAGCACGGATGGGCGGAGGTGGAACAGACGGTCTTGCACGAGATGGTCCACCAGTGGCAGGCGGAGTCGGCCCTGCCGGTCGATCATGGAACGGTTTTCCGCCGGAAGGCGCGCGCGGTGGGCATCGAACCCAGCGCGCGGCGATCCCTGGGCCACGGGGGCCCGCGGCGCACGATCGACTGACATTCAACAGGATTCCCAGAGGCTCGTACCAATGGCGAACGCATTTGCGGGAGTGGATTTCTACGACGTCGACAGCCTGCTCTCCGAGGAGGAGCGCGCGGTGCGGGACACCGTGCGCGCCTGGGTCGAAGAGCACCTCATGCCGGTCATCGGCGACGCCTACGTCGAGGGCGCGTTTCCGAAGCAGCTGATTCCCGGGATGGCGGAGCTGGGCGTTCTCGGTGCCAACCTGCCCGAGGAGTATGGCTGTGCCGGGCTCAACAACGTGGCCTATGGCCTCATCATGCAGGAACTGGAGCGGGGCGACAGCGGCATTCGTTCCTTCGCGTCGGTGCAGGGGGCGCTGGTGATGTACCCGATCTTCACCTTCGGCTCCGAGGAACAGAAGAAGTACTGGCTGCCCCGGCTGGCTTCCGGCGAGGAAATCGGCTGCTTCGGCCTGACCGAACCCGATTACGGCTCCAATCCCGGCGGGATGATCACCACCGCCCGCGAGACGAAGGACGGCTGGGTGCTGAACGGCGCCAAGATGTGGATCACCAACGGCTCCCAGGCGACGGTCTCGATCATCTGGGCCAAGACGGGCGGGATCGACGACGTGAAGTCGATCCGCGGTTTCATCGTGCCGGCCAGCACCAAGGGCTATACCGCCAAGGACCAGAAGGGGAAGCTCTCCCTCCGCGCCAGCGACACCAGCGAAATCGTCCTGCAGGACTGCCTCGTCCCCAAGGACGCCATCCTGCCCAAGTCCGGCGGCATCAAGAGCCCGCTCATGTGCCTCACGCAGGCGCGCTACGGCATCGCGTGGGGCGGCATCGGCGCGGCCATGGCGTGCTATGACGAGGCGCTGAGCTACTCCAAGGAACGCATCATGTTCGGCAAGCCGATCGGGCAGACGCAGCTGCAGCAGTCGCGCCTGGCGGAGATGCTCACCGAGATCACCAAGGCGCAGCTGCTCACGCTGCAGCTTGGTCGCCTCAAGGATCGCGGCACCATGACGCCCGACCAGGTCTCCCTCGCCAAGCGCAACAACATCAACATGGCCTGCGAAGCGGCGCGCGAGGCGCGGCGCCTGCTGGGCGCCAACGGCATCCTGGTGGAGTACCACTCGATGCGGCACATGGCCAACCTCGAGTCGGTCTATACCTACGAGGGGACGCACGACATGCACACCCTCATTCTCGGACAGGCCGTGACCGGCCTGCCGGCGTTCTAGCAACGAATTCGCACGCAGGGAGTTGACGTGAAAATCGCCGTGTGCATCAAGCGGGTGCCGGACATGGACCTGCGGTTCGCCATCGGGGCCGATGGCAAGGCGCTGGATCCTGCCGGCCTCAAGTTCGACATCGCCGACTTCGACGGGTATGCCGTGGAGGCGGCGCTGCGCCTGGTGGAAAGCCAGGGCGCAGGCGAGGTGGTGGTGGTCTCGGTCGGCCCCGCCGCCGTGCAGGAGACGCTCCGCAAGGCGCTGGGCATGGGCGCCCACCGCGCCATCCAGCTCGACGCCGCGGAGGTGCCCTTCGACGGGATGGCGATCGCCGCCGCGCTGGCCGCGGAACTCAAGGAGGGCGGATACGACCTGGTCCTCTTCGGCCGGATGGCCACCGACAGCGCCAACCAGACCGTCGGGCCGATGACGGCCCACCTGATGGGCCTGCCGTGCGTCACGGCCATCTCGAAGCTCGACGTCGCGGACGGGCGCGGCACCGCCGAGCGCCAGCTCGAGGGGGCCACCGAGACGGTGGAGTTTCCGCTGCCGGCCGTCATCACGATCGACGAAGGGCTCGGGCGGCCGCGGCTCCCCTCGCTCAAGGGGATCATGGCCGCCAAGAAGAAGCCCCTCGAGGTCAAGCCGGCGCAGTTGGGTGCGGCCCACCTGACGGTGGACGTCATTGCGCTGCCGCCCGACCGCCCGCCGGGCCGGATCATCGGCGAGGGCGCGGACGCGGTGCCGGAGCTCATCCGGCTTCTCCAGACCGAAGCGAAGGTGCTCTGATGGCCAACATGTTTGCGTTCGCCGAATCGCGGGGCGGCGCGCTCCGCAAAGTCGCGCTCGAGACCGTCAGCGCCGCGCGGCAGGCGGCGGACGCCACCGGCGGCGGCGAGGTGCATGCCCTTCTGATGGGTGCGCCAGGGATCGGCGCCAGGGCGGAGGCGCTGGGCCGCGCCGGCGCCGATGTCGTGATGGTGGTGGAGCACGCCGGCCTCGAACGGTACAGCCCCGAGGTGTTCGCGGCCACGGCGGCCGCGCAGGTGAAGAGCGGCGGGTACCGCGGCGCCTTCTTCGCCGCCTCCGCCGAGGGGCGCGACCTCGCCCCGCGCGTCGCCGCGACGCTTGGCGTCAGCATGGCGTCGGACCTGACCAGCTTCGCCTTCGAGGGCGACGCGCTGGTCGGCCAGCATCCCACCCATATCGGCAAGATTGTCACGACGGTCCGACTGACCGGCACGCCGGCCGTCGTCACCCTGCGGCCCGGGGCGGTGCTCGCGACCGATGCCGACCGGACCGCGCGCGTGCAGCAGGTCGAGCCGGCGCTCGACCCGGCCTCGGCGCGGGTGGTGGTCACGAAGCTGGGTGGAAGCGGCGACGCACAGTTGGACCTTGCCGACGCGCCGGTGATTGTCGCCGGCGGCCGGGGGCTGCGCGAGGCCGCCAATTTCGCGTTGATGGAGGAACTGGCTGCCGCGTTCGGCAACGCCGCCGTCGGGGCCACGCGGGCCGTGACCGACGACGGGTGGCGGGATCCCTCCACCCAGATCGGTCAGACCGGGCGCATCGTCAGCCCGGACCTCTACGTCGCAGTGGGCATCTCGGGCGCCATCCAGCACCTGGCCGGCATGCGCACCTCCAAGACGATCGTGGCGATCAACAAGGACAAGGACGCCCCGATCTTCAAGCTGGCCGACTACGGCATTGTGGGGGACCTGTTCGAGGTGGTGCCCCGGCTCACCGAGGAAGTGAAGAAGGCGCGCGCGGGCAGCTAGCCAGCCGCGACCGGATGCACCGACGGGCCGCCTGAACGATCCAGCGCGGCCCGTTTGCCTGGCGGGTCAGTGCCAGCCACCCGGTATGAGGCGAGGAACCCGGGCGGCGTACTCCTCATATCCCCGGACACGGGTGCGCAGCCACGCCTCTTCCACGCGCGCCTTCAGCTCGAAGTACGCGAGGGCGACGAGGAGCACGATCGCTCCCGGCCACCCGCCGGCGCGAATGGTGGCGTAACCGGCAAGCGTCAGGGACACGCCGAGATAGATGGGGTGGCGTACGAGCCGGTAGATCCCGCGGGTCACGAGTCGCCCGCCGGGAAGGGGCTCGGTGGCTGGGGTGAGGTTCGGGCCGAGCGCCCAGGCCCCTGTGAGCATTCCGAGGAGTCCGGCGGCGATCATGATGCCGCCGAGCAGGCGCCAGGCGGCGCCGGGGGCCGGCAGCCCGAGGCGGCCCGCGGCCCAGGGCACGCCGACGATCACCAGCAGCCCCAGGAACGCCTGGCCCCACACCCATGGGTCGCGCACCGCCGTCCGTCGACCCATGGTACGCCTCGCTCCTCGGGGTGATCCGGTCGTCCCGCAGGTTATATTCTCTCTGCAATTGCCGTCGACCGCAATCCAAGGAGCTTCCGTCGTGTCCTCCATCCTGCCCAGTCGCCACCAGCAAGCGCTGCCGCTCGAGAAGCTTGTGCTCGACGAAGCGCCGGGTGCGGAAGCCATCGAGATGGACGTGCTGTTCGTCGGTGCCGGGCCCGCCGGGCTGGCCGGCGCCATCGAACTGGCCCGCCTGGCCAGGGCCGATCAGGAGGCCGGGGGGGGGCTCGGCGAGTTGAATATCGGCGTGCTGGAAAAGGCCGCGGGCCTCGGCGAGCACAACCTCTCGGGCGCGGTGGTGAATCCGCGCGCCTTCCGGGAGCTCTTCCCCGACCTGACCGACGCCGACTTTCCCTTCCGCCAG
This sequence comes from Gemmatimonadales bacterium, assembly GCA_035328285.1. Lineage (GTDB taxonomy): Bacteria > Gemmatimonadota > Gemmatimonadetes > Gemmatimonadales > GWC2-71-9 > SPDF01. Next base: position 30,084 of record DAOLIZ010000003.1, read on the forward strand.
CGGGTGGACGCCGAGGCGGTCTATTTCCTGACCGAAGGCGCGTCCCGCCGCATCCCGACGCCGCCGACCATGCACAACTCCGGCAACTATTCCGCGTCGATTTCCGAGATGGTGCGCTGGCTCGGCGAGAAGGCGGAGGCGCTTGGCGTCAACGTCTTCACCGGGTTCCCGGTCGACGCGCTGCTCGTCAGGGACAAGGCGGTTTGCGGGGTCCGCACCACGCCGAGCGGCCTCAACCGCGATGGCACGCCCGGGAGCGACTACGCGGAACCGACGGACCTGACGGCGCGGGTGACCGTGCTGTCCGAAGGGACGCGCGGCGCGCTGTCGCAGGCTTGGTGCGAGTGGCAGGGCGTGACCTCGCCCAATCCGCAGATCTTTGCCCTGGGCGTGAAGGAAGTCTGGAAGGTGGCGCGCCCGCTCGACCGGGTCATTCACACCATGGGCTGGCCGCTCCCCAGTGACGTGTTCGGCGGCAGCTGGTGCTACCCCCAGGGGCCGGACCAGGTGTCGATCGGCCTCGTCGCGGGCCTGGACTACGGCAACGCCAAGCTCGACGTTCACACGCTGCTGCAGCGGATGAAGCTCCATCCGCTCTTCCGCGAGATTCTGGATGGCGGCGAACTGGTCGAATGGGGCGCCAAGACCATTCCCGAGGGCGGGTTTCATGCCCTGCCGGGTCGGCGCGCCGGCGACGGGCTGGTGATCGTGGGCGATGCGGCGGGCTACGTGGACGTCCCCTCGCTGAAGGGCGTGCACTACGCCATGCAATCGGGGATCTACGCCGCCCGCGCCATCTTTGCGGCACTGAAGAAGGGCGACACCTCGGCGGCGGCGCTCGCCGAATCCGACCGGATGGTCGATGCGAGCTACATCCGCGCGGATCTCTACAAGACCCGCAACATGCGCCTCGCCTTCAAGGACGGGTTCCTGCTGGGGGCGGCAAAGGCGGGACTGATGACGCTGACCGGTGGGCGGTTTCCCGGCGGCAGGATCCCGATGCACGCCGACGCCGACGCGCCGAGGACCGACGGGGGCGAGACGACGCTCGTGCCGGACGGGGTACTGACGTTCGGCAAGCTCGACGCGGTGTTCAAGTCCGGCAATGCGACCCGCGACACGATCCCCAGTCACCTGCTGGTGGGGCGGGATATCAGCGCCGAGGTCGCGGACTTCTATGCCCATCTCTGTCCGGCGGGCGTGTACGAGCGCGATGGCGACGAACTGCGCGTCAATCCGCCCAACTGCATCGACTGCAAGGCCACGGACGTCCTTGGCCCGCGCTGGACACCGCGCGAGGGCGGCAGCGGTCCCCGCTACCGGGTGATGTAGCCGATGCCGAACCGCCGGCGGGAGTTCACGGGACTGGCCGCCAACGATTTCATGCATGAGACCGCCCGCGACCGGCTCTGGGCCGCCCCCGATCCGATGCTGATCGACGCCGGCGCCCACGGCGAGCTGCTGGTGGCCAAGGTGCGCATCGCCCTGGTGTCGCTGGTGCTGCTCATCCCGGTCTACAACGTCATCGCGACGCCCTATCTCATCGAGGCGTGGGTCGGCCTGGTGGCGACGCTCGCGGCGCTGGTCTTCGCGGTCGTGGTCTGGGGGGTGGTGCGGCGGGGGTTCTACCGGCCATGGCTGGGGTTCATGACCAGCGCGGTGGACGTGACCTTCGTGACCGCCACCCTCGTGGCCTTCCTGGCCATGGGGACCCCGCACGTGGCGGTGAACAGCCGCATCATGTACAGCGTCTACTTCTTCTCGATCGGCGCGTCGAGCCTTCGGTACGACACGCGCATCTGCATCGTGACCGGGGCGCTGGCGGTCGTGCAGTACGCGGCGGTCGTCGCCGCGGCGGGCCTGTTCTGGGACCTGAACGACCTGCGCTACGCCCCGTTCACGTACGGGATGGTCAGCTGGGGCGACCAGGTCGGTCGACTCATCCTCCTCGCCACATCCGGCGTCCTCGCCACCGCGATCGTGGACCGCTCCCGGCAGCTCCGGCATCTCTCCGCCCTCGATCGCCTGACCGGCCTCCTGAATCGCGGGTACTTCGAGACCCGCTACCAGGCGGAGGTGGCACGCGCCCGCCGGCATGGCCACCCGCTGTCGGTGGCGCTGCTCGACCTGGATCGCTACAAGAACTTCAACGACCGCTACGGCCATGCGAGCGGCGATGTGGCGCTCCGGGTCCTCGCCGACACGCTGCTGAAGGGATTGCGCGCCACCGACATCGTGGCGCGGTACGGTGGGGATGAGTTCGTGATCCTGTTGCCCGAGACCGGGCCGCGGGCGGCGTTCGAGAAGCTGGAACAGCTGCGCCTGGCGGTGGCCCGGGCCGAGTTCTCGATTCCGCGCCACGACCTGACCGCGCAGATCACCCTGAGTGCAGGGATCGCCTCCCTGCCCGACGACGGTACCGATCCGGTCGAGCTGCTCGAGGTGGCGGACCAGCGGCTGTTCGCCGCCAAGGACGGCGGCCGGAACCGGGTGGTCGGTCCGCAGGACTAGGCGACCGCGGCCTCCTCGTCCCGCGCGATCCGCTGGCCCTCCCCGACGTCCACCTTCCCCAGCAGGGCGCCCCCCACCAGGAAGAACACCACCACCGAGAGCAGGGCCGCCCGGCTCGATCCGGTCATCAGGATCGCCACCGAGAACATGGCCGGTCCGAGGATCCCCGCAAATTTCTCGAACACCGCGAAGAACCCGAAGAACTCCCCCGACAGATGGCGCGGCACCATGCTCGCGAAGAGCGAGCGACTCAGCGCCTGGACCCCACCCTGGACCATCCCGACCAGGACGGCCAGCACGATGAAATCCCGGTCACTGCGCATGAAGTACCCCAGCACACTGATCCCGAGATACGTGGCCAGCCCGACAAAGATGGCCGGGCGGGTGCCGACCCGTTTCGCCAGCCCGCCGAACAGGTAGGCGAAGGGGACGCCCACAAACTGCACGAGGGCGATGGCCGCGATCATGGTGGTGCGGGTGATCCCGATTTCCGCGCCGTAGATGGCGGCCATCCGGATGATGGTGCCGACGCCGTCGTTGTAGATCAGGAACGCCAGCAGCAGCAGGAATGCCTGCCGATAGCCCCGCAGCTTCCGGAACGTGGCGCCGAGGCGGCGGAAGGAGGCGCGCACCGCGCCCAGCCGGGCCTCCTCGGCATCGAGGGCGCGCCCCGGCGGCTCGGGCACCCGCCGGAAGAGGGGAACGCTGAAGCCCGCCCACCAGAGCGCCGTGAGGATGAAGGTCAGGCGCGTGGGCAGTGTCGTCTGGCTGGGCGTGAGCCCCTCACCGGCGGGGAGCCCGAAGACCGCCGGGGCCATGACGATGGTCAGGCAGGCGAGCAGGAAGAGCCCGCCGCCCAGGTAGCCGAGGGCGTACCCCGCAGTCGAGACCCGGTCCATCTCTTCGGGAGCGGCCACGTGCGGGAGGAGTGAATCGTAGAAGACGAAACTGCCGTTGACACCGATGTTGGCCAGGATGAACAACCCCGCCGCGAACAGCCACTGCCCGTGCCGGATGAAGAACATCGCCGCCACGGCGCTCGCGCCGAGGGCCAGGAACGCCCCGAGCAGTCGCTTCTTGGCGGCCGAGTGATCGGCGATGGCCCCCAGGATCGGTGACAGCACGGCGATGATGGTCAGCCCGATCGTCGTCGCGATGCTGAAGCGGGACGTTGCCTCCGTCGCGGGCATCCCGTCGGCGGCCACCGCGGTGAAGAAGATCGGGAAGATGGCGGTGACGATGACGACGTACATGGCCGAGTTCGCCCAGTCGTACAGCATCCACGCCCGGACGGCCGGGCGGTCCAGCGAGAGCTGGCTGGCCAGCCGCCCGACCCAGGTGCTCATCGTGTCTCCCGCGGCCTGGAGAAGCGGCTGGCGACCGAAGCGTTGAGGCGCCGCGGCGTGAAGCGGGTGGACCATGCCAGGACACGCGGCAACCCCCCGGACATGTGATGGCCGGCGTTCCTGCCATAGGCGCGAAGGCCGGCACGCGCCACCGCGGTGGGAGACTGCATCCCGAAGATGGCCGGCGGCGGGCGCATCCCCGCCCTGTCAAAGAACCGCGAGTCGACCGGCCCGGGGCAAAGGCAGGCGCATCGGACCCCCGTGCCACGCAACTCGATGTTGAGCGCCTCGCTCCACGCAAGCACGTACGCCTTGGTCGCAGCGTACACCGACAGCCTCGGCATCCCCTGGAAGGCCGCCACACTGGCGATGTTCAGCACACCCCCCCGCCGGCGCTGCACCATACCCCGCAGCAACCGCAGGGCGAGTTCCGTGGTGGCCCGCACGTTCAGGTCGATCACCGTCAGCTGGGCGTCCACCGGCGTCCCGATGGCGGGCCCTTCCACGCCGGCCCCGGCGTTGTTGATCAGGTGGTCCACCTCGATGCCGTCGGCCTCGAGGCGCTGCAGCAGCGTGGTGACCCCTCCCTGGGCTGCGAGGTCGAGCGCCATGGGCACGACGGCCGCGCCTCGGTTGCGGGCCCTGGCGGCCACTGCCTCGAGCCGGGCCTGGTCGCGCCCCGCGAGAACCAGTCGCGCGCCGGTCGGGGCCAGTTCCGCGGCGAACGCGGCGCCGATGCCGCTCGAGGCGCCGGTGATCAGGACCGTGGTGTCCGCAAAGAGGGCGGGGGTCATCTGGGCTCCCTGGCAGCGGTCCGGGTCTTCCGCATCGAGACGACGACCGACAGGACAAGAATGGATAGGATGACGCCGAGCGAGACGCCGATGGGCACGGGCAGCACGCCGTTGATGAGCATCTTGACGCCGACGAACACGAGGATGAGGGCAACGCCAGGCTTCAGGTACTCGAACCGGTCCATCATGCCCGCGAGCACGAAGTACAGGGCCCGCAGCCCGAGCACCGCAAAGACGTTGGAGCTGTACACGATGAAGGGGTCCCGGGTCACCGCGAAGATGGCGGGGATGCTGTCGATGGCGAAGACGAGGTCCGACCACTCCACCATGAGCAGGACCAGGAGGAGCGGCGTGGCCATCCATCCCGCGCGGGTGCGGGTCAGGAACCGCTGGCCATCGTATGCGTTGGTCATGGGGATGAGGCGCCTGGCCGCCCGCACGAGCGGGTTGCGCTCCGGTTCGATCCGGTCTCCCGCGCCGCGGAACATCCGGATGCCGGTGAGGACCAGGATGCCGCCGAAGACGTAGATGATCCAGTGGAACTGGACCAGGAGGAGGGCGCCCAGGCCGATCATCATGCCGCGCAGCACCAGGGCGCCCAGGATGCCCCACTTCAGGATCCGGGGCTGCAGTTCGGCGGGCACGGCGAAGTACTGGAAGATCAGGAGGAAGACGAAGAGGTTGTCGACGCTGAGCGAGAGCTCGATCACGTAACCGGCATAGTACTCGAGCGCGGGTTTGGTCCCCTCCCGGAGCCAGAGGAAGGCACCGAAGAGCAGCGCGATGGTGACCAGTCCGCCGCTCCAGCCGATCGCCTCCCGGAAGGCGAGAACATGGGAGCGCCGGTTGAGGACGCCGAGATCGAGGGCCAGGAGGCCGGCGATCAGCGCGGTGAAGCCGAACCAGACCTCGGGACTGTGGACGCCCACTCAGAATCCCGGTTCGGCCTGGTGCACCGGGTCCTGCAGCAGCAGCGCCGGGACACGTTCCCCGACCGCGGTCTCGTGGCGCCCCTCGGCCATGACCAGCAGCGCGTTGGCACGCACCATCGAGGTCAGGATGCCGGAGCCCTGCGGTCCGGTCAGCCTCGCCTCCGGCCCCGTCGACGTCTCGGTGATGATCGCCCGAAGGAAGTGCTGCAGGGTGGGGCGCAGCGTGATGGCCTCGGCGGTCCGCACGGGCACGGTACGCCGGAAGGGCAAGCCATGTCCCGCCATTGCCCGGATCGCCGGACGGACGAAGAGCTCGAAAGTCACCATCGCGCTCACCGGATTGCCGGGGAGCCCGATCCACGGGATCCCGAGCACCTGCCCGAAGCCGACGGGGGCCCCGGGTCGCATCCGCAGCTTCCAGAAATCAATCGCTCCCCCCAGGCCGGCCACCGCAGCGCGGAGGTGATCGTGCTCGCCGACGCTGATCCCGGCCGAGGTGACCAGGAGATCACATTCGGGTGCCCGGGCCAGGTGCGCCCGGACGCTTTCGGGAGTGTCGCGGGCGATTCCGAGCGCCAGGGGCACCCCGCCGGCCAGGCGAACGAGGGCATGGAGGGAATGACTGTTCGAGCTCGCGATCTTCCGGCCGCTGAGGATCGCTTCCGGCTGGTCGACATCCACAATCTCGTCGCCACCGCCGAGGATGCCCACCAGCGGCCGCCGAAAGACCAGCGGGTGGGCCACCGCCATCGACGCCAGCACGCCCAGCTCGGCGGCTCCGAGCTCGGCGCCGGCCTCGAGGACCGTGGCGCCTTTGCGGATGTCCTCGCCGGCGAGGCGGATGTTCACGCCGGCGTCGCGGTCGTTCCGGATGGCCACGCGCTCACGGCCCAGGTCGGTGTCTTCCTGGCGGATGACGCTGTCGGCGCCGGCCGGGAGCGGGGCGCCGGTGAAGATCCGGGCGCACTCGCCGGGGGCGATGGTGCGGGTGGGGAACTGACCGGCCGGGATCTGTTCCACGACCCGCAGCTGGACCGGCCGAGCGTCCGTGGCGCCGCGGACATCCTCGCCGCGGGCCGCGTAGCCGTCCATGGCCGAATTGGTCCAGGCGGGCAGGTCCAGCGGGCTGACGACGTCCTCCGCCAGCACCGCGCCGAGGGCGTCGTCGAGCGGAAGGCGCAGCGTCGGCTGCCGGGGTACTGCCGCCACGATGCGGAGCGCGGCCTCCCGCGCGGCGAGCGCGTTCACGGGCCGATGATCCGGGCCCCGTCCCATCCGATGTTGGCCAGGAACTGGAGCCACATCGTATCGCGGAAGCGGAGCACCCGGCAATCGGCCTCCAGGTCCTCGTCGGTCACGATGGCCAGCCACTGCCCGGCCGCGGGCGAGCCGGGGTCGAAGATCGGCTGCTTGGCCGCCACGCCGCGGAAGACCTCGATCTTCGGCAGGGGATGTGCGGTGAAGCCCTCGACGAGGACGATGTCGGCGCCGTCAAGGTATCGACGCGCGAGCGCGACGGGGTCCTGGTCATCGGGGGCGCGTTCGAAGAGCACCCGAAGGTCAGGCGAGGCAACCAGCACCCGCTCGGCCCGCCCCTCGTGGAAATGGCGGTAACTGTCGGTCCCGGGGGTGTCCACGGTCGCGGGGTGACTGGCGTGCTTGATGGTCATGACCCGTTTGCCGCGCCGGACGTACTCGGCCGACAGCGCCACGGCCAGCGTCGTCTTGCCGGAGTTCTTGCGGCCTACGATTGAGAGGATGCGAGTCGCCGCCACAGCGCGTCCGCCTGGGTGAGGTCGTCCTGGGAATTCACGTTGAAAAAGAGGGTGGAGGGGTCGCCGAAGGCGGCGACCGTCTCTGCAGGGAGGATACAGGTTCTCACGGCGGAGTGGAAGGAGATCGCCCGGAGGTCGCCGGCCGCGATGGCCGATCGGATGGGGGGTTCACAGGCGGGACCGTACCCGGCACACATCGGCTCGACCCCGCGGCGCCCTCCGCTGGCCGGGAGGACGGCATCGGCGCCCGCCAGTTCCGCAGCCAGCCGCCGAAGGAGGGACGCCGGGACGAAGGGCATGTCCCAGGCAACGCAGACGACCGGCGCGGGGGCCGCGCTGATGGCGGTCAGGAGGCCCCCGAGGGCGCCTGCCCCAGGGTGGACATCGGGCATGACCTCAAGCCCGGTGTGCCACGTCGCGGCGTCGGGGTCGTTCGCGATCAGGAGGGGGCGCGCGCCAAGCGCCTGCAGGAAGCGCTCGACGAGAAGGTCGAGTATGCGGACGCCGCCTACGGTTTCGAGCCCCTTCGGACGGCCCCCGAACCGGGTGGCACCGCCGCCCGCGAGGATCGCGCCCCGCACCGGGGGGTGGTCGGGGTCAGTACCGATGGCCGCGCTTCTTTTCAAGCACGATGTCCGCGCCGAGTACGATGCTCCACAGGTTCTTCCAGTCGTTTACGATCACTGGATCAACCACGCCGGGGCTGGTGGCCCCCGCCACCGTCGCGATCTGCACCAGGTTGTCACGCACTTCGGCGCGGAGTTGCCAGCCCTTGCCGAGGATGGTCGTGAGGCCGGCGCCGAACACGAAGCCCACCGTGATGCGCGAGTTGGATGGGTCTTCGTACACGACGTAGCTGAAGTCCTGGGAGGTGCCACGGGCCGAGTCCGTGACGCTGATCGTTCCCGTCGTGGTGATGGGGTCGAGATTGCTGAAGAGCAGCCCCACCTGCCCGCGGATGTACGGCGAGATGGGTTGGTTGGCGCCGACGCGAAACACCGGGCCGAGGGTCACGAGCACCGCGGAACTCGATTGGCTCTTGCCGTCGATGCTGGCGCAGACCTGCTGGGTCCGCAGACTGGGAGAGGCGCTGGCAATGCTGCACCCGTCCTCGGTCCCGATGCCCGTGAAGAACACCTCGCCGGCGAGGCCCAGGGCCGGCTTGGGGAAGTACATCCCGGAGAAGATCACCCCGATTCCGCCGCTGATATTGCGATCGAGATCGATCTGGTCGAATCCGATTCCCGGCACGAGGATCGGCTGGTCGTTGACGGACCAGAGGTCGGTGCCCGGCGTCCAGGCCAGGCCCATGTTGAACAGGAGACGGGCTTCGTCCTCGGTCTTCTGGGCATCTGCTGGCTGAGCGATGGCGAAGGTTCCCAATACCAACAGCACGAGTGGTGCTCGCATCACACCCCCAGCGAATGGTGGTCAACGGCGAGGCAGCGGTCCATCACGACGGTGATGCCGGCGTCACGCAGTGTCCGTGCGGTCGCTTCGTCCTCGACCCCCAGCTGCATCCAGACCAGTCGGGGTCGCACCTCAAGGATCTCGTCGAGAAGCGCGGGGACGAACTCCGACCGGCGGAAGATATTGACGATGTCGATCGGGCCGGTCGCAGCCGCCGACCGGAGATCGCGATGTACCGGTTCTCCCAAGGTGACGCCGCCGGCGGGGTGGACTGGCACAATCTCGTATCCCTGCCGCTGCATGTATGCGGACACGCTGTGACTCGCCCGGTGCGGCTTTCGGCTCAGGCCGACCACGGCGATACGCCGGGACGTCCGCAGGATCGTTCGCAGTTCCTCGTCGCTGGGCGTCGTCACGGCGGGCCAAGACCCGGACGATGCAGTTGGGGCGTGCCGCTCACGGCACGGCCCACGAGCACCATGCCTGAGCGGCGCGCCACCTCGACCGCCAGCGTGGACGGCACCGAGGGGGTGGCCACCCAGGCAAGCTCGGCGCGGGCCGCCTTGAAGGCCAGCTCCGCCGAGATCCGGCCGGTGACGAGGAGGCCCAGCCCGGTGACGGATCGCCCCGCCAGCAGGGCCGCCCCCAGTACCTTGTCCACGGCGTTGTGCCGCCCGATGTCTTCGGCATGATGGAAGAGGGCCGCGCCATCGGTCAGGGCGGCGGCGTGCACGCCGCCGGTGTCCTCGTACCGTGCCCCGCGCGCAAACAGCTCCCTGAACCGTTCCCGCATCGCGCTCGCCTCGGGAGGGTCGCCCCTCGGCGGCTGGGTCGGCACGGAGGCGGGGTCGGCAAGGAAGGTGGACACGGCGCCGCATCCTGAAGCCAGCACCGGGCGGCGTCGCTCGGCCGCCACCGCCGCCAGCCGCGCCTCGGAGATCTCTGCCCAGAACCCGAGGTCCGTGGCACAGGGGCGGAGATGCACCTGGTCCACCGCCGTGATGTAGCCCTCGCCGTGGAGCCACCCGAGCACCAGCTCCTCGAGCAGCTCCGGCGTGCACATCCACGTGACCGTCGGGACCCGGTTGACCTCCAGCCAGACGGGCACCTCCTCGACGGCCACGGGCGCCGAGCCCCGGCCTCGCCGGCGGGCCGGCGGATTCGGGTCACTCAAGTCCGGTGCACTCGGCATGCAACGTATCGTCCTCGGCCACGCGCACTCGCGCCAGGGTGAGACCGGGCGGCAACCGCGGGGCAATGCGGGCAAAGAGCCAGCGGGCCAGCGCCTCGCAGGTAGGGAGGGTCACTCCCGGGGCGAAGTCAGGCAGGTCCCTGTCAATATGCGTGTCGTGCAGCGGTTTGACGACTTCCTCCTGCAGGAGGCGGTCGAGGACGGGGAGATCGACGACCGACCCCGACACTGGATCGAAGGGTCCGGTGACGGTGACGGCGCAGCGATAGTGATGGTCGTGACCGGGAGGGTCGGCCAGCGCGCCGAAGGCGGCGCGGTTCTGCGCGGGGGTCCAGTCAGGGCGCCAGTAGCGGTGCCAGGCGTGAAAGCCGACCGTGCGCGTGAGTGAGACCGCCATCGGCGCCTCCCTGGGTCAGAACGAATACCCGAAGCCGACTTGGTACCAGACGTTCGAGAGGTAGTTGTTGATCGCGTACGACTGGATGATGCCGGTGATGTCGTCGTAGTACGGCGGCGGATACGCCAGCCGCCAGAACGCGCCGCGGATCTCCGCGCGAAGGAAGGAGCGCTGGTTGACGAAGAAGCGGGTGCCGGCGAACGGCGCCCAGTAGAAACGGCCGCCGAAATCGTAGGCGTCCGGTCCCTCGGTCGAGCTGCTCCGCCAGGCGTAGCCGAGCCCGCCGCCGATGTAGGGGGCGAGACCATGCCAGGTCTTCCCCCCGGTGAACGTGTACTGGACGTCGGTCTCGAACATCCAGACCGGCGAGGGGAGGGTGCCGCTCACGGTGAGCTTGTTGTCCTGGTCACGGAAGACGCGTGCGCCCACCAGGTCGGCGTACTGGACCGCGAAGGAAAGCTCGAGCGGACCGCTGACGCTGAAGCCAAACCGTCCGCCGTAGGCGGGGCCATCATGGGGGCCGAGCCCGAGCTTGCCACCGCTGCCGCCGATATACCCGAAGAGGGCCGTCAGTGACGTTCGCTTGGTGATATCCCGGTAGGGGGACTGGCTGGGCGGGTACCCGACTTGCGCATGGACCGGCTGGGCCGCCACGAGCAGGGCGAAGAATGCGAAGGCATGGCGCATGCGGTCAGGGCTCCCGGAGGTCGCGACCCGTCATCTCGGGCGGCGGCGTGATGCCGAGCAGGCGCAGTACGGTCGGACCGACGTCGCGGAGCGCGCCGCCGCTGCGGAGCATGGTCGCGCCGGCACGGACTGCCACCAACGGCACAGGATTCGTCGTGTGGGCGGTGTGCGGGCCGCCGGTTTCGGGGTCCAGCATCATTTCACAGTTCCCATGGTCCGCCGTCACCAGCACCGTGGCGCCCGTGGCTTCCGCCGCGTGGAGCACCCGCCCCAGGCATCGGTCAACTGTCTCAACCGCCTCCACCACGGCCGGCATCACCCCGGTGTGCCCGACCATGTCGGCATTGGCATAGTTGCAGAGCACAAAGTCGTGCTCGGGCGCGCGGATGGCGCCGCAAAGCACGTCGGTGATGCCCTCGGCGCTCATTGCCGGCGCGAGATCGTACGTCGCGACCTTCTGCGACGGCACCAGGATCCGTTCCTCGCCGGGGTACGGCGTTTCGACGCCCCCGTTGAAGAAATAGGTCACATGCGGGTACTTCTCGGTTTCCGCCGTCCGCAACTGGGTCCGGCCGGCGTCGGCCAGCATCTCCGCCACGATCCGCGCCATCGAGAAGGGCGGAAACGCCTGCGGGAAGAGGAAGGTCTGGTCGTACTGCGTCATGGTGACCAGGCCGGACAGCGCCGGCCGCATCCCGGTGTCGAAGCCGTCGAAGCCCTCGATCGCCAGGGCCCGGCAGATCTGCCGCATCCGGTCGCTGCGGTAGTTGAAGCAGAAGATCCCGTCGCCGTCCCGGATCGGGGCCACCGCGGCGCCGTCGCGCTGCAGGACGATCGGCTTCACGAATTCGTCGGTCTCGCCGCGCCCGTACGCCTCGCGGACGGCCTGCACCGGGTCGTGCGCCGGCCGCCCGACGCCGTGGACCATGGCCTCGTAGGCGAGCCGGGTACGGTCCCAGCGCCGGTCCCGGTCCATGGCGAAGTATCGGCCGGTGAGCGAGGCGATGTTCGCCCGCGGCCCGGCTATCCTCTCGAGGTCCGATTGGAGGCGCTGCACCACGTCGGCGGCGGACTTGGGCGGGGAGTCGCGCCCGTCAAGAAAGCCATGCACCGCGATCCGGGGAACATCCTGTCGGACGCCCAGCTCCACGGCCGCCAGCAGATGGGTGTCGATGGCATGCACGCCGCCGGCACCGAGCAGGCCGAGCAGGTGGAGGGTCCCGCCGCGCTCCCGCAGCCGCCGGCAGAGATCGACGAGTGGTGGCAGCCGGAAGAACTCCCCGGATTGGATGCTGGCGGAGATCCGGACCAGGTCCTGCGGGACGACCCGTCCCGCGCCGAGATTCAGGTGCCCCACCTCGCTGTTGCCCATCTGCCCTGCCGGGAGGCCCACGGCGAGGCCGCTGGCGTCGAGGAGGGTTCGCGGTTCGCCCTCCCACAGGCGATGCCAGATGGGGGTCCGGGCGAGCTCGATGGCGTTTCCCTCGCGCTCCGGACGGTAGCCCCACCCGTCCAGCACTACAAGCACCACCTGGCGCGCCGGGGCGCTGGCGTTTGACATGCCTCTCCGCTGTTTCTACAATGCTGGACAGTGACTTACACCGCGCCGCAATCTAGTCCCGCCCTTCGCCGCCTACCAGTCTGGGCGGTGTTCACGACGCTCTGCCTCGCCGTTGTTCCGACATTGCTCCCCGCCCAGTCACGAGTGGGCCAGGCCACCTCCTTCCGGAAGGATCCGGCCGGGACCGTGCTCGCCACCCTCCAGGCGGGGGAGAGGGTCAAGACCGGCCAGGTGCAGGGAGACTGGACCGCCGTGACACTCGAGGGGTGGGTGTTCACCAAGTCCACCAGCGCGACCTCCCGCGACGGCTTCGACATCGTGATCACGCCGACGAACGGCGAAAACCTCCGGGCGAGCCCCAACGGAAGGATCGTCGCGCGCCTGGAGGAGGGGGCCCTGCTGAACAGTGTGGGCACCAAGGGGGGGTGGACCCAGGTGAGCCGTGCCGGCTGGGTGAGCACCAAGGCGCTCGGTGGAGGAGCCACCCCGGCACAGTCGCGCACGGCCGCGGTGCCGGCGGACAGCGCGGCGGTCTCCGCCCCACCCGCAGCCGATGCGGCGGACCGGGTCGCGGCGCTGCGCGCGACGCCCCTGGTGCTGACCCCCGATGGCTCCCCGGTGGCGACGCTCGATTCGGGGGCCTCCGGCCAGGTGATCGGCAAGAGCGGAGAGTGGGTCCAGGTCCAGCTCCAGGGCTGGGTCCGCGAGACGGACCTCACCGAGCCGGCCAGCGCGGCGATCCCGGGCGTGACGGTGGCGCAGATCCGCGCCAACCCGTCTCGCTACGTCGGCCAGCTGCTGGAGTGGCGGATGCAGTACATCAGCATCCAGACCGCCGACGAGCTGCGGCCCGAAATTCCGAACGGGGCGAGGTACCTCCTGACCCGGGGCCCATTGCCGGAGCCGGGGTTCGTGTACGTGATCGTCACGGCGGCCCAGTTGCCCACCTTTCAGGCTGCCGCACCGCTGCAGGAGTTCACCCTGCGCGGGCGCCTCCGCGCCGCGCAGACACGGTACCTGCCTACGCCCGTGCTGGAGCTGGTCCAGGTCGTCGATGCCCAGGGAGGGACGCCGTGAATGACGCGCTGAAGCAGCGGATCTTGCGAAAGCTGGAGAGCCTGAGCGACGAACGGGGCTACCAGATCCTCGACTACGTGGAGTTCCTCGAGAGCAAGTTCGCGGAACGCGCGGCCCCGACCGGCATCTTCGCAAAGATCACCGAGACGGTCGAAGACACCATGCGCGCAGGCAAGCTGCCGATCCAGGCGATCAGCGGGACCATGGGCGTCATGGACAGCGCGGCCAAGGTGATGAAGGGATTCGCCGCGGCCGGCAAGACCGTGGTCGACGAGGCGATGCGGGCCTCGGAAGGCCAGCCGCCCCTCGAGGGACCGGCCAAGCCGGCGGCTGCCAAGCCCCCGACGGCCAAGGCGCCGGCCCCCAAGGCCCCGGTGACCAAGGCGCCGCCCCCGACCCCCAAGTCCGACACCTGATCCCGGCTCCGCCCCACCTCCTTCAACCGGATGACACCCATGGCGACTGACGCCGCCGCGCCCGCCAGCGAGGAATTCGTTCGGGGCATCGGCCCCATCCAGGCGCTCTCCCTCGTGGTCGGAACGATGATCGGGTCCGGCATCTTCATCGTCTCGGCCGACATCGGCCGGTTGATGGGCGCGTGGGGGCCTGCGGGGTTGATGCTGGTCTGGGTGGTGACGGGCGTCATGACGATGGCCGGCGCCCTGAGCTACGTGGAGCTGGCCGCCATGATGCCGAAGGCGGGCGGGCAGTATGTCTTTCTGCGCGAGGGACTCAACCCGCTGGCCGGCTTCCTCTACGGGTGGACGCTCTTCACCGTGATCCAAGCTGGTACCATCGCCGCCGTGGCGGTGGCCTTCGCAAAGTTCCTCGCGGTCCTGCTGCCCGGGGTCAGCGATTCCGTCATCCTCGCTCTCGGGAGCATCCGCCTTCCCGGCGCCCCGGATGCGATCACGATCGGCGTGTCCCCGCAACGGCTGGTCGCGATCGCCAGCATCCTTGGACTCACCTGGATCAACTACCGGGGGGTGTCGCTCGGCGCCCGGTTCCAGACCACCCTGACCTTTGCCAAGGTCGGTGCCCTGGCGGCGCTGATCCTCCTCGGGCTCCTGGTCTTTCGGCAGCCGGATGCCGTGGCGGTGAATTTCGGCACCTTCTGGGGATCGGCGCCATGGACCCTGGCGCTGGTGCCGCTGGTCGGCGCGGCGATGGTCGGCTCGCTGTTCAGCAGCGATGCCTGGAACAACGTGACGTTCGCGGCGGCCGAGGTGCGCAATCCGACGCGCAACCTGCCGCTGGCGCTCGCCGCGGGCACCGCGCTCGTCACCCTCTTCTACCTGCTCGCCAACCTCGCCTACCTGAGTGTGTTGCCCCTGATCGGCGATCCGAACGGGGCCACCGCCGTCGCGCGCGGCATCCAGTACGCCTCCGCCGATCGCGTGGGCACGGCGGCGGTCGAGGTGATGCTCGGCTCGGCCGGCGGGGCGGTGATGGCCATCGCCATCATCATCTCCACCCTGGGCTGCAACGCCGGGCTCATCCTGGCGGGGCCGCGCGTCTATTACGCCATGGCGCGGGACCGGCTCTTCTTCGAGCGGGCGGGTCACCTCCATGCGGGTTATCACACGCCCGGGTGGGGGCTCTGGATCCAGGCCCTGTGGGCCTCGCTCCTCTGCCTGAGCGGCACCTACAACCAGCTCCTCGACTACGTCATCTTTGCCGCCCTCGTGTTCTACCTCCTGACGACCGTGGCGCTCTTCCGCCTCCGGCGGCTGCAGCCCGACCTGCCCCGGCCGGTCAAGGCGGTGGGGTACCCGCTGGTCCCGGCGCTCTATATCGCGGGCATCGCCGTGCTGCTGGTGGTGCTGCTGATCGAGAAGCCCCTGTTCACCTGGCCCGGGCTGCTCATCGTGGCCCTTGGCATTCCTGTCTATTTCGTGTGGCGGCGGTCGCGGGCCTGACGGGAGCCCGTCCCCGCACTCGCCTTGATTTCGCGGGGGCCGCTCCGTATCCTTCGAGATGGTACCCCCCACGATCCAATCCGGCCCCCCGGGCGCGTCGCGCCATCGGTGGGCCGCGACGCATATGGAGTCCCCGACCTGATGGCCACCATTCGTCCCTCCGTCGGACTGACGTTCGACGACGTGCTGCTCGTCCCGCGGCATTCGACCGTCCATCCGCGCGACGTCCGGACCACCTCCCGCTTCACCCGTTCGATCCCCCTCAATGTCCCCCTCGTTTCCGCCGCCATGGACACCGTCACGGAGTCCGAGATGGCCATCGCCATGGCACGGGCCGGCGGCATCGGGGTGCTGCACAAGAACATGTCCATCGAGCGGCAGGCCGCGGAGGTGGACCGGGTCAAGCGCAGCGAGAGCGGCATGATCCTCAACCCGATCACCCTGGGTCCGGATCGCCCGCTCCGCGAGGCGTCGGCGCTGATGAGCCGGTTCCGGATTTCCGGCGTCCCCATTGTGGACGCCGCCGGCCGGCTGATCGGCATCGTGACCAACCGGGACCTCCAGTTCGAGCGCAACCTCGATCAGCCCATCCACGAGGCGATGACGAAGGAGAATCTCGTCACGGCGCCGGTCGGCACCACCCTGGAAGCGGCCGAGCGAATCCTGGCCAGGCACCGGATCGAGAAGCTGCCGGTGGTCGACGCCGAGGGGGTGCTCCGGGGGCTCATCACCGTCAAGGACATCTTCAAGCGGGCGCAGCATCCCGACGCCAACAAGGACCAGCACGGCCGGCTCCGGGTGGCTGCGGCGGTCGGCGGCACACCCGACGCGAAGGTCCGGGCCCGCGCGCTGGTCGACGCGGGGGCCGACGTGCTGGTCATCGACTCGGCGCACGGCCACAGCGAGGGGGTGCTCCAGACCCTGGCCATTCTGCGCGAGGCGTTTCCGGACGTGCAGCTGGTGGCGGGCAACGTCGCCACCGAGGCCGGCGCGCGCGAAATCGTCCGCCGCGGCGCCGACGCGGTCAAGGTCGGCGTGGGGCCGGGCAGCATCTGCACCACGCGGGTCGTCACCGGCGTCGGGATGCCGCAGGTCACGGCCATCATGGACGCGGTGCGCGGGGCAGGGGAGATCCCGGTCATCGCGGACGGCGGGATCAAGTATTCCGGCGACGTGGTCAAGGCGCTGGCCTCGGGCGCGGCCTGCTGCATGATGGGCGCGATGCTCGCGGGTACCGAAGAGAGTCCCGGCGAATCGGTGCTCGCCGAAGGGCGGCGGTTCAAGGTCATCCGCGGGATGGGGAGCCTCGCCGCCATGCAGGACGGATCCGCCGACCGGTACTTTCAGCAGGGCGAAATGGCGCCCTCGAAGATGGTGCCGGAGGGGATTGAGGGCCGCGTCCCCTATCGGGGACCGGTGGGGGACGTCATCTTCCAGATGGCCGGCGGCCTCCGCAGCGGGATGGGCTACTGCGGCGTGCCGGACATCGCGGCGCTGCAGCGCGACGTGGAAATGGTCCAGATCACCAGTGCCGGGCTGCGCGAGTCCCACCCCCATGACGTGAAGATCACCCGCGAGGCGCCAAACTACAGCGCCTGATCCGTCGCGACGTCACTGCATGCCGGGGCGCCCCGCACCCCGGCCGTTCTTTCCCTCATTTCGGAGCACTCGTGAGCGACTCCGCACCAGCCCGCGAAGCCTGGGGTTCCCGCATCGGCCTGATCCTGGCCATGGCGGGAAACGCCGTCGGTCTCGGCAACTTCCTGCGCTTCCCGAAGCAGGCCGTCGAGAACGGCGGCGGCACCTTCATGATTCCGTACTTCATCGCCTTCCTGCTCGTCGGCATCCCGCTGATGTGGATCGAGTGGGGCGTCGGCCGTCATGGCGGACTGCGCGGACACGGCTCGGTGCCGGGGATGTTCCAGACTCTGTGGAAGAACCCCATCGCGAAGTACCTGGGGGTGCTGGGCCTGTTCATGCCGATGGTGGTGCTGATCTACTACTGCTACATCGAGTCGTGGACCCTGGCCTGGACCTGGGCGTCGCTGCGCGGCGCCACGCAGGGACTGGACCAGGCGGGAATGCAGGCCTTCTTCAAGTCCTACGTCGATCTCGACAACGGCACCGTCCATGGCTTCTGGACGCCGTTCGCCTTCTTCTTCATCACGATCGCCGTCAACTTCTACGTGGTGAGCAAGGGGCTGTCGGCGGGCATCGAGCGGCTGGCCAAGATCGGCATGCCGATTCTCTTCGTCTTCGCCGCCATCCTGGTGGTGCGCGTGCTGACGCTCGGCGCCCACGACGTCATCATCGACGGGGTCGTCACGCAGTCGAGCCCGATCGACGGCCTGAACTTCATGTACACGCCGAACTGGAGCCTGCTGGCCAGCCCGAAGGTGTGGCTGGCGGCGACCGGGCAGATCTTCTTCACCCTCTCGGTCGGCATGGGCTCGCTCCAGGCGTACGCCAGCTACCTGACGAAGAAGGACGACCTGGCACTCTCCGGCATCGCCACCGCCGCGACCAACGAAACGGCGGAGGTGGTGCTGGGCGGCTCGCTGGCCATCCCGGCGATCGTCGCCTTCTTCGGCGTGGCCGGTGCCACCGCCATCGCCAAGGGCGGCAGCTTCGACCTTGGTTTCATCGCCATGCCGCTGGTCTTCAACCAGCTCCCTGGCGGGGCCCTGATGACCACGATCGCCGGCGTGATGTGGTTCGGACTCCTGTTCTTCGCCGGCATCACCTCCTCCGTGGCCATGGCCACGCCGGCGCTCTCGTTCGTCGAGGAGAATTTCGGCTGGACGCGCAAGCGGACCGCC
>DAOLIZ010000003.1:48603-50233 GCA_035328285.1 Gemmatimonadales bacterium
TGGCGCCGCCGGGTCCTCGACGGCAAGGAGGTGGCCTGATGAACACCACCGCACTGATCTTCATGGCCGGCGCCTGGATCTTCGTGCTGGGGCTGGTCACCTGGTCGTTCAGGAAGCTGCTGTCCACTCCGCAGGAGGAGAAGCTTCCTCCGCCGGGCTCGATTCCCTGACTCCCCCGGCATGGTCAGCACCCCGCCGGAAACCCGGCGGGGTGGCCCGGCCGTAGTGTGGCCTGCTCCCGTTGCCGTGCCCCTTCTCCCCAGACACCGTCCCCTCGCAGGTGGAGCGTCCCATGAGCCTATTCCGCCGTAAGGATGTTGCCGCCCTCCAGGCGGAGCTGGAGACCGATCACAGCCTCAAGCGTACCCTCGGCGCCGGGGGCCTCGTCATGCTCGGCATCGGCGCCATCATCGGCGCCGGCATCTTCGTGCTGACCGGGCAGGCCGCGGCGGCCTATGCCGGTCCGGCCATCGTCTATTCGTTCCTCCTGGCCGGAACCGCCTGCGCCTTTGCCGGTCTCTGCTACGCCGAGTTTGCGGCGATGATCCCCATCGCGGGGTCGGCGTATACCTACGGTTACGCCACCATGGGCGAGTTCGTCGCCTGGATCATCGGCTGGGACCTGATCCTCGAGTACCTCTTCGCCGCCTCGACGGTGGCCGTGGGCTGGTCCGGCTACTTCGTGTCGCTGCTCCGGGACATGGGGATCGACCTCCCCGCCGCCTACACCTCGGCCCCGTACACCCACACGGCGGTGCCGGACGCGGGGTTCAACGTCTGGCGGATCTTCACGGAGGGGTGGACGCGGAATCCTGACGCCGTGCTGAACGTCCCCGCCATGGTGATCGTGGGCCTGATCTCGACCCTGCTCATCATCGGGATCCAGGAGTCCTCCCGCTTCAACAACATCATCGTGGTGGTGAAGGTCGCCGTGGTGCTCGCCTTCATCGCCTTCGGTGCCGCGTACATCAACCGGGAAAACTGGGTTCCCTTCATTCCCCCGGCGACCGGCCCGGGTCACTTTGGGTTCGATGGCATCGTGCGGGCTGCCGGCGTGATCTTCTTCGCGTACATCGGGTTTGATGCCGTGTCCACGGCGGCGCAGGAGACCAAGAACCCGAAACGGGACATGCCGATCGGCATCCTCGGGTCGCTGGTCATCTGCACGGTGCTCTATATCGCGGTGTCACTCGTGCTGACCGGCATCGTGAAGTACACGGAACTGAACGTCCCCGACCCGATCGCCGTCGGCATCAACGCCGCCGGTCCGGGGCTGGCGTGGCTCCGCCCGTTCATCAAGATCGGCGCCATCGCCGGCCTGTCCTCGGTCATCCTCGTGATGCTCATGGGACAGCCGCGGATCTTCTACACCATGGCGAAGGACGGGCTGCTGCCCCCGGTGTTCAGCGCGGTGCACCCGAAGTTCAAGACGCCATGGCTCGCCACCATCATGACCGGCGCCGTGGCCATGCTCTGTGCAGGCCTCCTGCCGATCGGGCTGCTCGGCGAACTGGTCTCGATCGGCACGCTCCTCGCCTTCGCCATTGTCTGCGGCGGGGTGCTGGTGCTGCGCTACACCGATCCGGACATCCCCCGGCCGTTCCGCACGCCGCTGGTGCCCCTGGTGCCG
>DAOLIZ010000003.1:50333-53956 GCA_035328285.1 Gemmatimonadales bacterium
TCATGAAGCTGCCGCTCTCTCCCCAGAAGACCGACGCCGCCAGAGCCATCGCCGACGTGCTGATGCCGGGCCAGCGGGTTTGCCTCACCACCCACGTCAACCCGGACGGGGACGGCCTCGGCAGCGAGGTCGGGCTGCTGCACCTGCTCAAGGCGCAGGGGATCACCGCCGTCGTCACCAATCCCAGTGCGACGCCCCCCCGATTCGATTTTCTCTTCGAGAACCTGCCCGGCACCGACAGGAGCCGGGAGGCGATCAAGGAGCTGCGCCGGGCGGACGTGATCGTCGTGCTCGACATCGCCGACCTGGGCCGCCTCGGCATGCTCGGCGACACCGTCCGCGACCGCGGTGTGCCGGTGATCTGCATCGATCACCATGTGAGTCCGGGAGAGCTCCCGCCAGGCCCCCGGTATGTGGACCCGACGGCCGCCGCCACCGGGGAACTGGTGTTCGAAATCGGCCGGGCCAACGACTGGCCGCTGACGCAGGAGGCCGCACGGGGGCTCTACACAGCCATCATGACCGATACCGGAAGCTTTCGCTTCAGCAACACCCACCCCCGCACGCTCCGCGTCGCCGCCGAACTGCTGGAGACCGGGCTCGATCCGGAGCGGATGTATCTCGACGTGTACGCCAACGCACCCGAGGGGCGGCCGCGGCTCTATGCCGAGGCGCTCCAGACCCTCGTGGTGGAACAGGAGCACGGACTGGCGTGGGTGACGGTGCCGCCGGGAGCCCTGGAACGGCTCGGGGTGAGCGCCGACGATCTCGATGGCGTCGTGGAATTCCCACGGAGCATTGCGGGCGTCCGGATGGCCCTGCTGTTCCGGGAAATCGCCGCCGGCCGGATCAAGGTGTCGCTGCGTTCGGTCGGCGACGTGGACGTGGCGGCCTTCGCCAAGCCCTTCGGCGGCGGTGGCCATACCAAGGCGGCGGGACTCTCGCTGGAAGGATCGATGGGGGCCGTGCAGGCGACGGTCCTCGAAGCCGCGCGCAAGTATCTGGGCGGCAACGGAAGGCACTGAGGAACCATGGATACGACGACAGACATGCTCGCCCGCATCGAGGCGACGATCGATACCCTGCGGCCCTACATCGCCTCCCACAAGGGGCAGGTGGAGGTGGTGGACTTTGACGCCGCCGACGGAAAGCTCTACGTGCGCCTGGGTGGCACCTGCCACGGCTGCGCGGCCTCCACGATCACCCTGAAGCAGGGCCTCGAGGTACGGCTCCGCCAGTCGGTGCCCGAGGTCAAGACCGTGGAGGCCATCTAGTGGCGTCGACCCCGCTCTCGGCCGCCCAGGCCGCACTGGCCGGGATCACCAATCCCCGCACCGGCAAGGATCTGCTGGCCGCCGGGATGGTGGAGGAACTCGTCATCGGCGACGACGGCCGCGCGACCTTCACCTTCCTCCTCCGCCGGGAGGATCCCGCCACCCTGGTGCGCCAGATTCGCCAGGCCTTTGCCGCCGCCAGGCTGCCCGACCCCAGGATCCAGATCAAGGACCCGGCCGGGCCGGCTGGTTCGACGCACGGACCGCCAGGTGACGCCAGCAAGGCGGTGCCGCCGCCCCCGGCCCAGATGGCGCTGCCGAATCTCGGCAAGGTCATCGCGATCTCGTCGGGCAAGGGCGGGGTGGGGAAGTCGACCGTGGCCTCGAACCTCGCCATCGCCCTCGCCAGTGCCGGCCACCGGGTGGGCCTGATGGACGGCGATATCTACGGACCGAACATCCCGCGAATGTTCGGTGTCTTCGAGCGCCCGCAGTTCGATGCGACGGACCGGAAGATGAAGCCGCTCGAGGCGCACGGCGTCAAGCTGATGTCGCTCGGCTTCATCGTGGAGCGGGATGCACCCGCCATCTGGCGCGGCCCCATCATCATGAAGATCGTCACCCAGTTCCTGCGCGACGTGGACTGGGGCGACCTCGACTACTTCCTGGTGGACCTGCCCCCCGGCACCGGCGACGCGCAGCTCTCCCTCGTCCAGGCCACCAACGTCTCCGGGGCCGTCATCGTGACGACGCCGCAGGAGATGTCGGTCGGCGACGCGCTCCGCGGCGCCAAGATGTTCGACAAGGTGAACGTGCCGGTCCTGGGACTCGTGGAGAACATGAGCGGGTTCACCTGCCCGCACTGCGGCGAGCACACCGATCTCTTCCCGACCGGCGGCGGCGACCGGCTGAGCGCCGAACTCGGCGTGCCGGTCCTCGGGCGCATCCCGATGCAGGCGCAACTGGCCGACCTGGCCGACCGCGGCAGGCCCATCGTGGTCTCGGCGCCGGAAAGCCCGGCGGCGCTGGCCCTGCAGGAGATTGCGGGGCGGGTCGTGGACGCGGCGCGGACGCGGGGTGGGGTAGAGCTGCCGATCTTGAGGGGCTAGGCGGGGGCCGTGGGGCAGGGAGGCGGTACGGAGCATGGAGGGCTTCTCGACGGTGAGAAGCCCTTGTCGTGTGCGCCCTAGTCCTTCGGCCGAGTGATGCGGATGAGCGTTTGCATGTCGCCGCGGAGCGGGCCCGTGACGAGGCGGGCCGCATCGGTCAGGATGCCTTCTTCGTCCGCCTTGAAGAACACCTCGTGATCGGCAGCCGCGCGCGCACGGAGGAACGGATCGCTCTGCGACCGCAGGACGATCCAGGCGGCGTTGCAGGCGTAGCCGTAGACCTGGGCCTGCGCGAGCGTGTCCAGCGGCGGACGCAGCGCTGTCAGCATCCAGCCGAGGCGTTGCGCCGGTTCGCCCCCCTCAGTGAAGACGCTCAGGAGCGGGTCCGCCCGGCCGGACACCTCGAGATATGCCTGTGCGGCGATGACGGCCGTGAATTCCGAGAACTCCCGATTGTCGCTGATGATCTCGGAGAGCGCCTGCTCCACCAGCGCCGAGTCGACGTCCCAGAGGCGGCGCACATGCGTGATGACCTCCGCGCCCGTCCCGGTTACGGTCCACGAGTGCGTCGGCAGGATGCGCAGGAGCGAATCGGCGATGAGCGTCCGGGGCGCCGTAAAGATCACGGATGGCCGGTAGACGCTCCCGCTGGTCGGCCAGGTCACTTGCGCGCAGGAGGCCGGCAGGATGCCCTGGGCGGCCGTCGCGGTGGTGAGCGCCATCATGGCCAGCGCCAGGGCTGCCGTCGAGTGCATGGGCCGGAGCTTCATGCCTGCCAAGATAGTGCCGACGCGCAGCCACGCCAGCCTGTGGGAAGCCTCCGCGGGCTCCTCCGGGGACCTGTTATCTTCCAAAGCAGGCCGACGAGTGGTGACCTGTCGGCATTTCACCCGATGACAGGAGATAGCCCTCAAGGAGGACCACATGGGCAGCAAGGCACGGAAACTGGCAACCAAGGGATCGCGATCGGCGCGGAAGGCGCTGAAGGACCTGGAGAAGACGGTCATGGCCATCGAAGGCCGGCGGTCGGTGCGCGCCAAGACGAAGAAGGCCAGGCGGGTGGGCAAGAAGGCGGCGACCGCTGGCCTCATCGTTGGCGCTCTCGCCGCCGTCCAGGTGATTGTCCGCGAGTTGATGAAGCACGAAGAGGCCTGAGGACTCAGCGCTCCAGGTCCAGCCGGGCATCCACTTCCCGGCCGATGTGACGGGCCGCCTCGAGATGCTCGGTGAGGCCCGGGCC
>DAOLIZ010000004.1:0-51064 GCA_035328285.1 Gemmatimonadales bacterium
GACGGCGCCAATCAGGGCGCCGCCGCCGGCAGGGACCGCGGGCGCCGCGCAGTCCAGGCAGGCCGGCACCGGGGTCCCCAGGGCGAACAGGCCTGCGACCACCACCATGCCGATGGCGGCAAGCTTCAGCATGGTGAACACGTTCTGCGTCACCGCCCCGACGTTGACGCCGAGGCAGTTGATCACGGTCAACAGCAGGATCGCGAGCACTGCCGCCGGTCGCGCCACGTCGGTCGAGACCCCGAAGAGGGCCGCACCGTAGTTGCCGAAGGTGACGGCCACGGCGGCGATGGCGCCCGGCGCGATGATCAGGAGCAGCGCCCAGGCGTAGAGAAAGGCCGGGAAGGGGCCGAACGCATCCCTGAGGTAGGCGTATCCGCCGCCTACCTTGGGGCGCCGCTGTCCCAGCTCGCCGAAGATGAACGCCCCGATCAGCGCCACCAATCCACCGCCCACCCAGACGCCGATGGTCGTCGCCGGCGTGCCGACCCGCTGCGCCACGATGGCTGGGTTCAGGAAGATCCCGGCCCCGATGATGCCGCCGATGACCGACATGGTGCCGGAAAAGAGCCCGAGACGACGGGCATATGTGACGGCCACGGACACTCCGCGAGGAAGGGAAGGGACGAAGGTACGGTGGGGCGGGGGAGGGCGCCAGCGGACACCGCGCCATCGGGAACCGGGCGGGCTAAGTTCCCCCGATATCCCAGTGCGCCATGCTTCCCCGATCCGAGTGGACCCTGATGCCCCCTCCAACCAAAAAGTCCCCGAAGCGCCCCGCTGGGAGTTCCTCCGGCGAACCCACCCTTCGATTCCATCATTCGCCGGAGTCCGAGGCCCGGATGCTCGCCGTGCTCGCCGAGCTCGAGGACTCCGATGACCCCGAAGCGCACCGCGAAGCGCTGGCCGACCTCGTGGCCGATCTCACCGAAGCCGGGATGGACTACTACTACTTGCGGGCGTTGAAGCTCTCCAACGCCGGCCAACTGGCCCAGCAGTCAGCACGATTGGGCATTGCCGGAGCGGTGAAGATGATCAGCTCCGTCAGCCGACGCTTCATCATGCGGATGAACGGGAAAGAACTCCTCGTGGTGGCGGGGCATATCCGGAGTCTGGCGGGATAACCGTGGCGGTGTAGGTTGGCCGACTTGGTCACGTTGGGGTCATGCCCCGGTCACCGCATCCTGCCGTCCCTCTCCACGGAGTGGCCCGATGAGCAACACACCAGACACCAGGAACCTCAGTCTCGCGCTTCGAGTGGTCGGCCTCATCTTCATCGTCGGGATCTACCCGCTGACGATCTTCTGGCCAAGCGGATGGAGCTGGATTCCGGCGCAACCGATGTACCTGCAGATGATCCTCGGTATCTATGCGACCCTCGGCATCTTCCTGTTCCTCGCGGCCAGGGATCCGATGAAGCATCTCAGCCTCATCTGGTTTGCTGTCTGGTCCAGCTTCGTCCACGCCGGCATCATGGCCTATCAGGCCCTCACCACCCCTGGCAACAGCGGTCATTTGCCTGGTGATGTCGCCGCGCTGGCCATCGTGGGGATCCTGCTCGCGGTGCTCACGCCGAGACAGTCCGCTGCGGCGTAGTGCCGGCAGAGCGCGTCCCACCTCGCCGGTGACAGGGCTGGTCGGGGTCGTCCTGCTGCTTGGGATGACCCTGCCGCCTCGACTGTCCGCCCTGCAGCAGGACTCCCTCCCGGTCGACAACCCTTCGGCTCGACCAGCGACAGCCCCCCCGGCGCACGCCGGGCAGCCGGCCCGATTCTCGAAAGGGCACAGCCCGGCCAGCACCGACCGTCCCTTCGAGACCTGGACCGTCGTGCTTCCCTACCGGCGAGGCGTGACGATCTGGGCCCGCAATCCCGCAGCCGATACGATCATCATCACCCAGTTCTCGCTCTCGGCCTGCTTCAACCTCGCGACGCCATGCGGGCCGACCGATCTCCGCCTGGCGCTCGGGCAGGGTGACTCCGCCGAGGTCATCACGATCCGACCGAAGGTCTGGAACGATCAGTATACCTATCGGCCATCGTGGAAGTGGATCTTCCCGGCCGATCAGCGCATGTCCGCGGACAATCCCGGGGACGAGCCCCCACTTCCGTTTGCCGTCTGGGCGCAATCCGATTCCGCCCGGCGGGAAGTCGTATTGATGGCCCGCAACACCTCCACGGAGTCCGTGATCATCACTGGCCTGGTCCTCTCCAATTGCGAGAACATCGCCCGCGGTGGTTGTGGTGCCCACTCACTCGATCTTCGCCTTGCACCAGGCGATTCAACGGCCACCGTGGTGCTGCGGCCAACGAAGTGGGAAGAACCGTTCCGCATCGACCTCGACTGGGTCTGGACCAGGAGGGCCAGCCATCGCTAGCGTGAAACCTCCCTGTGCGGTGCACCGTTGGGAGTCATATGCGCCGTGCCATCATCCCACTCGTCGCCACCATCCTGTTCGGCGCTACCGCCTCCGCCCAAGTCCCCGACTCCATCCCGACACCCCGCGCTGACTCCCTGGCAGGGTTGTACCAGGACACCTCTGGCGACTACGTCCACCTGATGAACCTCGCCGATCAGCTCGGTGGCCGTTCCGTGCTGTCCCTGACGCAATACGCGACCGGCATGGTGCGCGCGCTGTACCCCGTCGATCGGACGCACTTCGAGTTGGGCCCGGCGTGGTTTGAGCGGACGCCGGTGGAGGGCGGGGTTGAAATCAGCGGCGACACGCTGATCATCATCGGCGCCAGCGGTGCCAGGCGGATCGTCGCCACGCGGGTGCCGCTCGAGAAGCGCGACGTCCGCGTCGCCAGCGGCGGCGTCACCCTCGCGGGCGTGCTGACGCTGCCCGCGGGCCCCGGCCCCCACCCCGCGATGCTGATGATCCAGGGCTCGGGTCCGCTGACTCGCCGCGCTCCCGGGCAAACCGGCGACCTGATCGCCGCCCATGGAGTGGCCGTGCTCACGCTCGACAAGCGCGGCACGGGAGGGTCGTCGGGGGACTGGAGCGGGCTGTCGCATGAAGCGTGGATCGCGGACGCGGGTGCGGCGCTGGACGCCCTCAAGCGGGAACCAGGAATCGACTCGACCCAGGTCGGGATCTACGCCGCAAGTGAGGGCGGGTTCGTCGGGCCCGAACTGGCGGCACGACGCCAGGATGTGTCGTTCCTCGTCTGTCGCGTCTGCTCGGCGTTGCCGCACGCCGAGGCCATCATGGACATGGAGGAACGCCGGCTTCTCGCTGCCGGGCGTGCGGCTGATGTGGCCGCGGAAGCACGGGAATGGCTGCGGTTGCGCACGGCCTATGCACTCGGACGCCAAGGATTCGAACGCATGGCCGCATTTGAAGCCCGGACCAGCGCCGCGGAGTGGCGCGAGGACTTCCCCCCCGGCGCCGCGGCCCTCCCCCGGCCTGACGCGGCCTACTGGGATGTCTACGCCGGCGTGCTGGCCGGCGACCCGGCCCGGGCCTATCGCGCCCTGAAGATCCCGGTGCTGGTTGTGCTCGGAGGTGACGACCAGCGCATTCTCGCTGGGCGCAATGAGCCGGTCTTCGCCGAAATCGCGCACAACGCCCGCGACATGACCGTCATGGTCGTTCCGGGCGCAAGCCACGGCCTCCTGGTGATGAATGTGGACGGTGCAGTGGGGTACCCGCCGGGGCTCTATCGGGAAATCGTGGACTGGATTGTGGCGCGAACCGGTTCGTCGCGGACGAACTGATTACCTTTCCTCCCACGCGCCTTCCCCGCTTCCCCACCAACGTGCCGCCCATGCCACACATCCACAGCATCGCCATCTTCGTGACCGACATCGATCGCGCCCTGCTCTTCTACCGCGATCATCTCGGCCTGCCCCTGCTGCACCAGGGATCGTTCGGCGCCGAGTTCATGGAGGGGGAAAAGGGCAGGACCCGCCTCGGCGTCCACCCGGCGGTACACCCCAACGCACTGGCGATGGTGGGTCGGGAAACCGGCATCACCCTGCATGTCGAGCACCTCCTCGAGTTCTGCGAACGTCTCCACCAGCGAGGCGTGACGTTTGTGACCGAGCCGACCCAGCAGGGGTTCGGAATCATGGCCATGGTGGCCGACCCGGACGGCAACATCCTGGCGCTCTGGGAGGACAAGCTCCCCGAATAGCGCATTCCGCCCCATTGCCAGGGGATGCAGGCAGCCGCACTAGTCCGTCCAACCCATTGCAACAGATGTATTTGCGCCCCCTTCGTTGAATCGGCACGTGCGTTGCCCTGCCTCCCTCCATGCGCTTGTCCCAGCTCGCCGCCCCTCCGCTGCCAATCCTCCTCGTGCTCTTCGCCGCCGCCTGTGGCGGGAAGGAACCCACCGGTCCCTCGGCGGGCTCCCTCGTGGTCGGTGTCACCGGGCTTCCGCCTGCCGCCGCGGCCAGCGTGACGGTGTCCGGGCCCAACGACTTCAGCCAGGTGATCGGGCCCTCGAACGCGACCCTCAGCGACCTGACCCCGGGCAACTACACGATCACGGCGGCGGGCGTGAGCGAGGGGGGAGCGGCCTACGTTCCCCTGCCGACTACCCAGGTTGCCAAGGTCACCGCCGGCGGATCCGCCTCGGCGGGCGTGGTCTACACTGCCACGCCTGGCTCCCTCAGCCTGACCGTCAGCGGGTTGCCGACGGGGATCGACGGTGCGGTGACCATTACCGGCCCCGCTGGGTATTCCTCCCAGCAGACCAGCAACGCCTCTCTCACCGGCCTCGCGCCGGGCACCTACACCGTCGCGGCGGGGGTGGTTGGTTCCGCACCGCTCTATGACCCCACGCCGCTGAGCCAGCAGGTCACCGTCTCAAGCAGCGCGGCGGCGGCGGCGGCGGTGGCGTACGCGGCCCGGTCAGCCACCAGCTTGAATCTCCGCATCGACGGGTTCTACGTCACCCAGAGCGTGCAGACATACAACCGCAGCATTCCGCTGGTCGCCGGACGCGACGGGCTCCTGCGCGTCTTTGTCGTTTCCAATCAGGCCAATACCGCCTCCCCCGAGGTAAGAGCCCGATTCTACCGGGCCGGCGCGCTGATCCAGACGGTGACGATCCCGGCCCCGGGGGCGAGCGTCCCGACCGATACCGTCGGAAGCCAGGGCGCGCTCAATCGCACCTGGAACGCCACGTTGCCGGCGTCGTTGCTGCAGCCCGACCTCGACGTCGTGCTCGACGTCGATCCCGCGAACGTCATTGCCGAATCGAACGACGGCGACAACAGCTACCCCGGCAACGGCACACCGATCACGCTCAACGTGCGTACCGTGGCGGCGCTCGACCTGCGCCTGGTCCCGGTCCACCGCACCGCCGACAACTCGACCGGCAACGTGACGGCCGGCAACGCGGCGCAGTTTGCCGACCAGACCCTGCGCATGCACCCGCTGGCGGCCGTCAACGTCGACGTGCGCGCGGCGTATACCTATACCGACACCGCGCAGATCCAGTCCGGCGACGGGAATGGCGTGTGGCTTCGCATCCTGAGTGAGATCAACGCGCTGCGGGCCTCCGAAGGGGGGACGAAGAACTACTACGGCGTGATCTCCGTCCCATACGGCGGCGGCATTGCCGGCTACGGGTATGTCCCCGGACGGGCCTCGGTGGGATGGGACAAGCTGCCGAGCGCCTCCGGCGTGGTCGCTCATGAGCTCGGACACAATTTCGGGCGGTCCCATGCGCCATGCGGGGGCGTGAGCTCCTCCGATCCGAACTATCCCTACCCCGGCGGGGTGACGGGGGCGTGGGGGTACGACCTGGTGTCCGGTGCGCTGAAGGCCCCGACGCTTACCGACCTCATGGGCTACTGCAACAACACCTGGATCAGCGACTACACCTACCTCGGCGTGATGAACCAGCGCGGCCCCGCGGCGGTGCTGCAGATGGGAAGCGTTCGGGAGCCGAGCCTGATCGTGTGGGGCCGGATCCGGGACGGGGAAGTCGTGCTCGAACCGGCGTTCGAGGCCACGACCGAGGCACTGCTGCCGGTCAACTCGGGCCCGAACCTGATCCGTGGGTTCGATGCCAACGGTGGTGAGGCATTCCGGATCGCGTTCAGCGGCACGCCGGTGGCCGATGCGCCGCATGCCGAGGAGCACTTTGCCTTCGCCGTGCCGCTCCGGATGGTGCGCGGGTCGCTGGCCCGGCTTCAGCTGGAGAGCCGAGGACAGCGCGCGATCGTCGCCACGACCGGCGCAGGTGCAGCGGGTCGCAGTTCCAATATTCGACTGGAGCGGTCCGGCGCCGCCTCCACCATTCGCTGGAATGCATCGGACTATCCCCTGGCCGTGGTGCGTGACGCCTCCACCGGCCAGATCCTCTCCCTGGCCCGAGGCGGCAGCGTCACGCTCGATAGCGCGGCCGGTCCGCTGGACGTGACCCTCAGCGATCGGGCACGGAGCCGGACCGAACACCTCCGGTAGGCATACCGGCGGAATGGACTCCGGCTTTCGCCGGGGTGACGGTCGCGTCTATTTTCCCGAATGCGCCGCTTCCTTCAAACCATCGGTTCCGCCTGGGCGTGGTTCTGGATTGCCATCGTCATCGTCGCCTGGTTTCCGACGATGGTGCTGGTCTACCTCGTCACCGTGCCCTTCGACCGCGGTCGCTATATCGTTGGCTGGTGGTTCCGCCGCCTCGGCGTGGCGATGGCCACCGTCAATCCCTACTGGAGCTTCCGCCGGGCCGGCATCCATGTCGAGCATCCCCGGCACCCGTACGTCATCGTCGCCAACCACGAGTCGTTCGCCGACATCCTGCTCATCAGCCATCTCCCCTTCGAGATGAAGTGGCTGTCGAAGATCGAGATCCTGAAGATTCCATTGATCGGCTGGATGATGCGGATGGCGGGCGACATTCCCATCAGGCGGGGCTTCGGCCCCAGCGCCGTCGAGGCGATGGAGCGCTGCCGTGCGTCGCTGCAGAACCGGGTGTCGGTGATGTTCTTTCCGGAGGGTACCCGCTCGCCCGACGGTGACATGCTGCCGTTCAAGGACGGCGCCTTCCGCCTGGCGCTCGAGGCCGGCGTGCCGATCCTGCCGCTCGCCGTGGCGGGCACCGGTACCGCCCTCCCCAAACATGACTGGCGCTTCAGCCGGGCGCGGGCCGTCGTCGAGGTCCTCCCCCCGATCGACACCGCCGGCCTGACCCTCGACGACCTGCCCGCACTGAAGGCGCGGGTGCGCGCCACCATCGAGACCGCGCGCGACGCCTTGCGGGAGCGGATCCGCTAAGCGCTATTTCTTTTCCAGCCGCGCCTTGACCTGAGCGCGCATCCGCTCGGCAATCGATCGCCCCGCCGGAACCTCCGCGGCCACCCACTCCGCGTTCTTGAACACCCCGGGATGCGAGGCGGCGCGAATGTCCTGGAGGTATGGCTCCACCTTCGCAAAGTTCAGCAGCCCCTCTGCATTGTTTTCCACCAGGAAATCCCCGTGGATGATACCGTACCGGGCCATCCGGTACACCATCTCCCAGTAGGTGGATACCTGGCGATGCTCGCGATTGAGCGGATGGTCGCGCTTGAGGACAGCCACGGCTTCCTTTGCGTTCTTCGGCCAGAACTCGCTGGCCAGCACTTCCCGCGCCTTGCGGAGCGACGCCTCGCGTCGCAGGTCGTACAACTTCAGGATGAGATCGGCGTCGAGGTGGTCGGGCGCGTCCTTCATCATGCGGCCTCCGGACCGGCGCGAAGCGCCTCAGCCACGCGGGACAACCGGACCCGCGCCTCGGTGGCGACCGACCGCAGCGCCGGATCCTGGTCCATGCCACCCACCGACAGCATCACGTCGGGGTCGGCGATCCGCACGACGGAACCGGCTCCGTGGGCCTCCACGGTCACGTTGCAGGGCAGGAGCAGCCCCGCTTCGGCATAGTGGCTCAGCGCCCGGTGCGCCAGCGTCGGGTTGCAGGCGCCGAGAATGGAGTAGGGACGGAAGTCCGCCCCGATCTTCTCCTTGAGCGTCGCATGCACGTCGATGCGGGTCAGGACGCCGAATCCTTCGGCCTTGAGTGCCGCCGCAACTGTGTCCATCGCCTCCGCATATGGCATGGCGAGCTTCACCTCGAATGCCAGCGCTGCCGTGGTCATGATGTCGTCCCCTTCTTGATATAGGTGCCCATCAGCTCCGTGTGCGCGAGGATGTGCCCCGCCATGGCGGTCTCGAGCACCGGCTTGGTGGCGGCGCCGAGGTCTGGGAGGACCTTGTCGAGCGCATAGAGCTTGTGGAAGTAGCGGTGCCGGCCGATCGGCGGGCAAGGCCCCCCGTACCCGGTGCGCTTCCAGTCGTTGAGGCCCTCGCGCGTTCCGGCGGGGAGGTCGGCAGGCATCGTGCCTTCCGCCAGCCCCGTCGCGTTGACCGGGATGTTGTACAATACCCAATGAACATACGTCCGCCTGGGCGCCGCCGGGTCCGGGGCGTCGGGGTCGTCGATGATGAGCGCCAGCGATTTCGTGCCCGCCGGCACCCCGGACCAGCTCAGGTCGGGCGCGAGGTCCTCTCCCTCACAGGTGCAGCGCGTTGGAATCTCGCCGCCTGGTGCGAAGGTCCTGGACGTCAGGGTCAATGGCAAGCGACACTCCTCCCAATCAGGCACCTACCGTGGTGCGTCTTTCCGTAGCGTCGCTCGCCTCCACGCCTGCCGGCCGGCGGACCGTCGCCCCCGGCTTCGCGGGCACGCGCTCCATGGCGTACTCCGCCAGGGCCGTGATCGTCAAACTGGGGTTCACACCGGGGTTGGCCGGGACAACGGACCCGTCGATGGCATACAGACCGGGATAATTGTGCACCTGCATGTCGAGCCCGACGACCCCCTCGCGCGCGTCCCTGCCGAAGGGACATCCGCCGAGAATGTGCGCCGTCATCGGAATGCCGAGCAGCCCCTCGTTGATCGACCCGGCGGCGATCCCGCCGTTCTTTTCCGCAAACCGCCGGGTCACTTTCCGGCTGATTTCGATGGCCGACGGGTGCCCGCTCTCCGGATCGGGATGCGACACCAGTCCGCGGCGGAAAAGGGTGAAGAGGCTCCGCCCGAACCGGAAGCGCAGCCTGGTGTCGTCGGTCTGCATCGCCAGGATGATGGTGGTCCGCTGCGCCCAGCGCGGCAGGAAGTGGGTGCGGGCAAAGTCGATCGGCCTGGAGAAGATCTGCCACACCGACTGCGCCAGCCGGCTGAGGAATCCCCCCGACTCGATGATCGGCCCGGTGAGGAGCCGCATCATTGACGAGCCAGGGGAATACCGCACCGGCTCGATGGTCGTGATCGGGTCGGCGTGGACGATGGACGTGATGGCGATCCCCTGCGAGTAGTCCGCCGTGTCGTCGCGCGCGATGACACCGAGCAGCGACTCGTTGTTGGTGCGGACCATGTCGCCGAGCCGCGGCGAGAGGCGGGGCAGGGAACCGGTCACGTCGCGGCAACGGAAGAGGAGACGCATCGTCCCGAGCGCACCGGCGGCGGCAATGACGTTGCGGGTGCGGATGCGTCGCTCGTTCCTGAACAACAGGGCGGACGAGGAGCGGTACACCACCTCGTAGCGGGCGCCATCGGGCTGCCCCTCCGGCAAGGGGATGATGTCCCGCACCTCGGCCTCCGCCTCGACCTCCGCGCCCCACTTCTCGGCCAGGTACAGGTAGTTCTTGACGAGCGTGTTCTTGGCGTTGTACCGGCAGCCGACCATGCAGCCGCCACAGTGGATGCAGCCGCGCCGCGGGGGCCCCTCCCCGCCGAAGTAGGGATCAGGAACCTCCTCCCCCTCGTCGTCCGGCACACCGAAGAACGTCCCGACCGGCGTCGACTGCCAGGTGTCCGCGGTCCCCAGTTCCTCGGCGATCTCCTGCAGGAGAATGTCGGCCGGCCAGGTCCGCGGATTGACCGCCACGCCGAGCATCCGGCGGGCAGTGTCGTAGTGCGGCGCAAGAAGCGCCTTCCAGTCGGCCAGGTGACTCCAGGCGGGCGCGGAGAACATCTCGTCGCCGGGGGCCATCAGGACGTTGGCGTACCCGAGGCTGCCGCCGCCGACGCCGGCGCCGTGCAGCACGAAGATGTTGCGGAAGGGACTGATCTGCAGGATGCCGAAGCAGCGCAGGGCCGGAGCCCAGAGCGCCCGGCGCACGTTCCAGTTGCTGCGCGCAAAGTCCTCGTCGCGGAATCGCTTCCCGCGCTCGAGCACCCGCACCCGGTAGCCCTTCTCGGTCAGCCGCAGGGCGGACACGCTCCCGCCGAAGCCGGAACCGATGATGACAAAATCCAAAATGTCCGACATGCATGCCTTTCCCGGTACGAGGGGCGCACTTCGGTGCGCCTCTACTGCCCCGCTGCCCCGCTGTCCCTCGGCCCCGCCGAAAGCGTGTCCAGCCCGTTCAGAGTCCGCGTGACATTCACGATCTCGCCGATATCACCGAAATCTACTGCCACATAGGTCGGCTTGATCCCGCGCTCCCGCTCGCACTGTTTCGCCCGCTTGAGGAGGACGTCGTAGGTGTTCACGATCTCCGCGTTGCTCGGCCGGGGGGCCGGTGTCGTCTCGATCCAGTGATTGACCTGGAAGAGCGTTCCGGACGTGCCACCGCGGTTCGGCTTGCAGGAGAACTCCGCCGGCGTGTGAAAGGTGTAGGGCGTCTCCTGGAAACTCTCGAACGCCGGGTGAATCCACGCCACTCCCGGCTTCCCTGACTCGGTGAACACCAGCACCCGCCCGCCGGAGACGATCATCGACCGGAGCGTGGGCCATGGCGTGATCGGCCCGGTATAGACGAAGTCGAGCAGCCCGCTTTCAGTGAACGCCGCGGCGATCTCCTCGGGCGTGACATAGTCCTCGATGACGATCAGGAGTACCTCGTCCGGATGCACCAGCAGCCAGTCCCGTATCCCCTTGAGGGCCGGCGCCACCGGATAGGCCCCAAGCTCGCAGAAGCCGTGGCAGAAGTAGAGCCCGCGATGTCCTTCATCTACCCCGACCATGCGGTCCCGGATCCGCTGGGCCGCCTCGAAGCCCTCCTCACCCACGGCGCTCACCAGCTTCTCGCGGGTGGCGCCCTCACCCTCGAGGTCGGTCTTGATCCGGTCGGCACCCGGGAAGCCGTAGTGGACGTCGACCAGCAGGGCGCGAATCCCGTATTCGAGCTGCCCTGCGAAGTCGACCATCTGGTGCGGGAACATCCACCCCGGGATCTCGGCGTTCGACATCGAGTTGTGGGTGGCCGGGAAGGACACCTGGTCGATCCGGCGATCGCAGAGCTCGGGCGCCCCATTGCAGGCCACGACCGCCATATTCACCACCGGCAGCGGCTCCGGGCGGCGCAGCAGCAGGAGAATCGCCACCAACCCGGCACCGAGCCCCACCCCGGCCAGCGTCCGGAGGGGCCACCGCCGGCCGGGCGCCACGGACGAGGCACCCGAACGCTCCGGCACGTTCTCCAGGACCAGCCGGAAGAGCTCGCGGAGGGCGGCGAAAACGAGCAGCAGTCCGCCGATGACGGCGGCCACGGCGACGACGCTCGAGGGCCACATCAGCACCACCGTCCCCGCGACGGCGGTCCCCAGAATCCAGAGCACCCGGCCGCCGCGGCCCGTGGGCGGTTCCGCCGCCAGCCGGGCCAGCCGCCGCAGCCCCTCGAAGGGGTCGGTCTTCTCGTGCAGGGAATTGGCCGCGGAGGCCAGGATCACGCCGCTGCCGGCAAAGGAGTAGACAAAGCCAAGGATCGGGAGGAAGTACTGTCGCCACACGCCGAAGAACGCGCCGCGCGTGGCCTCGTCCGGCGTGACCGCCAGAGCCACCAGCCGCCCCACGGGAATCGCGAGTGCCAGGAGAAGCGCCACCACTACGAGTCCGACACCGGCGCGTGTCAAACCCCGGCGCCTGTCGTGGTCGAGCAGGATGCTGCCTACCAGCAACCCGATGCCAAGCAGGAACAGACCGCGCTGAAGCCAGGCCACCTGCGTCAGGATACGGCGGGTCGCTACGAGCGTCGTGCCCAGCCTGCTCTTTGGGAGCTTGGCCACGACCGTCTCGAGATTTCCGGGGATCTTCGCCGCCAGCTCCGGATTGATCCCGCCGAGGGCGCTTTGCACCAGGACCCCCACATCGGGAACCGAGAGCAGGACGTCCTCCCCCGTCTGGGAGAAGAACGCCTGGTGGGCCGACTTGAGCGCGGTCCGCGCGACGGCACGGAAGGGAGAGCTCCCGACCAGTCCGTCGGCGGTGCCGACGAGGAGCGGTCGCACGGCGGTGAGGTTGGGTCGCCGGTCGATGAGCACGTCGGTGATCTTCTCGGCGACGAAACCCGAGACGCGCGCATCACCCAGGCTCGATGCCACCCGGTTCGCGAAGTCGTCCGCGTTGAACAGCCCGTGGCTGACATCCATCAGGACGGCGCTCAGGAGTAGCAGCGCCAGCCCGAGGAAGCCCATCAGCCGGGCGCCCATGGCCTACAGAATCCGCTTCCCGAAGGCCGACTCCAGCAGCTCGACCGCGAGGACAGCCGAGCGGTTGCGTTCGTCGAGGATCGGGTTGACCTCGACGACTTCCAGTGAGGTCATCCGCTTTGACGCGGACACCAGCTCCATGATGGTATGGGCCTCCCGGTAGTCGAGCCCCCCTTTCACCGGCGTGCCGACGCCGGGAGCCAGGGTCGGATCCACGGCGTCGAGGTCGAAGCTCACATGCAGGAGCTCGGTGCCGTCGGTGACGCGGGCCAGCGCGTCGCTCATGACGGCGTGGATCCCGTCACGGTCGATTTCCGACATCGTGTAGACTCGGATGCCCAGTTCCGCCAGATGGCGCCGCTCGCCGTCTTCGAGGCTCCGAATGCCGACCAGCGCGGTGTGTTGCGCATCGATCTTCGGCCAGTCACCCCCGACGGCCGAGAGCTCCCTGGGCCCGAGCCCGAAGAGCGCCGCGAGCGGCATCCCGTGGATGTTGCCCGACGGGGAGGTCTTCGGGACATGGATGTCGCTGTGGGCATCGATCCAGAGGAGGCCGAGACTCTTCTTCTTCTTCCGGGCGAACGACGCGACACCGGAAATCGTGCCAACCGCGATCGAGTGGTCTCCGCCCAGCACCAACGGGAACCGCTTGCGATCGAGGATTCGCTCCACGGCCTTGGCAAGAAGTCCCGAGGCGCGGGCAATTTCCCCCAGGTACCGGGCGCGCCGGCTTCCGAAGGTGGTCTCTTCCATGTTCTTGATGTCGAGGTCGCCGCCGTCGAAGACACGGTGGCCGCGGGCGGCGAGGGCGGGGCCGACGCCTGCGATCCGGAGCGCAGAGGGACCCATGTCCACACCGCGCCGCCCGGAACCGAGGTCCATCGGGACGCCAAGGAGTTCGATGTTCATGCGACTACGCTACCCACAACGGCGAGGGGCCGCAACGTGGGGGCGGGGCCTACAGGGCCAGCATGACGCGCGCCTCTTCCTCCATGCGCATCAGCCGGGTGTAGTAGTCCGGCAATTCCATCAGGTGCGCGAGTGCGATCTTCCCGGTCAGCACCAGGTCGTCGTTGGTCACGTTGGTGACGACATTCCGGACCCCGTGCTCCAGCTCCACTTCGAGCCCCATGCGGAACTGTTCCGGATCCACCTCAGTCCACTTGATGCCCATCTGATCGCCCACTCGCCGGGCTTCTTCCGTCGTAAATGTCCGCTGACTCACCATGATCCCCCTCCTCGAATCGCGGGTCGCGCCGCGACCTGCACACCACCCCCGCCACGCGGCGGGAGTGGACTCCGAGGATAGCGTGGGGGCTATGAAGCGGGAGTGAAGCCGGGGGGAGAATCCCTTGGCTCGTCAGGACTTGAGATGCGGAAAGTACCGTTCCGCCAGTACCCGGAGGTGGTGCCGCTCGTGCCCTGCCAGGATCCAGGCGAGCGCCCGCGCCGAGACCGGATGCCCGCTCGCCGACCCGATCCGCGGCCAGGCCTCGGCAGTGAACGAGCCGAAGAGTGCAAGGGTGGCGTCCCGTACGGCCCGGAACTCCGCGGCGACGTCGGCCATCGACCGTTCCTCGAACGCCCCCATCGGGACCCAGGCATTCTCGTCAAAGCCAGGAAGATCGATCGTGTCCCCCCGCGCGATACGGAGGGCGCGATAGGAGAAGACGCGCTCAGCGTCCGAGATGTGCCCGATCACCTCGCGGATGCTCCACTTCCCTTGAGCGTACCGAAAGGCGGCTTGTTTGTCTGATATTCCTGCCAACACGGCAGCCGTGGAGATTTTCTGGGCCTCCAGCATGGCCAGCAGGTCTCCATCTGGTACTTCCTTGACGTACGGCTGATAATAGGAGTTGTACTCGGAATCGTCCGGGCGGGCGGGCGCATGCTTGGACAAGGGGCCTCCAGATGTCTCGGGCAGGTTTCCATGCGAGCCGCAATATAGGCGGCCGCGTTCACGGAGCAGAGCCCGCTTGCGGTTTCTACCGCTGCCCCTCGTTCCTTCCAAGTGCCGCCGGCGCCTTCACCCGGCCGACGGCGCCCGCCAGTGCGAGAAGCGTCAGGAGGTACGGGAACATCAGAAAGAACTGGTACGGCACCTTGTACCCAGCGGCCTGCAACGCAAACTGCAGCGCCGTTGCCAGCCCGAAGAGCAGCGCGGCCCAGCCTGCCCCCACCGGGTTCCACCGCCCCAGCACCACGATGGCAATCGCAATGAATCCGCGCCCGGCCGTCATCCGCTCGGTGAACGTGCCGACCTGCGCCAGCACCAGTGTGGCGCCTGCCAATCCGGCCAAGGCTCCGCCGAGCAGCACCGCCACCGCCCGGGTCGGGCGCACCGGGATGCCGGCGGCGCGAGCGGCGGAAGGATCCTCGCCGACGGCACGGAGCGCCAGGCCAAATCGGGTGCGGAAGAGCAGGGCCCAGCTCAACGGAATCAGGGCGACCGCCAGATAGGTCGTGGCCGGCTGGACGAAGAGCGCATTCCCGATGAGCGGGGTGTCGGAAAGGATGGGGACCGGGAGGGGCGGCAGCGTTGGCAGCGACAGCCCGACGCCAGCCGGGCCATAGAACTTCCGGTAGATCGTCCCGGTCAGGCCGACGCTCGCGAGCGTCACCGCCGTGCCGGTGATGATCTGGTCGGCTCCCGCGCCGATGGCGACTGCCGCAAAGAGCGCGGCCACCAGCACACCCGCCAGCATGCCGGCGCCGAGCCCGGCCGCCGGTCCCGCCACCGTTGCGCCGATGGCACCGCCCAGCGCGCCGAAGAGCATCGCCCCCTCGATGCCGAGGTTCACCACACCCGACCGTTCGGCAATTGTCTCCCCGGTCGCGGCGAGTGCCAGGGGCGTGGCGATGCCCACCGCCGCCACCAGGACATCCGCCGCTACCGACAGTGGATCGATCATCCGGCACCGTCCACGATCGTCGCGGGGGCCTGTTGCTTGACGCCCCGACGAGCCGCGGCGTCTCCCAGCAGCAGCACCAGGATGATCACCCCTTCCACCACGTACACCGCCACCGCCGGAATCCCGGCGTCCCGCTGCATCGCTCCCGCCCCCGCCTCCAGCGCCGCGAAGACGATACCCGTGAGCACAATCGCCGACGGCCGGAGCCGCGCCAGCAGCGCCACACCGATGGCGGTGAATCCGTAGCCCGGTGACAGGTTCTGGTAGAGGGCGTAGGACACCCCGCTCACTTCGAACGCGCCCGCAAGCCCCGCCAGCGCGCCGGACCCGAAGAGCGCCACCGCAATCGTCCGCCCCGGCCGAACTCGTCCGCTCACCTCCGCGGCACGCGGTCCCTCGCCCAGAGCGCGCAGCCGGAAACCCCACCAGGTGCGGGCAAAGATCCATGCCAGCACACCCGCGGCCATCAGCGCGACGACAAACCCCACATGCAGCCGCGTGCCCGGCAGCACCGGCAGGCGCGCCGCGTCGACGATCGGTGCGCTTTGCGGGTAGATCCCCGATGGCTCCTGCATGGGGCCCTGGACCATCCAGCTCACCAGCGACTCGGCCACGAAGTTGAGCAGCAGTGTGCTGATTACCTCAAGCACTCCGAATCGAAGCTTGAGCAGCACCGGCAGCGCCATCCACAGCGCGCCCCCCAGCACGCCCGCCAGGGCCACGCCCGGCAGCGCCAGCCACGGCGACCAGCCGCCGACATGCACTCCCATCCACGTCGCCGCCATGGCGCCGGCGTAGAACTGTCCCTCAGCGCCGATGTTGAGCGCGCCGCCCCGCAGCGCCAGCGCAAACCCGAGTCCAATCAGGATCAGCGGCACCGAGCGAAGCAGGGTGGCCCCGGTGAACGCGCGCCACGAACCGAAGGCGCCATCCCAGAGCGCCGCGAGTGCGGCGCCGGCGTCGTACCCCGCCAGCTGCAGCCCAACCGCGAGGATCAGCAGTCCGACCGCGAGCGCCGCCACGCCGGTGCCCAGCGCACGGAGGTTACCTCGCA
This sequence comes from Gemmatimonadales bacterium, assembly GCA_035328285.1. GTDB lineage: Bacteria > Gemmatimonadota > Gemmatimonadetes > Gemmatimonadales > GWC2-71-9 > SPDF01. Next base: position 16,395 of record DAOLIZ010000004.1, read on the forward strand.
TCGGGCCCACCCGACCGGAGCATCATCTCGCCGAGCCGCTGCCGGTCCGCTCCCGCCGGCGCCTCGGCTATCACGCCGTTCGCCGCCACCAGGATTCGGTCGCCCAGCTCCAGCACCTCATCCAGGTCGTTCGAATAGACCAGCACCGCCGCACCAGACGCCGCGGCGGCGCGCAGATGCGCGTGGACATCCGCCGCCGCCTGCAGATCGAGCCCGCGCGTCGGGTTCTCCGCCACCAGCACACGGGGCCGCCGTTCCAGCGCCCTCGCAATCAATAGTTTCTGCTGGTTGCCGCCGCTCAGGCTCCCCGCCGCCGCACCCTGCCCCTCGGCGCGAACGTCAAACGCAGCCAGCAGGGCGGCGGTCCGTGCGGCGGCCGCTGACCAGTCCACGCGCCGGACGCGACGTCCCCGGATCCAGGGGGCGACCCGCCCCACGCCCAGCACGACATTCTCGGTGAGCGAGAGTGAGGGGATCAGTCCTTCCGTGGTCCGATCCTCCGGGACGAACGCGATCGGACCGACCACCTCCAATGCGCCCCGATGGGGGGGCAGCAACTTCGCCACCACGCGGAGCAGCTCCCGCTGACCGTTCCCTTCCACGCCAGCCACCGCGACCAGTTCACCGCCCCGGATGCGGAGCGAGGCGTGGCGCAGGCCCGAGCCGGATTCTCCCTCGACCGCGAGCCCCTCGCACCGCACCAGTACAGGACCATCACTCGTTGATGGACGGCGTGCCGCCTTCGTCAGCGCGCCCCCGATCATTGCCCTGGTGAGCGAGGCCGAGGTCACCTCGGCACGCGGCGCTGCCAGCGTCACCGCACCCCGCCGGAGCACCGTCACCCGATCGGCGGAGCCGAGCGCCTCATCGAGCTTGTGCGTGATGAGCACCACCGCGCCGCCCGTGCGGGTGAATGCCCGGACGAACTGGAACAGTTCGTCCGCTTCGGCGGGCGCCAGCACGGCCGTCGGTTCGTCGAGGAGAAGGATCCGCGCCTCGGAGGCCAGCGCTTTCACGATCTCGAGGCGCTGTTTGAGGGCCACCGAGAGCTCGCCGGCAGGCTGGAGGGGATCGAGGTGGAGGGCGAGACGTGCGGTGAGTTCGGCGGTGCGCCGGCGAAGCCGCCGCGGGGTGACCGGCCACCCGGCCGCGAGCGCGACGTTCTCCATGACGGAGAGGGCCGGCACCGCGGTCGAGTGCTGGTGCACCATCCCGATGCCATGCAGCCGGGCGTCACGCACGGAGCGGAACCGGACCGCCTGCCCGTCGATCGCAATGGTCCCCGCGTCGGGGCGCAGCAGGCCGTCCGCGATATGCATCAGCGTCGACTTCCCGGCGCCGTTCTCGCCGAGGACGGCGTGCACTTCGCCCGCGCGGACCGACAGGTCCACACCGCGAAGCGCGCGCACCGAGCCGAATGACCTGGAGATGTCTTTGAGTTCGAGGAGCATCTGTGCGCTCGCGGTGTCGGCCCGCCCTGCCCCGCAGCCCTGCAGCCCCGCCGACGTCCTACATTCCCGTCGGATGCCGGTGAAACTCCCACGGCAGTTCGAAGCGGAGGCCGAGGTGCTGGGCGAGCGCCTGGACACCGACCTGCTCGGTGGCGTAGTGGCCGGCGTAGATCACGTTGACACCGAGTTCCATCGCGTCGAAGTAGGTGTGATGGGGACCCTCCCCGGTGATCAGCGTGTCGATGCCGGTGGCGATGGCCTCGGCAATGAACCCGCCCCCACTCCCCGTCACGATGCCGACCCGTTGGGCTGTCACCGGTCCGCCGGGAATCAGGCGTGCGGTGGCGCCCAGCTGTCCCTCGATGCGTCGGACGAGCTCGTCGCGCCCCAGCGACAACTCGCCGTACACGCCGAGTCGATGGCCCTTGTACTCCCCGAACCACCCTTCGAGCTCGATGTCGAGCCGCCGCGCCAGGACGATGTTGTTCCCGACGTCGGGGTGGAGGTCGAGGGGAATGTGCGCCGAGTAGAGCGCGATGTTGCGGTCGAGGAGCGCCCGGACCCGCCGGTAGCGGCGGCCGGTGAGCGGCACGTTGCCGTCCCACAGCAGTCCATGATGGACCAGGAGCAGGGTGCCCCCCTCGCTCCCGGCCGGCGCGGCATGCTCGATGGCCTCGAGCGAGGCATCCACCGCCGCCACGATACGGTCGACTGTGCCGCCGTTCTCCACCTGGAGTCCATTGACGGCGTTCCCCTCGTCGGGGATCTCCCGCACCCGGAGCAGGGTGTCGAGGTACTCGGTGATCCCGGCAACTGAAACGGCGTGGTCGCTCATGGGCCATCCTGCTGTCGGATACTGTCCTCGGCGGCGCGGACGCGCGCGGCCAGGTCCGCGGGCACCATCGAATCGAGGGCGGGGTTGGGCACGTACTTCACCACGCCGCTGGCCAGCCCGAACGACTCGACCTTCGGGGTGAAAGTACCCCCCTGAACTTCGCGCGCCACCAGCAGCAGCGCGCGCGGCAGGTCGATCACCGCCGAGCCGATCACCCTGGAAGGCGCGAGGGCGGTCTGATCGGCGTTGGCGCCGAACACGTACACCCCCGGAGCTTCCTTCGCCGCCTGGAATACACCGATGGCCGCGGCGTCGGCATTGTGGTGCAGCATGTCGGCGCCCACTCGGATCAGGGCCCGCGCCGCCTCGCGTCCCAGGGCCGCATCGTCCCAGTTGTTCAGGTAGGTGGTCCGGCTCTGGACCTTTGGATTCACCGCGCGCGCGCCGGCTACCCAGGCCTCGGAGGCCTCGCGCACCGGCGGCAGCTCCACGCCCCCCACGAAGCCGATCACGTTGGTCTTCGTCACGCCCCCCGCCACCATCCCCGCCAGGTAGCTCGCCTCGTTCAACCGGAAGATCAGCGGCGCCACATTGCCCTGCACCCGCTCCCCGGAGGTGATGATGAACACCACGGCGGGATAGTCGGCGCTGACCCGTTCGGCGGGCCCCTGAAACTCGAATCCGTGACCGAAGACCAGGTTGTAGCCCTGTGCCGCGTAGGTGCGGAGCGCTTCTTCCTGCTCCGCCGGCGTGCGTGCCTCGACGTGGCTGACGGGGACGCCGAGCGAATCATGGATCTGTCCGAGCCCGGTGTAGGCGCCGGAGTTCCAGGCGGCGTCGGCGATGGACCCAGGTGTGACGAGTGCCACACGAAACGGCGCGGGCGCCTCCCGTGTGGCACAGCCGGCCAGCAGCGCGCCGGCCAGCACCCACCCCAGCGCGCGGTGCGCCATCACCCCTTGGGACCGAGTTCCGGCCTCGATTCCGGCTTCGGCTCCGGCTTTGCCCCCATCGTCGGCGCCGTCTTCGGGTCCTTCACCGATCCCATCTTGATCGACCCGTTCACGCTGCCGCCTTCCAGCACCACGATCCGCCTCGTGAACACGTCGCCCAGCACCTCGGCGGTCGCCTGCACCTCGACGCGATCCGTGGCGTGCACATTGCCTTCCACGCGTCCACCGATCACCGCCTCGGCGGTGTGGATGTCGCCCTGCACCAGCGCGCCGGGCGCGACGAGCGCCTGTGTGTTGGCGCGGATGACGCCCTTGACCTTCCCCTCGATCTTCACGACCCCCTCGGTCTGGAGGTCGCCGGTCACGGTCAGGTCCTTGGCGATGATCGAGAGCGAGGTGTGGTCGGTGCGCCGACGCATCTGATTCACTTCGGGCTCGCGCGGTGTGTTGGAGAAGATGGCCATTAGCGTGCGTCCTCGTTCACCATGGTGAGGGGATCGATGGTCTCATCGCCCCGACGAATTTCGAGATGCAGATGGGGCGCGGTGGAGCGCCCGGTGTTGCCGGAAAGACCGATCACGTCGCCCGCGTTGACCCGCTGGCCGGTGGTAACCAGCGAGCGGGAGAGATGCCCGTACTTCGACGCATAGCCGTCCGGATGGCTGAGCAGGACAAAGATCCCGTACTCCGGATCGTTGCCGCTGTCGATCACCGTTCCGCCGCCGACGGCACGGACGGGTGTCCCGATCGTCACCGCCAGGTCGATGCCGGTGTGTTCCTCCTCGGTGCCGCCGGCGGGCACCAGCCCGCGGGTCATGTACCCTTCCGCGTCCAGCGGCCAGCGATTGGGCACGGTCGGTCCGCTGGGCAGGACCACGCGGGGCCCCGGGGGCGCTGCATTCACCGGCGGGGCGAGCGGCAACGAGTAGGCGAGTGCGATCGGATCGGGGACGATATCGGCCCCCACCATTTCGCGGAGCCGTCCATACCGCCGCTCCACGCTGTCGAGCGCCGCGGCCAGGTCCCGCACCTTGGCGGTTTCGGCCTCCAGTCGCGCCACGTCCTCACGGAGCCGCGGGACACTGGCCGCCGCCTTGAGGAGCGGGGCATACCATGCGCCGAGGACGAGCGCTGCCAGCAGCAACACCGCTCCGGTACCCACCAGGATGCGGAAGAGCCAGATCGGCATCCGGAAGGTGCGCGAGTTCACCTCCCCGTCGCGGTGCACCATCACCGTGATCTGGGGGCGGGGGGTCTTCATCCCTCGAAGGGGGTGCCGAGGATGAGCTCGAGCAGGCGGGCCAGATCGTCGTTCGAGTAGTAGCTCAGCTGCACGATGCCCCTCCCCTTGCGGCGCTGCGTCACCCGCACGTCGGTGCCCAGGTGCTTGCGCAGCGCGTCTTCGACCCGCTGCACTTCGGCGCTGACGGGACCGGGAGCAGCCCGCGTGGCCTTCGGTCGTTTCGCGGATGCCGGCCCCTGGCGGACCCGCGCCTCCATGTCACGCACCGACCAGCCGTCCGCCACCGCCTGGCGGCCCAGCTTCACGATCAGCTTTGCATCGGTGAGCCCCAGCAGCGCGCGCGCATGGCCGGCCGACAGGGCACCGTGATCGACGAGATCGCGGACGGCGTCGGGGAGCCCCAGCAGCCGGAGCAGGTTGGCCACCGTCGACCGGTCCCGGCCGACGAGCCGTGCCACTTCCGCCTGCGCGACGCCGAACTGTTCCTGCAGCCGCTGGTACCCGAGCGCCTCGTCAATCGGCGACAGGTTGTCGCGCTGCAGGTTCTCGATCAGCGCCAGCGTGAGGAGCGTCTTGTCGTCCGCCTCCTTGATGACGGCGGGAATGCGGGTCCAGCCGAGGCGCTGCACGGCACGCCAGCGACGCTCGCCGGCAATCAGTTCGTAGGAGGATCCCTGCGGCCGCACGACGACCGGCTGCAGGAGCCCCGACGCCTCGATGCTGGCCACCAGTTCCTTGAGCGGTTCCTCGTCGACGCGGGTGCGCGGCTGGAAGGGGTTCGGCCGGATCGCCGCGACGGGCAGTTCGCGGAGGTTCCCTTCCTTTTCCGCCTGCTCCTTCGAGACCGGACCGAGCAGCGCCTCGAGGCCGCGGCCAAGACGACGGGCTTCGCTCACGATTGCACCCCCTGCGCCGTTGCGGCGTCCACGCGGCGCAGCAGCTCCTGCGCGACCGAGAGATAGCTCTTCGCGCCGACCGACTGCACATCGTAGAGCAGGATCGGCTTCCCGAAACTGGGCGCCTCCGCGAGCCGGACGTTTCGCGGAATGACGGTGCGGAACACGCCGGCACCGAAGTATTCGCGCGCGTCGTTTGCCACCTGCCGCGCGAGGTTGATGCGCGTGTCGAACATCGTCAGCAGCACGCCGTCGATGGCGAGCCCCGGATTGAAATTCTGCTGCACCAGGCGAATCGTGTTCAGCAGTTGCGAGATGCCCTCGAGCGCGTAGTACTCGCACTGGATCGGGATGATGACGGCATTCGCCGCGGTCAGCACGTTGAGCGTCAACAGCCCGAGCGAGGGGGGGCAGTCAATCAGGATGTAGTCGTAGTCATCGAGGATCGGCTCGAGTGCGCGGCGGAGGGCGGTTTCCCGCTGCGGCCGATCGACCAGTTCGAGTTCCGCGCCGACGAGATCCTGCGTGGCCGGGAGGATGTCGAGGAAGGGCAGGGCCTCGTCGTGGAGAATGATGTCGCGCGCGGGACGCTCATCGATCACCGCGTCGTAGAGCGAGAGCCGCACCTGGTCGCGAGGCACGCCGACGCCACTCGACGCGTTCCCCTGTGGGTCGGCGTCGATGAGCAGCGTGCGCTTCTCGGCAATGGCGAGCGAGGCGGCAAGATTCACCGCCGTCGTTGTCTTGCCGACGCCGCCCTTCTGATTGGCAATCGCGATGACTCTGGCCATGAGCGGGGTGAGCGCCTGGGTCGAAGAGGTAAGGTCAGGGAGGACAGGAATATAGGCGGTTTCTGCCCCCCAGTCGACTTTGAAGTCTCTGGTCGCCGGCCCGAGACGAGGGAGGGTCGGAAAACCGCCGGAGAGTCGGAAGCCCGCAGGAGTGTGTTATCGCTTATGTTATCTTTTAACATATTGTAATAAAACGAATTACACGACACCAAGATTGATCGTACTGGGTCGTCCTGGTCTGTTTCACGTGAAACAGAGGGTCAGTTCTCCGACCCTCCCTGACCTCCGACCCTCCCTCGTCCCTTCTCTTGCCTACGGGCGAGTGGGGTATGGTTTCACGTGAAACAGTGGTTGGTCAGGTGTGCTGTCGAAGCACCGCGAAGGCGAGGTTCTGGAGGTCGGCAGGAGAAACACCAGGCACTCGCCCGGCCTGACCGATGGAGGTGGGCTGGACCGCAGCGAGCTTCTCTCGCGCCTCCCAGGAAATCGTCCGGATTGCGTGGTACTCGAGCGTGGGAGGGAGGGGAAGTTCTCCCAGCTCCGAGAGACGCGCTGCGGCATCCCGTTCCCTGGCCAGGTACCCCTCGTACTTGATTTCGATGTCGGCCCACTCGGCATATTCCGCGGCAGCCCCGTTCCCTGTAGCCGTGAGGAGCGATGTCAGCGTTACTCCAGGTCGGCGGCAGAGCTCCTTGATGCGGGTCGGCTCTCCAATCGTGGTTTCCCCGGCCGCCACCAGGATCGGGTTCGCCAGTTCTGGAGCGATTGCCCTCTCGGCCGCCTCCCTCGATGCCCGCTCCTCCCCCTCCAGTCGCGTCTCGGCAGCCCTGATCTCCGCCTCCGAGAGCAATCCGAGGCGGCGAGTGATCGGATAGAGCCGCCGGAGGGCATTGTCCTGTCGAAGGAGAATCCGGAATTCCGCCCTGCTGGTAAAGAGGCGGTACGGTTCGTCCACCCCGCGATGGACCAGGTCGTCCACCAGGACCCCGGTCATCGCCTCGTCGCGGGAGAGCACCACGGGATCCCTCCCCTGGACCTGGAGCGCCGCGTTCAATCCGGCCATGGCCCCCTGGCCGGCGGCCTCCTCGTATCCCGTGGTGCCATTCACCTGGCCGGCAAAGAAGAGCCCTGGCAGCGCCCGGGACTCGAGCGTGGGGTACAGTTGCGTCGGGGGGAAGTAGTCGTACTCGATGGCATACCCCGGCCGCGTCATCTCCACCTTCTCCAGCCCCGGCACCGCACGCAGAAAGGCGAGCTGCACATTCGCGGGCAGGGAGGTGGAAAGTCCGTTCACGTAGAGTTCGGACGTGTCCAGCCCCTCCGGCTCCAGAAACACCTGATGGCGAGCCGCGTCCGGGAAGCGGACCACCTTGTCCTCGACCGACGGGCAGTAGCGCGGGCCCCGGCCGCTGATCGCCCCGCCGTAGAGGGCCGATTCGCTGAGATGCCGCTGGATGATCTCCTTCACCTCCGCGCCGGCCCATGTCAGCCAGCAGGGCAGTTGCTCGGGATGCTCGGCGCGATCGAACTGGCTGAACCAGTACGCCCCGCGGTCGCCATCCTGGCGGGTAATCCGGGAGAAATCGACGGTGCGACCATCGATTCGGGGCGGGGTACCCGTCTTGAAACGTTCTCTAGTAATACCTTGTGCCGCAATCGCTTGTGAGATTTCTACTGCCGGCGCTTCGCCGGCCCGTCCGGCGGGAACCTGCGAGTCGAGTCCCAGATGGATGGCGCCGCGAAGGAAGGTGCCCGTGGTGAGGACGACCGCGCGGGCCTCGAAGGTCAGCCCCTCCCTGGTTACGACCCCGGCCACCCGCCCGTCGCGGATGACGAACGAGGCGGCGGTGCCCTGGGCAAACCGGAGGTTGGGCTGCGCCTCAAGGAGCTGTCGCACGGCGCGACGGTAGAGCGCCCGGTCGCACTGGGCCCGCGGCGACCACACGGCCGGGCCCTTCGAGCGGTTCAGCATCCGGAACTGGATTCGGGAGAGATCGGTCGCGCGCGCCATGACGCCGCCGAGGGCATCCACCTCGCGCACCACGGTGCCTTTCGCGATGCCCCCGATGGCGGGGTTGCACGACATCTGCCCGATCGTCTCGAGATTCTGCGTCAGCAGGAGGGTACGGGCACCGGCCCGCGAGGCAAGCGCGGCCGCTTCGGCGCCGGCGTGGCCGCCGCCGATGACGAGGACGTCGTAGGGCATGTTACAAGATAGGCAGATGGGCAGGGAGGCAGGGAGGCAGGGAGGCAGGGAAGGAGGGAAGGAGGGAAGCTGGATGACGGAGTGGCCGAGAGGAGTTGGACCCCGGCATTCGCCGGGGTGACGCACCGTTGGTGGGATAAACGAACGGCCTCCCTGCCTCCCCGCCGCCCGGCCCCGCCTGCTTACCCCGTCCGAATCCAGCGCAGAACCTCCATCACTGACGGCCGCTTGCCGTACATCAGGATCCCGACCCGGTAGATCCGCCCCGCCACCCAGGCGACGGCGATGACGCCGAGGCCGGTAATCCCCGCCGAGGCGAGGACCTCCATGAGCGGCAACGGACTGAGCGAATACCGCACCGGTGTCACGAAGGGAGCGAAGAACGGAATCATGCTCATGGTCCGCGCCAACGTGCCGTTCGGCTCGTCCAGTAACCCGAACATCAGCATCAACCCGACCACGATGCAGAGCGTGATCGGCATGGCTGCCTGCTGGGCCTCCTGCTGCGTGCTCACGGTGGCCGCCACGGCGGCGTATGCCGCGGAGTAGAGGAAGAACCCCAGGACAAAGAACGAGAGGTACACAGCGAGCAGCCCGCCGCTGATCGACGGGATCGGCATGCTCATCGCATCCGACGGAGAGGCCCCCAGCAGCCCGGCAATGGCGACCCGCTGCGAGGTCAGCAACTTCGCGGTGCCGCTCCAGATCCCGAGCTGCAGGAGCGCCACCGACCCGACGCCGATCACCTTGCCGAGCATCAGCTCGAAGGGGCTCAGGCTCGAGACGAGAATCTCCATGATCCGGTTGGTCTTCTCCTCGACCACCGAGCCCATGACCTGGATCCCGTAGATGATGAGGGCGAAGTAGAGGAGGAAGGACATCACGTACGCGAGCATGAACGACGACTCGCCACTCTCGCCACTGGCCTGCCCGTTGCTGACCCGCGACGTCTCGAGTGACACCGGCGCGGTGGCGGCGGCCAGCACGGAGACGTCGACCCCGGACCGTGCCAGGCGCTCGGCGATGACCGCCTGGCGGAGCGTGCGTTGCAGCTCTCCCATCTCCGAGAGGCTCCCGACATTGCTGCCGTAATAATGCAACCGCCCCGTCTCGATCACGGAGTCGGTCACCACGACGACGCCGACCAGGGCGTCGGGGCCGGCGTCCTTGACCCCGAGGTGCGGGATCAGGGTGTCGAGTGGCGCCGTGCTGCCCTCGACCGCCGCCACCGACTCCACCCGATAGCGCGGCGGCGCCTCCGGCCCTGAGCCGCGCCGGGCACTGGTCAGCGCCTCGGCGACGCGGCTTCCGAAATTGCCGTCCGCCGCATTGAGCACCACGATCCGCTTGGGTGCCCGGTCGCGCGACTCCAGCAGCATCGGCAGCACGAAGAGCATCCCCAAGAGCACCGGACCGAGAACCGTGCTGATCACGAAAGCCCGCGTCCGGACCCGCACCATGAATTCCCGCCGGATGACGGCAATGAGCTTATGCATGGGCCGCCTCCCGGGCCGGGGCGGTGGCCGCCTGCTGGCCGACCTTGGCGATGAAAATCGACTCCAGCGACGGCTCGGCGACTTCAAAGCGACTCAACCCCACCCCCGCCTCCATCAGCGCCCGCAGCAGCCGATCGGGGTTGGCGCCGAGCGCAAGTTCGGCCTCGGCCGTGGCACCATAATCATCGGCCCGCGCCACCAGGGTCCGGTCGGCCAGAATGGGGCCGGCCTTGGCGCCGTCATGGGCAAAGGAGAGATAGACGTGCCGCTTCCCGCCCTCGGCCTTGATGTCCGCGACCCGCCCGTCCACGATCTTCTCGCCCCGTGCGATGATGGCGATCCGGTCGCACATCTTCTCGGCCTGCTCCATGATGTGGGTCGAGAAGAGCACGGTCCGCCCCGATCGCGCGATCTCCACCACCACGTCCTTCATGACCTGCAGGTTGACCGGATCGAGCCCGCTGAAGGGCTCATCGAGAATGACCAGGTCGGGGTCGTGGAGCAGCGTCCCGATGAACTGCACCTTCTGCTGCATTCCCTTCGAGAGCTCCTGGACCTTTCGCTTGGCCCAGTCGCCGAGGCCGAGACGATCGAGCCAGCGAAGCGCGCGCGCGCGGGCGTCCTTCCGGCGGAGCCCCTTGGCCTCGCCCAGGAAGACGATCTGTTCCAAGACCTCCATCCGCGGATACAGCCCCCGTTCTTCCGGAAGGAACCCGATCCGCGCGGAGAGCTCCCGGCCGGTGCCGGGGCCGCCGAAGAGCGTCACGGTGCCCTCGTCGGGTTCGATGATATGCATGATCATGCGGATCGTGGTCGACTTGCCCGCGCCGTTCGGACCGAGCAGGCCGAACACCCCCCCGGCGGGCACGGCGAGGGAGAGCGACTGGACAGCGGTGTGACCGGCAAAACGTTTCGTGATGCGGTCCACGGACACGACGGGATCAGGCATCAGCGGCAACCCGGAGTCGGGGAAAGGGCGGAGATCGCGGGGGGATGAAAATGAGAAGGTCGGGGGCAGGATGGCAAGAGAGCCGGCGCCGAAGCCAAGGAACCGGAGAGAGGATCCACCCTGACCCCCGACGGGGTCCGGCCGGAGTCGGAGCGATTCCGACCCTCTGGCACGATCAAAATCAGTTTTGTATGTTCGCCCTATGCCCTACACCATCCAGATCGATCGCACACTCTGCTGTGGGTACGGTGACTGTGTCGGCCTGGCACCGGAGGTCTTTGCCCAGGACGACCAGAACATTTCCGTGGTGCTGGACCCCGAAGGGGCGGAGGACGAACTGGTCCTTGATGCCGCCCGCGCCTGCCCGGTGGACGCCATTACGCTGATCGACGAACACGGGGACCAGGTCTGGCCCTCCTAGACTGACGAAGGACCGAAGGCGGGAGTTTCTCCCTCGGTCCTCAGCCACCCCCCAGCCGCCGGACGCCCGTCCTACGCCGAGACTTCCGCCAGCTGCCGGATCCCCCGTACGTCCTGCTCCGGGATCAGCTTGTTCTTGACCGTGGCCCGGACGCCGAACTTGAGCGTCTTCCGGAGATATTCCTCGCGCGTCCCCTCCGTCACTCCGTCCTCGTAGCAGCCGGCGTCGTGCAGCAGCACCCCCTTGGGGGTGACGGAGTCGAAGCGCCCCACCCAGAGCCCGCTGTTCGTTTCCAGCACGACGGTGATGCCGTGCAGGTCGTGGTGGCCGGGATGAAAGACGTGGCCGCTCACGCGCTGACTGGCCCGCTGCAGTAGGTGTCGAAGGCCTTCGTCAGGTCGGCTGCGATGGACTGCGGACTCCGCCCCTCGATCTGGTGGCGGTGGACAAAGTGCACCACCTCACCGTCGCGGAGCAGCGCCATCGACGGGGAACTCGGCTGGTATTCACCGAAGTAGCTCCGGGCCCGTGCCACGGCATCGAGATCCTGGCCGGCGAAGACCGTCACGGTCCGGTCCGGCAGGACGCCGTGCCCGAGCGCCATCTTTACCGCCGGGCGGGCGTTGCCTGCCGCACAGCCGCAGACCGAGTTCACGAAGACGAGGGTGGTACCGGTGGCGCTCCCCACGGCAGCGTCGACGTCGGCCACGGTCCGCAGTTCCACGGCGCCCATGGACGTCATCTCGGCCCGCATCGGGGCCACGAGGGATTCAGGATACGGCATGCGTGCTGTTCTCCAGGATTCAGTTGAAGGGGAGCAGGCCCCGGCAGTTATTCGGTCGACACCGGTTCCGCGGCGCCGGCAATCGCCGCCTTGAGGGTGTGCCACGCCAGGCTGGCGCACTTGACCCGGACCGGGTACTCGGACACGCCGGCCAGCGCCTGCAGCTTGCCGAGCGCCTTCCGCTCCGCCGCCCCTTCCAGCTTGCCGGTCACCAGCTTCTGGAACTCGTCCGCCAGCGCCATCGCCTCGGCGCGGGACTTTCCCTTGACCGCGGCGGTCATCATCGAAGCACTGGCCTTGGAGATGGCGCAGCCGTTGCCCAGGAAGGCCACATCCTTGACGGTGTCACCCTCCAGGTCCACCCAGACCGTCAATCGGTCGCCGCAGAGCGGGTTGTGTCCATCGGCGTGGCTGGCCGGCGGCGGCAGCTCGTGAAAGTTCCTCGGCGTCTTGTTGTGGTCGAGGATGACGCTCTGGTACAGGTCGTCCAGGTCGCGGCTCACGCAAACACCTCCCGCGCCCGGTGCAGCCCACGCACCAGCACGTCGATTTCATCGAAAGTGTTGTAGAAGGCGAACGAGGCCCGGGCGGTGGCGTGCACCCCGAAGCGCTCCATGACCGGCTGGGCGCAGTGATGCCCCGCCCGGATGGCCACGCCGTCGGCATCGAGGATGGTCCCCAGGTCGTGCGGGTGGACCCCCTCGAGGGTGAAGGAGAGCACGCCGGCCTTCTCCCGGGCGGTGCCAACCACCCGGATTCCGGGCACCGCGCGCACCGCCTCGGTGGCGCGGACCAGGAGCTCGTGTTCCCAGGCACCGATGGCCTCGAACCCGACGCTCCGGATGTAGCGAATGGCGGCGCCCAGCCCGATGACCTCGGCAATGGCCGGCGTGCCGGCCTCGAACTTGGCCGGCAGCGGCGCGAAGGTCGTCCCGGCAAAACTCACGGTGTGAATCATGTCGCCGCCCCCCTGCCAGGGGGGCATCGACTCGAGGAGCGCGGTCCGTCCCCAGAGGAGGCCGACCCCGGTCGGTCCGAACATCTTGTGGCCGGAGCAGGCGTAGAAGTCACACCCGAGGGCCTGCACATCCACCGGCGTGTGCGGGGCGGCCTGCGCGCCGTCCACCACCACGACCGCACCGGCCTCGTGCGCCAGCCGGGTGATTTCTGCCACCGGGTTGATGGTCCCCAGGGCGTTGGAGATGTGCACCACGCCCACGATGCGGGTCCGCGGACCCAGCAACTTCCTGTAGGCGTCGAGATCGACTTCGCCGGCGTCAGTGATCGGGATGGGGCGGACCACCGCCCCGGTCTGCCCGGCCACGATCTGCCAGGGGACGATGTTACTGTGGTGCTCCATCGTCGTCAGCAGGATCTCGTCGCCCGGCTTGAGCGTGCTCCGTCCGTAGCTCTGCGCCACCAGGTTGATGCCCTCGGTGGTGCCGCGGACGAAGATGACCTCATGGCTGGCCGGTGCGTTCAGGAACGCCCGGGCCTCCTCCCGCACCCCATCGTACTCCAGCGTGGCCCGCTCGCTCAGGTAGTGCACCCCGCGGTGGATGTTGGCGTTCTCCTCCGCCATCGACCGCCGCACCGCCTCGATGACGGCCAGCGGCCGCTGGGCCGTCGCGGCGTTGTCCAGATACACCAGCGGCTTCCCGTTCACGCGTGATCCGAGAATGGGGAAGTCGGCGCGGATCGCGGAGACGTCCAGCGGGGCAGCGGGGCTGCGGGGCAGGGAGGCCGTGCTGGCTGACATGGTCAGGCGGTCTCCTGCCCCGCTGCTGCCCGCCCCCGCTGCCCCGCCGCGAGCCACGCTCGCATCAGATCCTCCAGGTGATCCACCACCGGCCGGCTCCGGATCTCTTCCAGCACGTCGGCCGCGAAGGCGTAGGTGAGCAGCGTCCGCGCCTCCGCTTCGGCGATCCCGCGGCTCCGGCAATAGAAGAGCGGCACCGCGTCGAGGCTCCCCACCGTGGCACCGTGGGTGCACTTCACGTCGTCGGCGAAGATCTCGAGCTGCGGCTTGGTGTCCACCTTGGCGGTGTCGGAGAGCAGCAGGTTCTTGTTGGTCTGCTTGCCGTCGGTCTTCTGCGCTTCCGGATGCACGTACACCTTGCCGTTGAACACCCCGTGCCCGCGGCCGTCGAGGATGCCCTTGTACACCTCCCAGCTGGTGCAGTCGGGGGCGGCGTGCTCGATCCGCGTCTGGTGGTCGACGTGCTGGCGGCCTTCGGCCAGGTACAACCCGTACAGCGTCGCGTGGGCGCCCGGTCCGGCCAGCGTGGTGTAGATGTTGGTGCGCGAGAGGGCCGCGCCCTGCGCAAAGGAGAATGAATTCAGGTAGCTGTCCCGCTCCTGGCGCACCTCGAGGGTGGCGAGGTGGAACGCCTCCGCGCTCTCCCGCTGGATCTTGCAGTGGTCGAGTCGCGCGCCGGCGGCCAGGGTGACCTCGCCGACGGTGTTGGTCAGGGAGACGCCGTCGACCAGCGTCACGTAACTCTCGACGACGGAAGCGACGGCGTTGGCGCCCAGCACCACGACATTGCGCGGATACACGGCACCCTGCGCGGCACGGCTGTCGGCGACGAAGAGGACGTGGATCGGAGTGTCCACCACGGCACCGGCCGGGAGGACCATGGCGTAGCCGTCGAGGAAGGCGGATGCGTTCTGGCCGACGAGGGCGGCGGCGGCGGGCTGGACGGCGCGCTTGCCAAGCGTCCTCTCGACGAGTTCCGGCGCCTCGACCAGCACTTCGGCCAGCGGGCCAACGCGCGCACCCGCCGGGAGGCCGGTCACCCTCGAGAGCGACGGCTGGAAGCGCCCGTTGGCGAAGACCAGTCGCGGCCACTCGGCGTGCCCGAAGAGGAACGGCGCGATGTCGGATTCGGTCAGCGCGCCCGCGGCGCGTGCCGGGCCGAGGGCGGCCCGGGTGACCGGCGACAGATCGGTGAAGCGCCAGTCCTCGTCGCGCGTGGTCGGGAGCCGCAGCGCGTCATAGCGGGCCGCTCCCTCGCGCCGGAGCTCCGCCATCCACTCCGGCTCGACGGCGCGAGGCGAGGGCGCCACGGGGGGACGGGTGGCCGTCACGCGACGGCTCCCGCCGCTTCGGTGAGCCATTCGTAGCCACGCTCCTCGAGCTCGAGCGCCAGTTCCTTGCCGCCCGATCGCACGATCCGCCCGCCCGCCAGCACATGCACGAAATCGGGCACGATGTGGTTGAGCAGCCGCTGGTAGTGCGTCACCAGGATGGTCGCGCTGTCGGCGCGGCGCAGGGCGTTGACGCCCTCGGCCACGATCTTGAGCGCGTCGATGTCGAGCCCGGAGTCGGTCTCGTCGAGGATGGCCAGCGACGGCTCGAGCACCGCCATCTGCAGGATCTCGTTCCGCTTCTTCTCGCCGCCCGAGAAGCCGGCGTTGACCGCGCGGCTCATGATCTCGGGGCCCCACTCGACCAGCTTCAGCTTTTCCTCGAGGAGGTCGAGGAAGTCCATGGGATCGAGTTCTTCCTTGCCCTCGGCCACCCGCTTGGCGTTGTACGCGGCGCGGAGGAAGTAGGCGTTGGTCACGCCCGGGATTTCCACCGGGTACTGGAAGGCCAGGAACACGCCGGCCTGCGCCCGCTCCTCCGGCTCCATGTCCAGCAGGTCCTGGCCCTTGTAGGTGACGGAGCCGCCGGTCACTTCGTACGCGGGGTGGCCCGCCAGCACCTGCGCCAGCGTACTCTTGCCGCTGCCGTTGGGGCCCATGATGGCGTGGACCTCGCCGGCGTTGACGGTGAGGGAAATGCCACGGAGGATCTCGGTGCCGCCGGCGGTGGCGGTCAGGTTCTTGATTTCAAGCACGTGCATGTTCTCCCGGATGGCGCCCGCCGTGCGGGCGCCGGTGATTCAGCCGACGCTGCCTTCGAGGCTGATGCCGAGGAGCTTCTGCGCCTCGACGGCGAATTCCATGGGCAGGTTCTGGAAGACGTCCTTGCAGAACCCGTTGACGATCATCGAAATGGCGTCCTCGGTGTCGAGGCCGCGCTGCTTGCAGTAGAAGATCTGGTCCTCGCCGATCTTCGACGTGGACGCCTCGTGCTCCACCGACGCGCTCGGGTGCTGCACGTCGATGTAGGGGAAGGTGTGGGCCCCGCAGGCGTTTCCGATCAGCATCGAGTCGCACTGGGTGTAGTTGCGGGCGCCCAGGGCCTTCGGGAGCATCTTGACCAGCCCCCGGTAGCTGTTCTGCCCGCGGCCGGCGGAGATGCCCTTCGAGATGATGGTGCTGCGGGTGTTCTTCCCGACGTGGATCATCTTGGTGCCGGTGTCCGCCTGCTGGCGGTTGTTGACCACGGCCACCGAGTAGAACTCGCCGATCGAGTCGTCGCCCTGCAGGATGACGCTGGGATACTTCCAGGTGATGGAGGAGCCGGTTTCCACCTGGGTCCAGGTGATGCGGGACCGCGCGCCCGCGCACTTGCCGCGCTTGGTGACGAAGTTGTAGATGCCGCCCACGCCCTCGCTGTCGCCCGCGTACCAGTTCTGCACCGTGCTGTACTTGATGGTGGCCCCTTCGAGGGCCACCAGCTCGACCACCGCCGCGTGCAGCTGGTTGGTGTCGCGCCGGGGCGCGGTGCAGCCCTCCAGGTAGCTCACGGTGGCGCCTTCTTCGGCCACGATGAGCGTCCGCTCGAACTGCCCCGTGTCGGCGGCATTGATCCGGAAATAGGTGGACAGCTCCATCGGGCAGGTGACGCCCTTCGGGATGAACACGAACGACCCGTCGGTAAAGACCGCGGCATTCAGGGCGGCGAAGAAGTTGTCGCCCGCCGGCACCACGCTGCCGAGGTACTTCTTGACCAGCTCGGGGTGTTCCTTGACCGCCTCGGAGAAGGAGCAGAAGATGACGCCCGACTCCTTCAGCTTCTCCTTGAAGGTCGTGGCCACCGACACGCTGTCGAAGATGGCGTCCACCGCCACGCCGGAGAGCCGCTTCTGCTCGGAGAGCGAGATGCCGAGCTTTTCGTAGGTGGCCAGCAGCTCCGGGTCGACCTCGTCGAGCGACCCGAGCGGCTTCACCTGCTTGGGCGCCGAGTAGTAGATGATGTCCTGGTAGTCGATGGGCGGATACTGCACGTTGGGCCAGTGCGGCTCCGTCATCTCGAGCCAGCGCCGATAGGCGGCCAGCCGCCATTCGAGCAGGAAGGCCGGCTCCTGCTTCTTGGCGGAAATGAGGCGGATGGTCTCTTCGTTCAGCCCGCGCGGAACGGTGTCGGCCTCGATGTCGGTCACGAAACCGTACTTGTATTCCTGCTGGACGTAGGATTCGACGGGTGAGGTCATCAACTGACTCCCTGGGGCCGGCTGGTCCCGATGGACACCGGCGGGGTGAATTGGACTTGGTATTCGCAGGCGGAGCAGCCGTCGAGCACGTGAGCCCGCAGGTCCACGGAGGCGCCGAGGGCCGCGCTGAGGAACCGCTCTTCGGCGGCACAGATCTCGGGGAAGCGCTCGGCCACGGCGCGGATGGCACAATTGTGCTCGGTAAGGGTGCCCCCCTCCGCCGAGCCTTCCCATCCTGGCATGAAGCCATCCTCGTTCAGCAACCGGGTGACCGCCGCAAGCCGACGCTCGGCGGGGAGCTCCGCCAGGTCGGCCGGCAGCCGCCGCAGGAGCGCGGCGTACCGGGCCTCGAGGGCGCCCACGACGGCGTCGCGACCCTCCCGCTCAACCAGGGTCTCGAGCACATCAGTCAACGCCGACTCGTAGCGACGCGGGAAGACCCGCTCGCCGGCCGGCGAGAGGCGATAGGCGAAGACCGGGGCGCCGACACCGCGCTGCTCCCGCTCATGCTCGAGCAACCCGTCGACTTCGAGTTCCTTGAGGTGATGCCGGATCGCGTTCAGCGACAGGCCGAGACGCCCAGAGAGTTCCTTGGCGGTCACGCCCGGCGCGAGCTTGAGCTCCACGAGTATGGAGGCTCGGGGTCCCTTGTAGCCGACCGGCAGGGCGGCAGAGGCGCGGAGATGGGCAATCGGTATGGCCATATGAGGGGAATTCTAGGCTTCGAATTCCGGATTGTCAAGTTCACGTGGCATTTTTGGTGCGAATTCATAAGACCATATTTTGCAACATATTGAATCGCCACCCCTCGGCCTCTCTAGCGCCGCCGACCCTCCGCCCGTCTGGTTGGAACTGGCCGGGGGCGGGGATCGGGCAGAGGACGAGGGAGAGTCGGATGGGAGGGAGGATCGGAAAGCGCCAGGTACCCGTAACACGTTACAAGTACACGACTAAATACAGCGTAGTAGTATTTCATACGTCCTTTGCCGGATACGTCCCGTCTTGTGCCCCTCTCGCCCGAATGCGAGATTGGGCCATGACCATCCACCGCATCCGCCTCCTGGGCGACCCCATCCTCCGTACCCGCTGTGAGCCGATCACCAAGCCCCGCTCCACGGCCGTCCGGGTGATTCTCGACGACATGCGCGAGACGCTGCGGGATTGGCAGTCCCGCTTCGGGAGCGGTCGAGCCATCGCGGGTCCGCAGATCGGCGCGCCGGTGCGGATGATCTACGTGGAGATGGACAAGCCGTGGGCGCTCATCAACCCGGAGATCATCGACATCGGCACCGAGGATTTCAGCGTCTGGGACGACTGCTTCTCGTTCCCGAACCTGATGGTGCAGGTGTCACGAGCCTATCGGATCCGGGTGCAGTATCAGGACATCAAGGGGGAAACCCACGAGGTGGATCTCGAGGGGGACCGCGCCGAGCTGCTGCAGCACGAGATCGACCATCTCGACGGGGTGCTGGCGGTGGACCGGCCCCACGGCCTCGATCCCTTCTGCCTGCGTGAAGAGTGGAACCGCCTCCACGCCTCGGAGGGCCGGTATGGTGAACCGGAGCCGCGCCACGCCAGCTACGCCACGCCACTCACCGGCCTCATCTGACCGGGGCTAGAACCAGCGCCCAATCCGCACGAAAATATTGTCGGTCTTCGTGGTGGTGATCCCGTAGGCGGCCTGGACGTCGCCGATCGGCGTTTCCACCGCGATCCCCGCGCGCACACCTCCCAGCCAATCGGCATCGGCAAAGAGATCGCCTCCATACGCGCTCCGTCCTGCCGCCGCCAGCACCTCCCAGCGCAGCGAACCCCGGATGGGATGCGAGAGGTTGAGCCCGCCGAAGAGTTCGCGGTCGCCGCGGAGTTGCTCCACTGCGAGTCCCGGAAAGCCCTGTGTGCCCCCGAGCGGAAACTGATCCTGCAGCGGCAGGTCGGCGCCCCAGCCGAGCCGGGCGATCGGGGTGACCGACAAGCTCCCGACGGTGACCGTGTACGAGGTCGTGAACGCCGCGCGCTGGTAGGAATCCGACCAGACCAGCGTGGCGTCCGTCTTCCACGCACCGTGTGGCCGCCGGGCGAAGAACCGGACCCCGGCGCTCGAGCCATCGGAGGTCGAGTCGGGATCCCCGACCGGGACCTCGCCGCCGTTCCAGCTGCGTCCATCGAACCCGACCCCGAGCACCCACCCGGCGGAGAAGCCCTGTTCCACCCCTGCGAACAGCACGCCCTGCCGGGTATCCGTCCGTCCTGCATCGACCCCGTCGCTGGAGTAGAAGTTGATCGCCTGGTTCTCGAGATGAACGGTCACCGTGGGCGCCACCCAGGTGAGGCCTGCACCGAAATACCGGCGGAACCCCAGCGTGATGTCGTTGGTGAGCGTGCCGACGCCGAGCATCGCGCTCCACTCGATCGGTGAGCCGCCGAGCCGGCGGTCGAGGTACATCATGCCGGCGCGGGCGCCGAGGTCGCGGTCGTATGCCACCGTCACGCCAGCCAGCCGGGACGGCGCAGGCGATACGGTGGCGTGAAATGCCACGCGATCGTCCGACGCCGGGCTCGGGTGGAGCCACACGCCGGCGTACGCCCCCAGCCCGCTGACGGCGCTCACCTGCCGGGCGAGCGCGGCCTCGTCGATCGACGACCCCGGGTAGAGGCCGAGATAGCGCTGGAGCAGGGCGGCATCCGTCGGCGCGCCGCCGCGCAGGGAAAAGCCGGCCACCGCCCGCGGCAGCACGCGGACCGGCGCGGGGCCGGTCGGGAGACAGGCGGCGCCGGCAAGCATGGAGTCGGCGGCCGCTCGACCGAGCCGCCAGATCGAGTCCACGGTGGCGGGCGCAAAGTCGAGGTTCTTGAACTGCTGGACATCGGGACGAATGTAGACGTCGGCGGGGCCGAGCGAGTCAGGTGGCTGGAGGAAGAGGAAGCCGGCCAGCTGGTCGGCCACCGCCAGCGGTCCCGCGTCGAGCTCCTCCTCGGTCAGCAGTTGCGACGACACGTCGGAGATGATCAGGCGATCCACGCCCGGCAGTGCGCGCGCAATCGAGACCGGGACGTTGGCGGAGAGCCCGCCATCGATGAGCAGGCGACCGTCGATCCGTTCCGGTGAAAAGACGAGGGGCACCGACATGCTGGCCCGGACCGCCTGCGCGAGGTCGCCGGAGGAGAGGACGACCGTGTCGCGCGTGGCGAGATCGGTGGCCACCGCGCGGAACGGGATGGGCAATCGATCAAAATCGCCCTGGGCCAGCAGGTTCGGCCGCAGGAGCAGCGCCGAGATGAGCGCATTGGCGTCGGGCTCGTTGATGGACGGACTCTGGAGCGTGAACCCCTTCTTGCTGACCGCCCAGGTCAGCAGCGGGGCAAACGGCTGCCAGGCAAGTGGACCAGCCGGGGTCGTGGACGTGAACAGGGTGGCGGGGCTGTACAGCGTGGCGAGGGAATCGGCTTCGTGCGACGATGCGCCCCCGGCGTAGAGCGCGCCGATGACGGCTCCCATGCTGGTGCCCACGACGTAGTCGGGCCGCACTCCGAGGCTGTCGAGGGCGGCGATGACCCCGAGGTGCGCGACGCCCTTGGCACCCCCTCCGGAGAGGACGAGCGCGGTCCGGCCGGCAGGGCAGGCGGGCACCTGCGCGGCCAGCGGCACGACCGCTGCCGCCAGCGCAACGAAGGTCACGCCAAGCCACCCCTTGCGCCGCGGGAAGGGAGTCCGCAATACTTGCCGCAGGACTCGCCGCACCCCCTGTGCGGCGGACCATCTTCCCGAGGGAGCGGCTGGCCAGATGACGTACGTGATCACGGAACCCTGCATTGGTGTGAAGGATCGGGCGTGTGTCGACGTCTGCCCGGTGGATTGCATCTACGAAGGCGAAGACCAGCTCTACATCAATGCGGACGAGTGCATCGATTGTGGCGCCTGCGAGCCGGAATGCCCGGTGACCGCGATCTTCCCGGAAGAGGATGTCCCGCCGCAATACACCGAGTTCATCGAGAAGAACAAAGTGGTGTTCGAAGGCGACAATCCGCCGGGCCGTCCGGACCGGTAGCCGAGCCTCGGGACCACGGTGATGCGGCGCCACCCCCTGGGTGGCGCCGTTTCTGTCTGGTGCCGAGCTCCAAGGTTCGCCCGACCGGTGACGGCCGGCAAGTGCTGGCGGAGCGGAGGTGGTGTGGTGATGTGCCGAGGGATAGACGCGAGGCGGCCCCGGAACCGTACTGCTTGGCCGCGGTCCCGGAGCCGTAGGTTGGAAGGATTACAGAGACGTCGGAGGCCGGCGTGATACCAACCGAACCAGCGCCTCAGTAGATAAGACACCTGAGAGGGCCAAAAGGTTTCAGCCCCCCGGCCCGCCCGACCCTTCCAGCTGCTGCAGGAGGAGCTGGAGGTGCCGGTTGAACGCCTCCGGCTGCTCCAGGGGGGCGAGATGTCCTGCGCCCTCAATAACGGCTAACTTCGCTCCAGGTATGGCTTTGGCCATCGTCTCCGACATCGGTGGCGGCGTGATGACGTCCTCCGAGCCGACCGTGACCAGCGTGGGCAGGCCCTGCAGCGTGGGAAGCAGGTCCGTCGCGTCCGGCCGATCCCGCATGGCCGCAAGCGCCCCGATGAGCCCGGGAACCGGCGTCGCGGCCATCATGGCGCGGACCGCCTCGCGAAGCGGCTCGGGGGCACCGTTCGCCAGCAGCTTGGGGAGCATCTGCTCGGCGATCAGCGCGGCGCCCCCCTCGCGCGCGTCGGCCATGGCCGTTTCCCGGGCCCGACGTCCTTCCGCGCTGTCGGCCTGGGCCCGGGTATCGGCGAGCACCAGCGCCCGCACGCGGGGTCGATGGCGCCGGAGGAACTCGAACGCCACATATCCCCCCATCGACAGCGCCACCAGCACCACGTCGTCGACACCCACCGCGTCGAGGAGCGCGGCCAGGTCGTCCGCATAGGTGGCCATGCTGTACCCGAGGTCCGGCGCGTCCGAGCGCCCCATCCCGCGCAGATCGGGAATCAGGGTGCGCCACCCCGGGAAGGCCCCCGCCTGGTGCCGCCACAGTGTGCCGTTCAGGGGATATCCGTGGACGAACAGCACGGCGGGGCCACTTCCGCGGTCGTCGAGGGCGAGTTCCACGCCGTGCACGGTCACCGGCCGCTGCGAGGCCTCCGCCGACGGGAGGGCCGGCACGAGAAAGCGCCGGACGGCGTCGGGGATCGGCACGGCGGCGGCGCCGCGGCCGATGCACACGAAGACCGACTCGGCCGTGGCAATCAGGGTGTCGTCGGCGTCACGACGCGCCACCTGGCGCATGGTGAAGCTCGTCCGGCCAATCCGGGTGACGGCCAGCTGGAAGCGGAGGGACTGGCCGGGGTAGGCGGGCGCATGGTACTCGATGACGGCGCGGCGGACGGCGGGCCACACGCCTTCGCGCTCGAAGAGGTCCATCCCCGGCCCGTCGGCGAGCATGTGCCAGCGCGCCCGCTCGAAATAGGCCAGGAACGACGCCTGGTTCAGGTGGCCGTACGTGTCACAGTCACCGGGATAGACGGTGAAGACGACAGGCGCCCCGGTCATCCGCTATTCTCCCTCTCGCAGCGATCGCCACCCGTTCAAGCCGTCCTCCACCCCAACCGGGAGTCGCCGATGCCCCCGACCACCGACTATATCCGCCACGCCGCGCGGCTGGCTCGCAAGATCCAGTTGGATGCCGCCCTCGGCGGGTCCCCGGCGCCCGACGCCGAATTCTACAAGACGCTCGCCAAGGCCTTCGAGGAAATCGCCGCGGGCCTCGAGCTGGTGGCCAAGCGGGACTGACTCAGCTGCCCGCGCCCCGCGTGAGCGGGTACAACCGGACGCGCTCCTGTCCATGCCGCTGGCGATACACGCCGAGGACGTAGTCGACCCCGATCTCATCGACACGCAGTCCCTCCGGCGTGGTGACCGTGCCGAGCCAGGTGCCATCCGGGGCGAAGACGGTCCAGGTCGACGCCGACGCCGGTGGGTTGAGCGGCGCCGAGAGCCAGAGGGCCCCAGTCGCGTCCACGAGCATCCGCCCGAAGGCGGGCTTCCGGGCCGGGAAGGGGGCCTTCTCCAGGGCCTGGATCAGGCTGCTGTCAAGCGGCGTATTGAACGTCTTGGCCCCGGTCTTGAGTCGGGTAATAGCGGCGGCGGTGAATTCCTTGGCGTCCGCCTGCGTCACTTCCTCGCGGGGGATCTTCGCCCGGAGCAATCCTGCCGGGGCGCCATCGGGCCCGAACCAGGCGACCTCGAAGCTGCTCCCGGTCCCGATGAGCACCGTGTCGGCACGGAGGGCGGCAAGCGTGGCAAGGCCGAACGGCACCGGGAAGGGGGAGGGGGGGCCCTCCGGACGAACCCGCACGCCGAAGACCTCGCTCTGCGGGAACTTTCCGAACGACGCGGTCGGTGTGCCGTCGAGCGCGAAACGCATGTACATCGCCGAGTCGCGAACGACCTGCCCTGCCGCGCCGGGGAACGGGTTCATGGCGCCGGTGAGCCGGACCAGCACGGAGCCGTCGGGGAAGGTGGCCAGCGGTTCGGCCAGCGCCGCCGGATCGGCGGGCACCAGTGGTGCGGTGCCCACGAGCTTGCCGCGCGCATCGAAGAGCGTCAGGCGGCGGGCGACAAAATCGAATGCCACCAGCGTGTCCCCCGCCCCTCGCCCGATCCAGCCGAGCGCGTGGAACTGGCCCTCCTCACCACCCCGGCCCCCGACCGACAGCAGCATCTTGCCCGTCGGATCGAAGTACTGAATCGTTTGCTGCGAGCCGTCGGCCACCACGATGCGACCGTCGCTCAGCCGCACGACCGGCGCCACGCCGGCAAACGGCTGTGCGGGTTCACCCAGGTCGAGCGTCGGCTCGCTGGCGATCGTCCACCGCTGGTCCGTACCCCATGCCGGTGCGGTGTCGTTCACCACGCGCACGCCGCTGGAGTCTGCGATCAGGGGAGCGGCATCGACCGTGGGCGCGTTGACCGGGGTGTCACGGCAGGCGACCAGCGAGGTCAGGACGGCCGTGGTCCAGGCGAGCGAGCGGAGACTGGCGACAGGGAACGGTCGGGACATCATGGCTCCAGATTGCGTTCGTGATTGGATGGAGGGGGCGACGGTGACAGGCAGGAATCTAGACGGGGTGGGAGGAGAAGTCAGGTGACAGCTAAAGCCGCTGACGCGACACCGTGACGCCACCATTGCTACAATGTATTGGAAATGAGGCAGTTGCGGCCGCTCACCAGTAGCGTCACTATTCGGCATGCCTGTTTCATCGAACACTGCCCCGCGCTCCGGCTCGCCACTCGAGATCGAGGTCGTGGCGGATCAGGAGGCGTTCGATCGCCTCCTCGACGCGCTGACCGGCGAGCCGCTGCTCGCCATCGACACCGAGGCGGCCAGCTTTCATCGGTACGAGGACCGGGTCTACCTCCTCCAGATTTCCTCGCGCAACCGCACGGCGGTGGTCGATCCCCTCGGTGTGCAGCGGCTCGACCGGTTTGCCGCCATGCTCGCCGATCCACAGATCGAAGTCGTGTTCCATGATGCGGACTACGACCTGCGCCTGCTCGAACGCCAGTACGGCATCCGCGCCGCCCGCCTGTTCGACACCCGGATCGCCGCCCAGTTCCTCAACGAACCGGGCATCGGCCTCGCCGCGCTGCTCCAGAAATATTTCGGGGTCACGCTGAACAAGAAGTATCAGCGCGCCGACTGGTCGGCCCGCCCGCTGTCGGACGAGATGCTGGCGTATGCGGCCACCGACACGCACTACCTGCCCGCGCTGCGGGATGAACTGCGCGGGCAACTCGAGGCGCGCGGCCGGCTCTCCTGGGTCGAGGAGGAGTTTGCCCTGCTGGAAGGCGTCGCCTGGGCGGCGGTCGAACCCGGCGAATCGTCCTACCTTCGCCTGAAGGGCGCCAAGGCGCTGAAGGGTCGCGAACTGGCCCTGTTGCGAGCCGTCTACGACTGGCGCGAGGAGACCGCGCGCCGACTGGACCGCGCGTCATTCCGCATCCTCAACAATGAGCCGCTGTTCACCATGGCACGCCAGCCCCCGCGCACCCTGGAAGAGCTGCAGCGCGTCAAGGGGGTGGGGCCGGAGACCATCGCCCGGCGCGGCGCCGAGATTCTCGACGCCATCGAGCGGGCCATGGCAATCCCGGAGCGGGACCTCCCCCGGTTGCCGCGCCTGCCCCGCCGGGCGCCGGATCCGGCGGCGGACGCCCGGCTCGACCGCCTGAAGGCCGCGCGCAACCTGATCGCGCGTCGGCTCGACCTGGCACCAGGGGTCACCTGCCCCAACGGCACACTCGAAGAAATTGCCCGCCAGGCGCCGGCGACGCTCGAGGCGCTCGAGGCAATTCCGTCGATGCGTCGCTGGCAGCGGGAAGAATTCGGGAAGGAACTGCTGGCCGCCGTGCCCGAGCCACCTGCGGCCCCGGCCGGCGGCTGACGGCTAGCCGAGGAAGGCCCGCACCCGCGGGTCCATCCGCTCCGGCGTCCAGTACGGCTCCCAGACCAGCTCCACCTCGACGGTGCTGACCCCCTCGAGGTCGGCCACCACCGACTGCACGTCACCCATGATCTCGGGCCCCGAGGGGCATCCCGGCGAGGTCAGGCTCATCGTGATATGCACGTCGCCCGATTCCGAGACCGTGATGTCGTAGATCAACCCGATATCCACGACATTCAGCCCCAGTTCGGGATCCTTCACGCCTTTCAGCGCCTTCCGCACCAGATCGGTCGTCACCATAGTCCACCTCCGTGATGGCAAGCTATCGGGTCGGTCGGCGGCTCGTCAACGCAACGCGCAGCGGTCGCTGCCGGGCCCGAGGTTGTGGCGACGCCGCGCCACCCACCGGTACACATGGTCGGCGAGCCGCGCGACGCCGGGCAGGTGCGCGAGCGGCGCGAGGACCTTTCCACCGCGCAGCCAGGGGAGGAGCGCGATGACGCCGCGTGCGCCGCGCGCCACCCGGCCGTCCGGCAGCACGACATGCAGCGCTTCCTCCAGCTCGGCGTCGGACAGCGCGGGAACGCCCGCCACCTGGTGGCGCTCCTGGTAGGGCACCTGGCGGAGGCGGCCCCGTCCATCCCAGCGGGCCAGCCGGCGCGACCAGTCGCGGCAGAAACCACAGTGCCCATCATAGAGCACCAGCGGACGGTCGGACACCTGGCCGCTACCGCGGCGGCGGAGCGCGGAGCGAGCCGGGAGGCAGCGAGTAGAGCAGCCGGACGGTGGCGCGATCCCGTACGGAGGGCACGGTCACCCGCGTCACGGGGTACATCACGTCCGACTCCTCCGCGGAGTGCGGCAGACCGACCGCGTGGCCAAGCTCGTGCACCGCGGCCCCGAGCAGCGCCTCATCGGTGAAGAGCGAGTCGCCGGCGTTCCGGGTCGCGAGCGACACGTAGGCGCGGACCACCGGCCCCGCATTCGACCAGCGCAGGTTCGTCTCCCCGGCCTTGTTGCCGCTGGCAAAACTCTCCCGCCACTGGAACACGATGTCCGCGTCGCTGCTGTCGCCGGTAAACGAGAACCAGAGACCGACGTCCGCCGCCTGCCAGCGCGAGGCGGCCTCCCGGACGAAATCGGCCATCCGGACCCCGTAGTCCTGGGATCCCCCCTCGAGGATGGCGATTCGGAAGGGGCGCCCTCCCCGGTCGGGCCAGCGGCGGACCAGGGAGTCGGTGCTCGACAGCATCGAATCGAGGTATGTTTGTCCGGCATCGCGGGCGAGGAGCGCCCGCGCGGCGGCTCGCAGGCTGTCCGGGGCGGTGTCTGGGGCGACATCCGCGTCGGGGGCGGTCGCCGCGGCGACCGACTGGTGCGCGCGCGCCGCCCGGTACCGGCGGGCAGTACCGACGAACAGCAGGACGACCAGGGCCGTCAGCATCAGGGTGAGCAGTCGCTGCATGAGACGGGAAATATGGGCCGGATGGCGGAGCCGCCGCCACATCGGGTAGCGGGCAGGGTCCGCGCCCCCTAACATTGGCGGGTTCGGGTCCCCACCCCCGGCCCCGCCGACCAGGAGAAGACCACGCAGTGTTCATGAGGCTGTTCGCGCGGGCCGTCGTCAAGTATCGCTGGGCGGTCATCGGGCTCTGGGTGGTCATCGGAACCGTGGCGGTGGTTCAGGCGCGGCACACCCCCGAGCGCCTTGACATCCGGGGCGGCAGCACGCGCGAGACCGAGGCGGTGCGCGCCGACCGCCTCCTGCAGGGCCGCTTCAGTCGTTCCATCGGTGAGTTCTTCGCGATCACCCTCGAAGCGCCGAGCCCGATCGACCGCCCCGGGCCCGCGGCCGTGCTCGACTCGCTCATCGCGACGCTCCGCCGCGAGCCCTACGTCCGGTCCATCCTCTCCTTCCCCACCCTCGGCGACTCGCTCTTCCTCAGCGCCGACGGCCGCACCACCCTCATTCTGGCGGCGCTGAACGTCCAGGGGGCGGACGCCGGCGAATACGTCATCCCGGCGCGCGCCGCCATCCGCCGCGCGCTGTCGCACTTCCCCGACGCGGGCGACTACCGGGTGATCGTGACCGGCCGGGCCGCGCTCGATCTCGATATCCGCAGCGTGAGCGCCGACGACAGCCGGCGCAGCGAGATGCGCGTCCTCCCGCTGACCCTGGTCGTGCTGGTGCTGGCGTTCGGCGCGCTCGTCGCCGCGCTGCTGCCGGTCGCGGTCGGGGTGCTCGCGATCTTCGTGGCGCTGGCCCTGATCGGCGTGGTCGCCCTGTTCACGCCGATGTCGGTCTTCGTGCTCAATCTCACGACGATGATCGGGCTCGGCGTCGGCATCGACTATTCCCTGCTCATCGTGACCCGGTTCCGCGAAGAGCTGAAGCGCGGCCTCCGGCGGCACGAGGCAGCGCGGCGCACCCTCGCGACCGCGGGCTCCGCCGTCATCACCTCCGGGCTGACGGTCCTGGTCGGCTTCGCCGCGCTGCTGATCCCCCCGATGGTCGAGACCCGCAGTATCGGCCTGAGCGGGCTGGTCGTCGTGGCCGTGGCGGTGATGCTGTCGACCACGCTCCTCCCGGCACTCCTGGCCGTCCTGGGCCGGGCCATCGACGAGCCGCGGTGGCTGGCCAAGCGACTCGCCTGGTACCACGCTCCCACGATCTGGGAGCGCTGGGCGCGTTCCCTCAGCCGGCACCCCTACCGGGCCCTGACCCTCGGGGGGCTCGGCGTCCTGCTGCTGACCGCCCCGGTGTTCCTCCTCAAGATCGGCCTCCCTTCCCGGCACTGGTGGCCGAGCGCCACCGAGGCGGGCCGGGGCGCGGAAACGCTCGCGGCCATGGGGGCCTCCGGAGTGATGTTGCCGATTCGGGTGCTCGTGGAAGTCCCCGAGGGGGAGACGATCACCACCGCCTCCCGGCTGCGCGGCCTTCGCAACCTCACCGACTCGCTGGCAGCCGATCCGCGGGTCGGACGGGTGACCAGTCTCATGACCCCCCGACGGGGGGCCTCGCTGCTGGAGTATTCCGTCCTCTACAGCGATATCCCCGCGGCGCGCGCCGAAATGGGGGACTTCCTCGACGCCTATCTCGGGAGTGATCAGCGGATCGCGCTGGTGGATGTCTTCCCCGCCGACACCACGAGCCTCACCACGTCGATGGACCTGGTGCGGGACATCCGCATCCGGGTCAAGGAGCCGATCCGCGGGCTCAAGGGGGCGACGATCGTCGTCGGCGGGTACACCGCGGCGGCCACCGACTTCCAGGACGACCTGCTCGCCATCTTCCCGCTCCTGATCGGCGTGGTGCTTGGCGTGACGGCGCTGATGCTGGCCATCGCGTTCCGGTCGGTGCTGGTCCCGATCAAGGCGATCGTGATGAACAGCCTCTCGGTGAGCGCCACCTTCGGCCTCAGCGTGCTGGTCTTCCAGTATGGTTGGGGGGCGGGTCTCTTCGGGCTGGACGGGCCGACGTCGGCCATCTACGTGGTGGTACCGGTCATGGTCTTTGCGATCGTGTTCGGCCTGAGCATGGACTACGAGGTCTTCCTGCTCAGCCGGATCAAGGAGGCATACGACCGCACGGGCAAGAACAACGAAGCGACGATGGAGGGCCTCTCTGCCACCGCCTCGGTGATCACCTCGGCGGCCCTCATCATGATCTTCGTCTTCGGCGCGTTCGCGTTCGCCCGGGTGCTGATGGTGCAGTTCCTCGGGTTCGGCCTGGCCGTTGCCGTGCTGCTCGACGCGACCCTCATCCGCATGGTGCTGGTGCCGGCCTTCATGCACATCGCCGGACGCTGGAACTGGTGGCCGGGGGTCCGGAAGGAACCGAGCACGGAAGACTGACGTCGCAGCCTCCAGGGGCGCGTGCCGATCGCGACGTCCCGCTCAGCGCTTCGCTTCCAGCCAGTTCTTTCCCACCCCCACGTCCACCACCAGCGGCACCGAGAGCGTCGCCGCCCCTTCCATCAGTCCCTTGACCAGCGGCCGCACCCGCTCGACCTCGTCGTCGGGCGCCTCGAAGACGAGTTCGTCGTGTACCTGCAGCAGCATGCGGGTGCGATAGCCGCCTTCGCGGAGCGCGTCGTGGATTCGCCGCATGGCCACCTTGATCAGGTCGGCGGCCGAGCCCTGGAGCGGGGTGTTCTGCGCAGTCCGCTCGGCGAACGCCCGCACGTTGAAGTTCTTGTCGCGAATGTCGGTGATGTACCGCCGGCGGCCGAGGAGCGTCTCCACGTACCCCTGCTCGCGGGCGATCTCGACCTGCCGGTCCAGGAAGGTGCGCACGCCGGCGAAGCGCTCGAAATACTGCGCAATGAACTCCTTCGCCTCCTCCTGGGAAATCCCCAGCTGCTTCGAGAGCGCAAACGGCCCCTGTCCGTAGATGGTGCCGAAGTTGATCGTCTTGGCGCGGGCCCGCATCTCGGCGGTGACCTCGGCGAGGGGGACGCCGAAGATGATGGCCGCCGTCTGCCGATGGATGTCCTCGCCCTGGCGGAACGCGGCGGTGAAGGCGGGATCGCCGCTGAGGTGTGCCATCAGCCGGAGCTCGATCTGGGAGTAGTCCGCCGCGACGAAGAGGCACCCGGGTGCGGGGATGAAGCCGGCGCGGATCTCCTCGCCGCGCGGCGTGCGCACCGGGATGTTCTGGAGATTCGGGTCGGAGGAACTGAGGCGGCCGGTGGCCGCGCCGGTCTGGTTGAAGCTGGTGTGGATGCGCCCCGTCGCGGGGTTGACCCGGGCGGGCAGGACCTCGACGTACGTGGAGCGCAGCTTCTGGAGTTCCCGGTACTCGAGAATCAGGCGGGGGACCTCGTGCCCCATCGCGGCCAGCTGTTCGAGCACGTCGGCGTCGGTGGAGGGGCCGGTTCGCGTCTTCTTCAGCACCGGCAACTGCTGCTGCTCGAAGAGCACCTGCCCGAGCTGCTTCGGGGAATTCAGGTTGAAGGTGGTGCCCGCCGCCGCATGGATCTCGGTCTCCAGCCGCGCAAGCTCCCCCGCCATTTCGCGGGAGAGCCGCGCGAAGAGGGCCAGGTCGATCGCGATGCCCGCCCATTCCATGTCCACCAGCACCTCGACCAGCGGCATCTCGAGCGTCTCGAGCAGCGGCTCGAGCGCCATCTCCTTCAGCTGCGGCGCAAAGCACTCGTGCAGGGCCAGCACCGTGGCGCTGTCGGCGCCGCAGTACGCGGCCGCCTCCCGCACCGGCACCTCCGCGAAGGGGATCTGCGCCGCCCCCTTGCCGGTGAGGTCGGTGTAGCTCCGCATCCCCCGCCCGAGATGCTCGAGGCTCAGCGCGTCGATGCCGTGGGAACGGCGGCCCGGATCGAGGACGAAGCTGGCCAGCATCGAGTCGTAGGCCACGCCGCCGAGCTCGACGCCGGCGCGGCGCAGCACCTGCCAGTCATACTTGATGTTCTGGCCGGCCTTGGGCACCGCGGCGTCGCGCAGCAGGTCCGCGATCGGGGCGCAGGCAGGGTCGGTGATCGGGGGGAGGTTGCGCACCGGTTCCGGCGCCGCCAGTGCCCCGGCGCGCGGGCGGTGACCGAACGGGAGGTACCAGACCTCCGTCGCGCTGGCGGCCAGCGACAGGCCGATGAGTTCTGCGTTGTGCGGCTCAAGCGAGGTGGTCTCGGTGTCGAGCGCGAGGAGCGGGGCGCTTCGCAGTCGCCGGGCCAGGTCCGCCAACGCAGCCGGATCATCGACGACACCGACGGCGAGGCCGTCCGCGGGGACGCGGGGCAGTGCAGCGGTGTCCGCCCCGCCCGATTCCCCGCTTTCCCGCGTCCCAGTCTCGCCTTCGGCGAGGCCCAGCCTCCTCGCCAGCGCATAGAACTCGAGCTCCGCGAGCACCCGCGCGAGCGCCTCCCGGTCGGGGTCCTGCCGCGCCATGGTGGCCGGGTCGAAGGTGGTCGGCACATCCTTCTGGATCGTGACCAGTTCGCGCGAGAGGCGGGCGAGGTCGGCGTGCTCGAGGAGCGCCTCGCGCGCCCGCTTGCCCGGAACGTCGGCCGCGTGGGCCAGGATCGTGTCGAGGTCGCCGTATTCCTCGAGGAGTTTGCGGGCGCCCTTGTCACCGATCCCCTTGACACCCGGGACGTTGTCCGAGCTGTCGCCAACGATGGCCAGGTAGTCGGTGACCTGCGACGGCGGCACGCCGAGGCGATCGGCGGCGTTGGCTTCGTCGACGTAGATCTCCTCGACGGCCCCGGGGCCGCCGCGCCCCGGGTTGAGGAGCGCCACGCGCGGCCCGATCAGCTGGTAGAAGTCCTTGTCGCCCGAAACGATCACCACCTGGATGCCCCGCGCGGCGGCCTGCACCGCCAGGGTGCCGATGACGTCGTCGGCCTCGTACCCGTCGACCGCCACCAGCGGCACATGCCAGGCGGCGAGCAGCTGGGTCACGCGCTCCACCGCGGTGTCGAAGTCGGCCTGCAGCTCCTCGTCGAGCTTCTCGCGCGTGGACTTGTACTCGGGGTACTTCACGTTGCGGAAGGAGTTCCCGGCGTCGTGGACCCAGACGACGTAGGACGGGTGGTGCGTGTCGAGCAGGCGGGCCAGGAAGTTGGCCACGCCCCAGGCGGCCGAGGTGTTCTCGCCCTTGGCCGTGCGCAGGGGGCGGGAGATCATCGCGAAGAAGGCGCGATAGATCAGGGCGAAACCGTCGATGAGGAAGAGCCGGGGCGCGTCTCCCGGGTCACCGGATGCGGTCACGACTCTCCCCGCCGCACGCGCGCGAGCACCCGCTCGTAGGCGGCGCGCGAATCCGACGTCAGCCGGAACCGGCTGACGTTGGCCGTATCCTCAAACACGACCTCGAGTCGCAACTGGGTGTAGGTCCACCGGATCACCCGGCCCTGGGCCGTCGAGCTGCCGTTGTAGATCTCCTCCGGGTCGCCGAGGGTGATGAACACCATCCCCCGGTCGGTCCGCCAGCCGGGCACTTCTTCGTCGGTGAACCGCTGGTTGGCGATGGCCATGCGGCCAAAGTACTGCTCCAACGCCTCGTTCTCCGGGGTGGCCGGGACAGGATCCGTGTTCCGGTAGAACTCCTGCCAGAGCCGGGCCCGATCCTCGGGCGGAGCCTTCTTGAGGCGCTTGACCTCCTCCTCGTGGCCGAAGTACCGCAGCAGGTCCACCATCTCGGTGTAGTTCGTCAGGACCCAGGCGCCGGAGAAGGAGACCAGCGCGCTGGTCTGCCGGACGACGGAGTCCGCGCCGACCTGGATGCGCAGCTCGCCGAGGGGTTGGCTGTCGGGAACGATCCGGATCACCTGCGACTCGACTTCGCGGGCACCGGTGAACCGGAGGGTGTCGCGCGTGATGACGCTGTCCGTGTTGTCGATGATCCGGAAGGGGACGCTGGTCGGCCCGGTGAAATTGTAGCCCTCGACCAGGGCGAGGAGCGTGTCGCCGCCGTAGCTGACCGTGCCGCGAGGACTCAGCACGAGCGCGAGGTCCTGGTTCCGGCTCCGCCGCCCGGTCACCTGGTAGGCGAGGATGGGCGCCGTGAAGGAGGCGGCGCTGAAGTCGGGGGCCGTGAAGTTGCCGTCGGCCTGCGTCTGACGACCGGAGGCGGGGTCGCGCACCGAGACGGTGATGCGGTACTCGCCGCTCTTCAAGTGGAAGAGCTGCTGGAAGAGCACGCTCTCGTCGTTGCGGAGCGTCTCCGAAAAATCGGTGACGCGGACCTCCTGGTCCCGCGCGAATCGAATCGGTGGTGCGTCGGGCGATTCGAGGTACATCTCGACCCGGTACTCGGCCAGGAAAGTCGAACCATCCTTGCGGAAGGAAAGGGCGCGATTCTCGATCGAGAGCCCGAGGATGGCCTTCACCGAGTCCCCGGGACCCGCCGCGACGGCCACCGAGCCGACGAAGGGGAGGGGCGGGCCCGATGCCAGCCGCCCCATGGAGCGGTAGACGGCGGGCATGTCGAACAAGCTGGTGAGCGACTCCTCGGGCGACGGGGTGGCGCTGGTGCCCACACGTTGCCAGGAGTTGCACGCCAGCAACGGCAGAAGGAGGAGGAGCAGGCTGTCACGGAACCGGAGCACGAGGCCCCCTTCACAAACGGGCGGGAATTCAGGGCGTGCGGCGCACGCGAAGGGTATCCTCTGCGCCGAAGCATGGTCAAGCGCGGGCCGGTCTGCTGCTTGCCGGTGCCGCCAGCGGCGAGTACCTTCCCTCCATCTCATGACGCCAGACGAACTCATTGGCCGCACGGTCGCCGGCCACCGCCTCGTAAAGCATGTCGGCGAAGGTGGCACGGCCCTGGTCTACAAGGCCGAGCACCCGGAACGCGGCCCGACGGCCATCAAGGTGCTCCGCCCCCGCCTCGGGCAGGACCCGATCGCGGTCAAGCGCTTCCTGCGCGAGGCCGAATTTGGCGTGCGCGTGGTGCATCCGAACGTGGTCCGCACCTGGGAATACGGGGAGGAAAACGGCGCCTACTTCCTGGCGCTGGAATGGGCAGAGGGAGAGGCCCTGGAGCTCTTTGCCGCCCGCTCCGGCCCCTTGGCCCCGTCGCTGGTGGCCCAGATCGTCGAGCAGGTCGGCGCGGCGCTCACGGCCGCCCATACCGCCGGGATCATCCATCGCGACCTGAAGCCCGCCAACATCATGTACGATCCCGCCACGCAGACCGCCAAGCTGCTGGATTTCGGGATCGCCCGCGATGCCGAACTTCCCCAGGAAGAGCGGCTCACCCGGGCCGGCTTCTTCGTCGGCACCCTGCAGTATGTCGCCCCGGAAGCGCTCTCCGGCGAGCTCGTGGGCGAGCAGGCGGACGTCTACAGCCTGGCTACCATCGCCTACTACCTCCTGACCGGCGAACTGCCCTTTCCCGGCAAGTCGCCGC
>DAOLIZ010000005.1:0-31146 GCA_035328285.1 Gemmatimonadales bacterium
TCCGTGCTCCCCTCCAGTGCCAGCGTCGAGCTCTGGCCCGCCGACACCACCTGCGCCACGGCGTCGAAATAGCCGGCGCCCACCTCGCGCTGGTGCTTGGTGGCCGTGTAGCCATGCGCCTCGGAGGCGAACTCCGCCTGCTGCAACTCCGAGTACGCCGACATCGCCCGCTCCCGGTACGCATGCGCCAGCTCGAACATTGAGTGATTGATCGAGTGGAACCCCGCCAGGGTCACGAACTGGAACTTGTAGCCCATCCCGGCGAGCTCCCGCTGGAACCTGGCGATGGTCGCCTTGCCGAGGTGCTTCTCCCAGTTGAACGACGGGCTGCAATTGTAGGTGAGGAGCTTGCCGGGGAACTTCGCGTGCACGCCCTCGGCGAACTGCCGCGCCTCGTCGAGGTCGGGTGTGGAGGTTTCGCACCACAGCATGTCGGCGTACGGGGCATACGCGCAGGCCCGGGCGATGGCCATCTCGATGCCATTGCGGATGTGGAAGAAGCCCTCCGGGGTGCGCGGCTCATCCTTGATGAAGGGATGGTCCCGCGGGTCGGCGTCGCTGGTGATCAGGGTGGCGGAGTCGGCGTCGGTGCGCGCGATGAGGATCGTTGGCACGTCGGACACATCGGCCGCGAGCCGCGCCGCCACCAGCGTCCGGATGAACTGGCCGGTCGGCACGAGGACCTTGCCGCCGAGGTGGCCGCACTTCTTCTCGGAGCTGAGCTGGTCCTCGAAGTGCACCCCGGCCGCCCCCGCCTCGATCATCGCCTTCATCAGCTCAAAGGCGTTGAGCGCGCCGCCGAACCCCGCCTCCGCGTCCGCCACGATCGGCGCAAACCAGTGCGTCTTGCCCGGTTTCCCCTCGGCGGACTCGATCTGGTCGGCCCGCTGCAGCGCGTTGTTGATCCGCCGCACCATCATCGGGACGGAGTTCACCGGGTAGAGGCTCTGGTCGGGATACATCGAGCAGGCGTCGTTCCCGTCGGCGGCCACCTGCCAGCCGGAACAGTAGACGGCCGGCAGCCCCGCCCGGACCTGCTGCATCGCCTGGTTGCCGGTCACGGCGCCCAGCGACTGCACGTATTCCGTCGTGTGCATGAGGTGCCAGAGCCGCTCGGCGCCGAGGCGCGCCAGCGTGTGTTCGATCCGCACGCTACCACGCAGGCGGGCGACGTCGGCGGGTGTATAAGGACGCGTGATGCCGGCCCAGCGGTTGCCGTTGCCTTTGGTCGAGGACATGGGGGCTCTCAGTCGGTCAGGGGGTGTCGAGCATGGGATACGCCGGGAGCGTCAGGAACTCGACGAACTCCTGGGCGGTGGACAGTTCGGTGAAGAGGTCGCGGGCCTCGGGATAGCGCGCTGCGGCGAAGCGGGCCTCGCCGACTTCGTCCTGGATGCCGGCATACTCCTCCGTCACGATCCGGCGGAAGGCGGCGTCGGTCAGGATGGCGGCGGTCCCGTCGGCCATGGTGATGTCGACTTCGTTGTGCAGCCATTGCCACACCTGGGAACGGCAGATTTCCGCCGTGGCGGCGTCCTCCATCAGGTCGTAGAGCGGCACGCAGCCGTTGCCCGACAGCCAGGCCGCCAGGTAATGGATGCCGACACGGACATTGTGCCGCAGCCCTGCCTCCGTGCGCGTGCCTTCCGGCACCGCCAGCAGGTCCGCGGCGGTCACCTGCACGTCCTCGCGGAGCACGCCGAGCTGGTTGCGCTTCGTGCCGAGGACGGTGGTGAACACCTCGAGCGCGATCGGGACCAGCCCGGGATGCGCCACCCAGGTGCCGTCGTGGCCATCGCCCGCCTCGCGTCGCTTGTCGGCCCGCACCTTCTCCAGAGCCGCGGCGTTGCGCGCGTCGTCCCCCTTGATGGGGATCTGCGCCGCCATCCCGCCCATGGCGAAGGCGCCCCGGCGGTGGCAGGTCCTGATGAGGAGGGTGGTGTAGGAGCGCATGCAGTGCGCCGCCATCGTCACCTGGGCGCGGTCGGGGAGGACGCGGCCCGGGACGGCCTTGAGCGTCTTGATGATGGAGAAGATGTAGTCCCAGCGCCCGCAGTTGAGCCCCACGATATGGTTGCGCAGCTCGTACAGGATCTCGTCCATTTCGAACGCCGCCGGCAGCGTCTCGATCAGGATGGTCGCCCGCGCGGTGCCGACAGGCAGGCGGAGCGCCTGCTCGGCATAGGTCATCACGTCGTTCCACCATCGCGCCTCGAGATGCCCCTGCAGTTTCGGGAGGTAGTAGTAGGGCCCCGTCTTCCGCGCGAGCAGTTCCTTCGCGTTGTGGAAGAGGTAGAGGCCGAAATCGAAGAGCGGGGCCGGGGCGGGGGATCCGTCCACGGCAAAATGACGCTCGGCAAGGTGCAGCCCGCGGGGCCGCACCAGCAGCACGGCGATCTTCTTGTCGAGCCGGTACGACTTCCCGCTGTTCGGGTCCACGTAGTCGATCTGGCGCCGGACCGCGTCCATCAGATTGGCCTGGCCGGCGATCACGTTGTCCCAGGTAGGCGACAGGGAGTCTTCGAAGTCCGCCATGAACACCTGCGCCCCGGAGTTGAGCGCGTTGATGATCATCTTCCGGTCGACCGGCCCCGTGATCTCGACTCGGCGGTCGAGGAGATCGGGTGGAATCGGTGCCACTTTCCAGTCGGACGCGCGGACCCCGGCGGTCTCCTTCAGAAAGTCCAGTGTCTCGGTGCCGGCATCGAGGCGCGCCTGGCGCGCCGCCCGCGCCGCGAGCAGCTCATGAAGCGGCTCCCGAAACCGGTGGGTCAGGTCCTCGATGAAGGCCCGCGCCTCGGGCGTGAGGACGCGAGCGAGATCAGCGGGCGTGGGGGCGGCCTGCAGGGCCATGACAGGTGCTCCGGTGAGAGTCACTGAACAATGGTGTCGGGTCGTGCTTGAGACCGTGGGATTATCGTGAAAATCCGGTGCGGCTCACGGATGGGGTGGAGGGGCAAGTTCCGGGCTTGGAAGGGAGTCCCTGTGCGATATCGTAAGACATTCAAGTCTAAAGACTTAAGACAGAAAGTCGGGCGGCGCTGTTGCATTCAGGAAACGGTCATGCCGAGGCCGTCTGCGACAACATCCGTATCGATGCGGAGAGGTGACGCGTGCGCAGCTATTGCCCAGCTGCCCCGCCGCCCCGCTGCCCTGCCAGCTGCCCGCACGCCGCCTTGATGTCCAGCCCTCGGCTCCGCCGCACCACTGCCTCGACGCCCCGCGCCTGCAGCCGCCCCGCGAAGTTTTTGATCTTGTTCGATGGCGTTGGTTCCAGGCCGGGCGCTCCCCCCGGGTGCAGCGGCAGGAGGTTGACCAGCGCCCCGTGCCGGTTGGCCAGAACCGCCAGCGCGTCCGCATCCTGGTCGCTGTCATTCTTCCCCGCGATCATCACGTACTCGAAGGTGATCCGCTTCCGGAACGCCGTCGCCGCCTGCAGGACCGCCTCGAGGTCGTATTTCTTCTCGATCGGCATGATGGCCAGCCGCCGCTCCGCGGTGGGCGCGTGCAGCGAGATGGCCAGCCGGAACTGCTCGGGCCGGGCCGCCAGCTTCTTCATGCCCGGGATGATGCCGACGGTGCTCACCGTGATGTGCCGCGCCCCGATGCCGAGCCCTTCGGGGCTGTTGAGGATGCTCAGGGAGACGTCCACGCCGGGCCAGTTGAGCAGCGGCTCTCCCATGCCCATGTAGACGATGTTGCTCGGCTTGTCGGCGGGGTCGCGCAGCATGACCTCGCGCACCTGGCCGGCGATCTCGAAGGGGCTCAGGTTCCGGCGGAACCCCATCAGCCCCGTCGCGCAGAACACGCAGCCCAGGGCGCAGCCGGCCTGCGAGGAGATACAGAGGGTACGGCGCGTGCCGGACGGAATGAGGACCGACTCCACCGCCTCGCCGTCGTCCAGCCGCCAGAGGAACTTTCGCGTCCCGTCCTGGGAAAGCTCGGAACGCTCCTCCGCGAGACGCCGGAGTGGAAAGGTCTCGTCCAGCTCGGCTCGGAGCGCCACCGGCAATTCGGTCGCGTCGCTCCAGGCCGCGACCGGGTGGACCCAGAGCCGGCGGTGAAGCTGATCCGCGCGGTAGCTGGGCAGCCCCCGCTCCTGGACCCACGACGTCAACCGCGCGCGTGCGGCGTCGGGGGTGAGGTCGAGAATGGAATCGGCTGGTGGCGCGACTCGAGTGGATGCCATGCGCGAAAGATACTCCACTGGTCACGACGAAGGGCTCGCCCGCCGGGGGCGACGAGGCATTCTGCGACACCTAAGCCCTTTTGTTTGAATTACTTGCCCCTCTCCCGGGCGGCGGTTACGTTTCCCGGAGCCGCGGCGCTCCGCCGCCCTCCCGACTCCGCAAGGAAACCGCCGCATGACGGCCACCGTACACCGCACGCACCTCTGTGGAGCCCTGACCCGCGACGACGCGGGCCAGACCGTTCGCCTCGGCGGCTGGGTGCACCGGCGCCGCGATCTCGGCGGCCTGGTCTTTCTCGATTTGCGCGACCGTGCCGGCCTGGTGCAGCTCTCCTTCGATCCGCGCTGGAGTCCGCCGGATGTCATTGCACGGGCCGCGTCCGTCGGCCCCGAGACCGTCGTGCTGGTCGAAGGCGACGTCGGCATCCGTCCCGAGATCGGCCGCGACGCGGGGATGGCCTCGCGCGAGGTCGAGGTGCAGGTGCGGCAGCTGACGATCGTGGGCCCCGCCGTCACCCCCGCCATTCCGGTGGCGCGGAAGGAAGGCGAGGAGCTGCCGTCCGAGGAACTCCGCCTCCGTCACCGGGTGCTGGACCTGCGCCGCGCGGAACTGCAGGGCAACCTGATCCTCCGGCACCGGCTGCTGCAGCGGAGCCGGCAGACGATGTCCGCGCTCGGCTTCCTCGAAATCGAGACGCCGATCCTCACCAAGCCCACCCCGGAGGGCGCGCGCGACTACCTCGTGCCCAGCAGCGTGCATCGCGGCGAGTTCTACGCGCTCCCGCAGTCGCCGCAGATCTACAAGCAGCTGCTGATGGTGGCCGGCTACGACCGCTACTTCCAGCTGGCGCGCTGCTTCCGCGACGAGGACCTCCGCGCCGACCGGCAGCCCGAATTCACCCAGATCGATCTCGAGGCGTCGTTTGTGGGCCCCGAGGATGTGCAGGCGGTCGTCGAGCAGGTGCTGGTGGACCTCTGGGCCGAGGCGGGGCATGCCATCGCGCGGCCCTTCCGGCGGCTCGCCTACCGGGACGCGATGGAGCAGTACGGCGTCGACAAGCCCGACCTGCGGTACGGCTTCGAGATCCGGGACCTGACCGGGCTCGTCGGCGCGGACGCGGCCCCCTTCGTCCGGACGGCCATCGACGCCGGCGGACGCGTGCGTGGCATTCTGGCCGCGGGCCAGGCCGACGCCAGCCGCAAGGAACTCGACGCACTCGGCGCGCTGGCGAAGGAGGCGGGAGCCGGTGGCCTCATCTGGGCCAAGCGGACCGCCGCCGGCTGGGAAGGGCAGGGGGTCAAGGCCATCGGGTCCGCCACCCTGGAGAAGCTCGGCGGTGCGACGGGCGACCTCCTCCTCGCGGTGGCGGGGCCGGACGCGGTGACCTCGCCGGCGCTGCATGCGGTGCGCATCGCGCTCACGCGGCGTCCCGGCGTGAGCCCGTCCACGGCGCACGCCTTCTGCTGGGTGGTGGACTTCCCGCTCTTCGAGCAGGACCCGGCCACCGGCAAGTGGTCGCCGGCGCACCATCCGTTCACGGCGCCGCATCCCGACGACGCGGCACGGCTTCGCAGCGAGCCCTGGTCGTGCCGCGCCCTGCACTATGACGCGGTGTACAATGGCAACGAACTCGGCAGCGGGTCGATCCGCATCACGACGCCCGAGCTCCAGACCACCATCTTCGAGCTGCTGGAGATCCCGGCCGCCGACATCCGCCGCCGTTTCGGCTTTCTCCTCGACGGTCTCGCCGCCGGTGCGCCGCCGCACGGCGGGTTTGCGCTCGGCTTCGACCGCATCGTGATGCTCCTCGCCGGCGCCACGTCGCTCCGCGACGTGATCGCCTTCCCGAAGTCCACCGCCGCCCGCGCCCTCTTCGAGGGCGCCCCCACGACCGTGGACGCGAAGGATCTTGCCGCGCTCCACCTGGAGGTCACTGGTGAAGGCTGACGCCAACGACGTCGTCCATCGCATTTCCACCGAGGGCGCCGACCCGCTGCTCCTCGGCGGCGTGAACGACGTGAACCTGCTCGAACTCCAGCGGGCCCTCGGGGT
The DNA here is from genome assembly GCA_035328285.1 of Gemmatimonadales bacterium. GTDB lineage: Bacteria > Gemmatimonadota > Gemmatimonadetes > Gemmatimonadales > GWC2-71-9 > SPDF01. The sequence goes on from DAOLIZ010000005.1 coordinate 6,243, forward strand.
GCGCGCCACGCTGCGCGGTGAGACCCTGACGCTCGGCGGCACCCTCGAACAGGTCGAGCGGGCCACCCCCGTCGTCCAGGGCCTCATCGACCTGGCGCGCATGGGCGAGTCGATCGCGCCGGAGGACGTCTACCGGATCGCCTCGGAGCCGGGCGCCGAGCTGCCGGCCACCAACGGCGACGGGCGCATCGTGCTGCCCGGGATGCGCCGGGCCATCGTCGCCAAGACCAGCGGCCAGAAGGACTACCTGGCCGCCATCACCGCGCACGACATCGTCGTGGGCATCGGGCCCGCCGGCACCGGGAAGACCTACCTCGCCGTCGCCAAGGCCGTCGAGGCGCTGGCGCGTAAGCGCGTCAAGCGGATCATCCTCGCCCGCCCCGCGGTCGAGGCCGGCGAGTCGCTCGGCTTCCTGCCGGGCGACCTGCAGGCCAAGGTCGATCCCTACCTCCGCCCGCTCTACGACGCGCTCGAGGACATGATGCCGTCGGAAAAGGTGCAGAAGGCGCTCGAGACCCGCATCATCGAGATCGCCCCGCTCGCCTACATGCGCGGGCGCACGCTTTCGGACGCCTTCATCATCCTCGACGAGGCGCAGAACGCCACGGGCGCCCAGATGAAGATGTTCCTCACCCGCCTCGGCGTGAACAGCCGGGTGGTCGTGACCGGCGACAAGACCCAGGTCGACCTCCCGAAGCGCGAGGACTCCGGCCTGATCCAGGTGGAGCGCATCCTGCCCGGGATCGACGGGATCTCCTTCTGCTACCTGCAGGACACCGACGTCGTCCGGCACCGGCTGGTGCGCGACATCATCCGCGCCTACGCGGAAGACCAGGTCGGCTGATGGGGAAGGGGCTGCGTGGCGACGGCCGCTGACGTGACGGTGCACGGGCGGGTCATTCCCGTGCCGGTGGCCGCCGTGCGCAGGGCGGTGCGCGCCGTGCTGACCGGCGAGCGCCGCCACGCGTCGGTGTCCGTCACCTTTCTCGGGCGCGAGGCGATGCGCCAGATGAACCTCCGCCACAAGGGCCACGACTTTCCGACCGACGTGATCAGCTTTGCCCTCCCCGATCCGCGCGGCGGGCTCCTCGGCGATCTGTACATCTGCCGCTGGCAGGCGGAGCGTGAGGCCCGGCGCCGCGACCTGCCCCTGCGCGAGGAGCTCCTGCGCCTGGTGATCCACGGCACGCTGCATATCCTCGGCTGGGACCACGACGACGGCGCCGGCCGGGAGGCCTCCGCGATGTGGGTCAGGCAAGAGCGCTACCTGCGGAAGGTCCTGTGAGCGCCTTCTTCCTCGGCATGCTCTCGCCCGCGGCGCTCGTCGGCTTTACCCTCTGGGCGGCATGGCTCGCGCTGGCCGCAGAGTCGGAGGGCGACCTTCCCCGCGCCGACGGCGACGGGACGCTGCCGCTCGCCCGGCGCCTCCACATTGCGCATCTCGCGCTGCTGGTCATTGCCGGCGCGGCGGCCGCGACGTCCGTCGTCTGGTGGGCGTGGCCCCCGTTGCGGGGCGGGCTCTACCTCGCGCTTGCCGTGACGGTGGTCTGGGTGGTGGGCGACCTCCTCCCGCGCCTCCTCGCCGCCATCGCCCCGGAACTCGCGCGGCTGGTACGCCCCGGCGCCGCGCGGTCGCTCGCCATCTTCCGCCCTCTCTTCCACATGGTGACCCTCGTCGACCAGCGCGGCATGCGGAAGCGCCTGGCGCCGCTGCGGCCCGGTGCCCGGACCCAGCGCGATGCGGTCATCGGCGTCTTTGCCCTCTCCGACATGACCGTCGCCGAGGTGATGACGCCGCGGATTGACATCGTGAGCGTCGACGTCGGGGACTCCCGCGAAGAGGTGGTCTCCACGCTCAGCCGGGCGGAGCACGCGCGCCTCCCCGTGTTCGAGGGCCAGCCCGACGCGGTGGCCGGCGTGGTGTACGCCAAGGACATGCTCGCGCACCTCGACGACGCCGAGGACGACGCCGTGCGGTGGACGACGCTCATCCGTCCCGTCCCGTTCGTGCCCGAGGGCAAGACGCTCGACCGGCAGCTCCGGGACTTCCAGCGCGGGCCCAGCCACCTGGCGGTGGTGGTGGATGAGTTTGGCGGCACCGCGGGCCTGATCACCCTCGAGGACATTCTCGAGCAGGTGGTCGGCGAGATCCACGACGAGTACGACGTCGACGAGGTCGAGCCGGTCGTGACGGTCGATGCCGACACCTTCCGGGTTCTCGGCGGCGTGGCACTCACCGAACTCGAGGCGCTCTTTCACCAGGACCTCGGTCACGAGGATGTCAGCACCGTCGGCGGCCTGGTCCTGGCCCAATTGGGCCGGGTGCCCCGTGCCGGCGACGAAGTCCGGGTCGGGGAGGTCGAGCTCCGGGTCGAGCAGGTGAGCCGCCGCCGTGTCCGGCGTGTCCTCGCCCGGCGGGTCCCGGCCGACGGCGGCCCGGCACCAGGGGAGGCGGCATGATCTGGGGCGTCTTTGCCGTCGGCATGGCGCTGACCCTGCTCGGATCGATGGCGGGGGCGGCGCTCGTCTACGTGAGCCGCGCCGAGCTGGCGCGCGCCGTGTCCCGCCAACTGCGGGGCGGCTCGTCGGCGCTCGCGTGGCTCTCGCGCATCGAGTCGATCCTGACCGCCGCCGCCGCCACCTCCGCCTTCGGCGTCATCCTCCTGGGCGCCACCTTCCCCGCCGTCTTCGCCCGGCAGGGCGCCGTGCTCCTCGCGCCCCTGATCGCGCTGGTCGCGGTGCCCTTCGTGCTCTTCAGCGGATACCTGGCGCCGCGCTGGCTCAGCGCCTCGCGCGCCGAGCGCGTCACCAGCATCGCCATGCCGCTGCTCGAACCGTGGGCCCGGCTGCTCGGCGTGCTCCTGCCGGCGCGCCGGCCGTCCCGGGCCACCGAGTTCCGTACCCTCTGGCGGGAAGGTGCCGCGGTCGGCCTCCGGGCCGACGAAGACCTGCGCACCGTCGGCGGCGTGATGGCGTTCGCCAGCCGGCCGGTTCGCGACATCATGACGCCGCGGACCGACCTCATCGCCATCCCCGAGGATGCGACCCTGGCCGACATCGTGCAGGTGTTCGCGCAGAGTGGCTACAGCCGGATCCCGGTCTATCGCGGGACCCTCGACGAAATCGTGGGCATGCTGCACGCCTTCGACCTCTTCAAGCTCCGGCCCGGCGATCCGTTGCCGGTGCGCCCCGTCGCCATCGCCGCGCCGGGCCGCGCCGCGGGTGAGCTCTTCCTCGACATGCAGCGCGAGCGGCGCCATCTCGCGGTTGTCATCGACGAGTTCGGCGGCACCCTCGGCCTGGTGTCGCTGGAGGACCTGCTGGAGGAACTGGTCGGGGAGATCTACGACGAGCACGACCAGGTGCCGGCCAGCGCACCTCCTGCGGGCGCCGCCGCGCTGGCCGACGTCGACGGCTCCACGCCCACCGTGGACCTCGCGGCGCAGTTTCGACTGGCCCTGCCCACCGCGGGCGCGTCCACCATCGGCGGGCTCCTCGCGGAACTCGCGGGGCGGATCCCGGCCGCCGGGGAGCGCTTCCTCATCGGCGGCCTGGAGATCGACGTGGTGACCGCAACCGCCACCCGGGTGGAGCGGGTCCTGGTGCGTCCGGGCCCGGTTGCCCTGGTCCCCCTCGCGAGGGAGCCATCATGAGCCCGCGGGCCGCGAAGAAGAAGAAGCAGAGCCTGCCCGACCTGCTCCGTGCCGGGCGGATGGACGAATTCGTCAAGCTCGCGCTCGACATGGAGCCGGTCGACCTGGCCGATGTCCTCTCCTCGCTCGACGACGACGAGCGGCTGACCGCGGTCCGCGCCCTCCCGCCGGAGGTCTCGGGCGAGGCGCTCACCGAGATGCCGGAGGACGAGCACGCCGAGGACACCCTCGCCGCGCTCGAGCCGGAGCAGGCCGCCGACATCGTCGACGAGATGGCGGACGACGACGCCGCCGACCTCCTGCAGGATCTCGATCCCGAGGAGCAGGAGCGGATCCTCTCCGAGGTGGAAGATCGCACCGAGGTGGACCGGCTCCTGGCCTATGACGAGGAGTCGGCCGGCGGCCTGATGACGTCGCACGTCGTGACCGTGCTCGACGTGGCCACGGCGGGGGAGGCGATCGAGGAGATCCGCCGGCAGGCGGAGGAGATGGAGGGGTTCTACCAGGTGTTCGTGGTGGATGGCAGCCACCGTCTCGTCGGGCTGCTGCCGCTCAAGGACCTCGTCACCAGCCCCGCCGATCGCGCCATCCGGGAGTTCATGGAGGCGGCCGACATCACCGTCACGCCCGAGCGCGACCAGGAAGAGGTCGCGCGGCTGATGGCGCGCTACAACGTGCCCAGCGTGCCGGTCGTCGATGCGGACGGTGTGCTCCTCGGCCGGGTCACCTTCGACGACGTCATCGATGTCGTCGAGGCGGAGACCACCGAGGACCTCCTGCAGTTCGGTGGCGTCTCCGCCGACGAAGAGCTGAGTGCGCCCTGGACTGACGCGGTCCGGAGCCGCCTGCCCTGGCTCTACGTGAACCTGCTGACGGCCTTCGCCGCCGCGTCGGTCGTCCTCGTCTTTTCGGACGCCATCCAGGAACTCAAGTGGCTCGCCGTCTTCATGCCGATCATCGCGGGGATGGGCGGCAACGCCGGCACCCAGGCGCTGGCGGTGTCGGTCCGCCGGATCGCGCTGGGGCAGGTTCCCCAGGGGCACGAAATCGGGATCGTCGGGAAGGAGGTGCTGGTCGGCCTGGTCAACGGCATGGCGAGTGCCCTCGTGGCCGGCGGGATCGGCTGGATGGCGGCGGGGCCGCAGTTCGGCGGGGTCGTGGCGCTCGCCATGATGGCCAACCTTGGCGTCGCCGGCTTTGCCGGGGCGTTCGTGCCGCTCTTCCTCGAGCGGCTCCGGATCGACCCCGCCATTGCCAGCTCGGTCTTCGTGACCACCTTCACGGACATGTGCGGCTTTTTCCTCCTGTTGGGGATGGCCACGCACTTCCTGCTCTAGCTTGCCCCGGTTCCTCTTCGGGGTGACTTTCCATCATGGATCGTGACGCCCTGCTTGCCGGCCTGCGAGCGCGCCAACCCGCGGCGCTGGCCCGGGCCATTTCGGTGGTCGAGAACGGGCGCGACGGGTTCGAACCGCTCCTCAGCGCGCTGCACCCCCAGCTCGGTCGCGCGCACCGGATCGGGATCACCGGCCCGCCCGGGGCGGGGAAGTCCACGCTCACGGAGCGCCTGGTGGGTGCGTTTCGGGCACAGGGACACTCCGTCGCCGTCGTGGCGGTGGACCCGACCAGTCCCTTTTCCGGCGGCGCGCTCCTCGGCGACCGGATCCGGATGGAGAGCATCGCCCTCGACCCGGGCGTCTTCATCCGGTCGATGGCCACGCGGGGCTCGCTGGGCGGCCTGGCCACCTCCACCCGTGAGGTGTGCGACGTCCTCGACGCCGCGGGGTTCGACCGGATCCTGGTGGAGACGGTCGGGGTGGGGCAATCGGAGCTGGCCGTGTCGCGGATGGCGGACACCAGCCTGCTCGTCCTGGTGCCCGAGTCGGGCGACGGCATCCAGACGCTGAAGTCCGGCGTCATGGAAGTGGCCGACATCTTCGTGGTGAACAAGGCCGACCGGCCCGGTGCCGACAAGCTGCGGCAGGAAATCGAGATCACGCTCGGTATCCGGCGCGGGAACGCCTTCCGCCACGTCCCGGCGCACCACGGGTTCAAGGCCCGCGCCAAGGCGCAGGCCGAGGCGGCTGCCGAAGGGTCGAGCGAGGCGTGGACGCACCCGGTCCTGGCGACGATCGCCGCGAAGGGGGAGGGCGTCGGGGAGGTCGTGGCGGCGCTGGACGCCCACCGCGCCTGGCTGGAGGCCTCCGGCACGATGCGGGAACGGCGGCGGCGCCGGTTGGAGGAGCGCACCCGCGAGGTCGTGGACCGCGCCCTGGTGCGCTGGGTCTGGGACGAGACCGCCGCCGAGGAGGCCATTCGCGCCCGGCTGGACGACCTCGAGTCGGGGCAGGTGAGCCCGTACGAACTGGCGGCAACCATTCTGGACGCACTCAAGCAGGGGGCACGGCCATGAGCGCAGCGGACACCAACGGCGATCGGGACCAGCTCGCGGCCCAGGCGCGGGAACTCGCCGCACTGCGGTCCGAGGTCGCCGCCTGGCGGGAGCGGTTCGGCAAGCTTCCCCTCCGGGACGACTCCGACTTCACGTCGGTGTCCGGCCGTGCCGTCGAGCCGGTCTACACCCCGCTCGACCTCTCGCCGGGGCTCCTGGGCCAGGGCATCCTGCCGGGCCAGTACCCCTACACCCGCGGGGTGCACCCCAGCGGGTACCGGGGCAAGCTCTGGACGATGCGCCAGTTCGCCGGGTTCGGCACCGCCGAGGACACCAACGAGCGCTACAAGTTCCTCCTCTCGCGCGGCCAGACCGGCCTCTCGGTGGCCTTCGACTTCCCCACGCTGATGGGCTACGACGGCGACCATCCCCGCTCCGAGGGCGAAGTCGGCAAGTGCGGCGTCGCCATTTCCTCGCTGGCCGACATGGAAACCCTCTTCGACGGGATTCCGCTCGACCAGGTCTCCACGTCGATGACCATCAACGGCCCCGCCGCCATCATCTTCTGCTTCTACGTGGCCGCCGCCGAGAAGCAGGGGGTGTCCATCGAGCAGCTCCAGGGCACGATCCAGAACGACATCCTCAAGGAGTACATGGCGCAGCACGCCTGGATCTTCCCGGCGGAACCGGCGCTGAAGGTCATCGTGGACATGTTCGAGTGGGCGGCGGAGCACACGCCGAAGTGGAACACCATTTCCATCTCGGGCTATCACATCCGGGAGGCGGGGGCCACGGCGGTGCAGGAGCTGGCGTTCACGCTGGCCAACGGCTTCTGCTACGTGGAGCACGGCGTCGCGCGGGGGCTCGACGTCGACAGCTTCGCGCCCCGGCTCTCGTTCTTCTGGGACGTGCACAACGATTTCTTCGAGGAGATCGCCAAGATGCGGGCCGCCCGCCGGATCTGGGCGCGCCACATGCGGGAGCGGTACCACGCGCGCGACCCCCGCAGCTGGATCATGCGGTTCCACAGCCAGACGGCCGGCGTCACGCTCGCCGCGCAGCAGCCGCTGATCAACATCGTCCGCGTGGCCTACCAGGCGATGGCCGCCACGCTCGGTGGCACCCAGTCGCTCCACACCAACGCCTTCGACGAGACCCTGGCGCTCCCGACCGAGGACTCGGTGCGCATCGCGCTCCGGACCCAGCAGATCCTCGCCTACGAGACCGGCGTGCCGAACGTGACCGACCCGCTGGGCGGCAGCTACTACGTCGAGGCGCTGACCGATCGGCTGGAAAGCGAGGCGGAGGCCATCTTCGCGGAAATCGACGCGCAGGGTGGCGTGGTCAAGGCGATCGAGGCGGGATGGTCGCAGCGGCAGATTGCGCGCTCTGCCGCGCGCTTCCAGCACGAGGTGGAACAGCACCGGCGCACCATCGTCGGCGTGAACGAATTCGTGGAGGACGACGAGACGGCGGTGGAAATCCTGAAGATCGGCAACGAGGCCGAGGCGTCGCAGCGCGAGCGGCTCGCCCGGCTGCGTGCCACCCGAGACCAGGCGCTGGTGGAGCGGCGCCTGGAGGCGCTCCGCCAGGCGGCCGCCGAGGACCGAAACGTGATGCCTGCGATGCTCGACTGCGCGCGGGCCTACTGCACACTCTTTGAAATCCGCCACGTGCTCGAAGGGGTTTTTGGAACCTACCGGGAACCGGTGTTCTTCTGACCCCTCGGCCGTCGGCCAGGAGGAAGTCATGGCACGCGCCACCACCAAGCCCGCCGCGGGGAGCATCGCGGCGCAGCTCGATCGCCTCAACAATTTCCGCCCCGGGAAGCACCGGGTCGTCAGCTGCTACCTGAAGGTCGAGCCCCGTGATCGGGCCCGGGGCAAGTACCTGATCAAGGTGAAGAATCGGGTGCGGGATCTCGAGGCCGTGCTGCCGGAGCTCGGTCTCGAGCGTGCGACGACGGAGGCCATCCGGGACGACCTGGCGCGCCTGCTCGCCTTCCTCAAGCAGCCGGGAAATCTCCCTGCCTCGCAGGGCCTGGCCATCTTCGCCTGCGGCCCCCAGAAGCTCTGGGAGGTCGTGCCGCTGCCGTTCGTGCACCGGTCCCGGCTCGCCGTCGACCGCACCCCGCTGGTGCGGGAGCTTGCCTCCGCCGAGGACGAGTTCGGCCGCATCCTGACAGCGGTGCTGGACCGCACCGCCGCCCGGTTCTTCCAGGTGACGGCGTTCGGCGCCACGGAGGTGCCCGGCATCACGGCCGACGCCACCCGGGGAGGCCGGTTCCACGGCGACCAGGACGGGCCCGGCTGGGGTGAGCACAGCTACAACAATCGCCTGCGCACCGAGCGGCAGCGGCACCTCGAGGCCGCGGCGCTGCATCTGCAGGCGCTCGACAAGAAGGACCCGGTGCGCGGCATCGTGCTCGCCGGCAACGGCACGGACGCCGGTGTCCTGCAGCCGTACCTCCACCCCTACCTGCTCGACCGCGTGATGGGGTCGGTCCGCCTCAACGCCAAGAAGGTGACCGCGGCGGAGGTGCTCGAGGCGACGCTGGCGGTGCGCGCCGACTGGGAGCGCGCCTCGGAACTGCTGCTGATGCACGACCTCGAGGAGGGGCTCGGCACCGGCTGGGCCGTCGACGGTGTCCACGAGACACTGAGGGCGCTGGCCCGCGGCCAGGTGCGCACCCTCCTGGTTGACCCGGACGTCGCCGAGCCGGGATTCCGCGGCATTTCGTCGGGCCGGCTCGCGCTGATGGAGGCGGACCTCCGCGGCGAGAAGGACGTCGTCGCTGTCATCGACGTGATCGACGACGCGATCGAAGAGGCGCTGCGGCAGCGGGTGACCGTCAACGTGGTGTTCGAGCCGGCGGCGAAGCAGGCGATTCACGGGTTGGCCGCGCTGCTGCGCTTCCGGTAGCCCCGCACCATTCCAGACAGGAGTTCGCGCGCATGACACGCACGAAGTCGCTCTCCCGGCCGATCCGGGTGCTCGTGGCCAAGCCGGGCCTCGACGGACACGACCGGGGGGCCAAGGTCGTCGCCGCCGCCCTCCGCGACGCGGGGATGGAGGTCATCTACACCGGGCTGCACCAGACGCCGGAGATGATCGCCGCCGCGGCGGTGCAGGAGGACGTCGACGTGGTGGGGTTGTCGATCCTCTCCGGCGCCCACATGACGCTCTTTCCCCGCGTGCGTCAGCTGCTCGATGCCCAGGGCCGGCAGGACGTCCTCCTCACCGGCGGGGGCATCCTGCCGACCGAGGATGTCGAAGCGCTCGAGAAGCTGGGCACCGGCCGGCTCTTCGGCCCCGGGACCCCCACCTCGGACCTGGTGGAGTACATCCAGGCGTGGGCCGCCGACCACCTGAAGGACTGACGTGACGCCCTCCCGCTCCGAATCGCACGCCGGCCGGCTCCGCACCCTGACCGACGAATACCTCGAGCTGGCCCGCCGCCTGGAACAGGGTGGCGGCGCCAAGCGCGTCGCCAAGATGCACGCCAAGGGCCAGCTCTCCCCCCGCGAGCGCGTCGAGCAACTCCGCGACCCCGGCACCCCCTGGGTCGAGATCGGGCTGCTGATTGCCTATGACCAGTACGACGGCCAGGCGCCGGGCGCGGGCGTCATCACCGGCGTCGGCGTCGTCGAGGGACGGGAAGTCGTGATCGTCTCCAACGACGCGACCGTCAAGGCGGGATCGTGGTGGCCGGAGACGATCAAGAAGATCCTGCGCGCGCAGGAAGTGGCGATGCGGCAGCGGATCCCGATCATCTACCTCGTGGACAGCGCCGGGGTGAATCTGCCGTACCAGGGCGGCGTCTTCCCGGGCCAGTACGGCGCGGCCCGCATCTTCTATTACAACTCGATCATGCGGCGGTACCTGCACGTGCCGCAGGTGAGCGCGGTCATGGGCAGCTGCGTGGCGGGGGGCGCGTATCTCCCGGCGCTGTCCGACGTGATCTTCATGGTGGACGGCACCAGTTTCATGGGGCTCGGCGGTCCCAACCTCGTCAAGGGTGCCACAGGGCAGACGGTGGACGGCGAGTCGCTGGGCGGGGCGCGCACGCACACCGAGGTGAGCGCCGTCGCCCACTATCGCGCCGCGACCGATGTGGAGTGCCTCAAGCGGATTCGCGAATACGTCGGCCGGCTCCCCCGGCTCGACGGTGTGCGGCACCGCGTCCGCGAGACGCACCCGCCCAAGCGCGACCCGGCCGAACTGTACGACGTCCTGCCGCAGGACCACCGCATGTCGTACGACATGCAGCACCTCCTCGACTGCCTCCTCGACGACGGGGCGCTGGACGAGTTCCAGCCCGACATCGCCAGGGAGATGATCTGCGGGCACGCGCACCTCGAAGGGTGGCCGGTGGCGGTCATCGTCAACCGGCGCGGCCTCGTGAAGGGTGCGGCGGGCACGCGGCCCAAGTTCGGCGGCATCGTGTACACCGAAAGCGCGGAGAAGGTGGCCTACTTCATCGAGACGGCCAGCCGGGAGCGACTGCCGCTCCTCTTCATCCAGGACGTGAGCGGCTTCATGGTCGGGCCCGAGGCGGAACACTCCGGCATCATCCGGGCTGGCGCGCGGTTCGTCGAGGCGATGGCCACCGCCGTAGTCCCGAAGATCGTGCTGACCGTCAACCACGCCTCCGGCGCCGGCTACTACGCGATGGCGGGCCAGGGCTTCGATCCCGATTTCATCCTCTCCTGGCCCACCGGCCGGATGGCGGTCATGGAGGGGGAGTCGGCGGTCACCGCCGTCCACGGCCCCGACATCGAGAAAGCCAGGCAGGCGGGCGGCGAGCCGTCCGCCGCGGTGCAGGCCTCGATGGATTCGATGCGCGAGGACTATGAGCACCAGCTCGACGCCAAGTTCGCCGCCGCCCGCGGCTACGTCGATGCCATCGTCACCCCGGAGGAGACGCGCGACCAGCTCGCCTTCCTCCTCCGGACTGTCGCCAACTACGGTGGGCCGCACCTCGGTCCTTTCGTCCTTCCCCCGCTTGATTCGGTGTCTCAACGCTGATGCATATACGTCCGGTCGTCTTCCTCGGCGTCCTCGCGCTCGCCTGCGCGCCCGCGGTCCAGCAGCCCAAGCCCAACATCGATCCGGGACGCGCCGAGGCCCCGGTGGTCGCCGTGCCGGAATCCAGCGCGCCGGCCCCGACGGTGCCGCTCGCCCCGGCCGATGCGGCGTACGCCAAGGGGTGGATGCCGCTCGCCGCGACCGGCGTGCCAGACTTCCTCGCGCTCCATCCGGAGTGGGACGGACGCGGCGTGCTGATCGGCATCCTCGACAGCGGGATCGACGCCGGTGTGCCCGGACTCCAGCGGACCCCGAACGGCAGCCCGAAACTGCTCGACCTCCGGGACTTCTCCGGCGAGGGCGCGGTATCGTTGTCGCCGCTCTCGCCATCGGGCGACTCGGTGCGCATTGGCGGGATCATGGTCGGCGGGATGAGCCGGGTCCGCGCCCTGAGCGCTGCCGGCCCCTGGTACGGCGGCATCCTGTACGAGCGACCGCTGGGCGACCTTCCCGCCTCGGACCTCAACGCCGACGGCGACAATGCCGATTCGCTGGCCGTCCTGGTGACCCAGGCCAGTGATGGCTGGATCGTGATGGTGGACACGGATGGGAACGGGACGTTCGCGGGTGAACGGCCGGTGCACGATTATCTGCACGGGCGCGACACCTTCGGCTGGGCCCCGCCCGGCAAGCCCTCGCCGCTGTCCGTGGCGGTCAACATCGCCGTGACCGCGGGCACCCCCACGCTCGATCTCTTCTTCGACACGAGCGGCCACGGGACGCACGTGGCGGGCATCGCGGCGGGGAACGACATGTACGGCGTCGGCGGGTTCGACGGCGTGGCGCCCGGCGCCCAGTTGCTCGGGCTCAAGATCGCCAACAACGCCCACGGTGGTGTCACCGTGACGGGCAGCATGCTCTCGGCCATGGACTACGCGATCCGGTTTGCCCGGTCCCGCAACCTCCCGCTCGTGCTCAACATGAGCTTCGGCGTCGGGAACGAGCTCGAGGGCACGGCGCGGATGGACCGGATCGTGGACTCGGTGCTCGCCGCCAATCCCGACGTGGCCATGGCCGTCAGCGCCGGCAACGAGGGGCCCGGCCTCTCGACCGTCGGCTTCCCCGCCTCGGCGGAACGGGTGCTCACCGTGGGCGCTACCTTTCCGCTCGCCTTCCTGGCCGGCGCACCGGACGACGGCGGCCCCGACCCGGTGGCCTACTTTTCGTCCCGCGGCGGCGAACTCGCCAAGCCGGACATCCTCACGCCGGGCGTCGCCTTCTCGACGGTGCCGCGGTGGAACACCGGCGACGAGCGGAAGGGTGGCACCAGCATGGCGTCTCCCTACGCCGCCGGGCTCCTCGCTCTCCTCCGCTCGGCGGCGGTCGCGGAGGGGCTGACGGTCACCGCGCGGCAGCTCAAGCAGGCGCTGATGGTCACCGCCCGCCCGCTGGTGAACGCGACCTACCTCGACCAGGGCACCGGGACCCCGAACGTCGGTTCGGCGTGGACCTGGCTGCGGGAGGGACGCGCCGTTCCGGTCGTCTCGGCGTACGTTCTGGACGGCACCCCGGCGGCCCTCTTCTCGCCGGGCGTGCGCCGCGACTCGATGCCGACCTTCTTCGTCGGCTCCGCCACGGCAGGAGCGCTCGACCAGGTGACCCTGAGGAGCGACCGCCCCTGGCTGGAGACGCCCGACACCCTCGGGGAGGGTTTCAAGGCTCACCCCGGACCGGGAGGGCAGGGGCGGCTGGTCCGACTTCGGTATCGCAGCGACCAGATGCGCGCACCAGGCGCCCACGTCGGGGTGGTCACCGGCTGGGGGCCCGACACCATGACAGGGCCGCTCTTCCGCCTGGTGAACACCGTCATCGTTCCGGTGCCGGCCGATACCACCCTCGGCCTCGTCTCGCTGGAGGCCGGTTCCACCGAGCGGGTCTTCTTCCCCGTCGACTACAATCGCCCCTTCCGCGTGCAGCTCACGACCGGCCCCGACAGCCCCACCCTCCTCGGGGCCCTCTTCGCCCCGGGGGGCCGCCCGTCGCTCGACGACGATGTCCTGGCCGCCGGCCCCGGTGCCCCCGCCGACTTCATCATCGACGGGGAGGACGCCCGGCCCGGGCTCTGGGAGGTCGACGCACTGGGCTCGCCGGTCTCGCAGGGCACGGTACGGGTCTCCGTACACAGCAGTCCGGTGGGCATGGACCTGGGCCGGAACCCGAAGGGGGTGGACCTCACACTGCAGAATCTCTCGACCGCCGCGACGGCGCTGCAGGTCGGCGCCGCCCTCATCGGCGGCGAGCGCGGCGCGGTCATCCCCGGCCAGGGAAGCCGGGAGGAGTCCCTCGCCTTCTCGGTGCCCGCATGGGCCCGCGACGTCGTCCTCGACGCCGAGATGCCGCGGCAGGACTGGTCACGCTTCACCGACTTCGCCTTCACCCTCTATGACGAGGAGGGACGGATCGTCGCCGAAGAGCCGTTGAACTTCGCCGACGTCCGGCTCCGCTTCGAGGTGCCACCCGGGCTCGCCGGGAAGACCCTCACCTTGCGGCTCACGCCGGCGCTGGCCGACAGCGCCGACACCGGGCTCTGGACGCTGAAGGTGCGGATCCGGCTCTTCGCGTCGGAGGCCGCTCCCCTCGATGTGGCCAGCGACGAGGAGCACCGAACGGTCTTCCTCGAACCGGGCGCCCGGGCGGCCGTCCGGTTCCTGATGGCCGACTCACCCTGGCCGCTGCCCGACGGCTTCTTCCCGCTGGGGCAGGGAGTGGTGATGGAAGGCGACACACTGTGGACGCGGACCGGCGGGCTGCCGGTCCCGATCGGACCGGTGATGCGATGACAGGCAAGGTCGTACGGATCGCGGGCGGACAGGGCTTCTGGGGCGACTGGCTCGAGGCGCCCGTCCGCCAGGTGCGCGACGGCCCGATCGACTACCTGATGATGGACTACCTGGCCGAAGTGACGATGTCCATCATGCAAAAGCAGCGTTCGCGGAATCCGCACGCCGGCTACGCCCGCGACTTCGTGCCGCTGATGGAGCGGATCCTTCCGGACATCGTGGAGAAAGGCATTCGGGTCACCTCCAACGCAGGCGGCGTCAATCCACGCGGGTGTGCGGAGGCGGTACTCGAGTCGGCCCGCAAGCTCGGGCTCGGCGGGAAGCTCAAGATCGGTCTGGTCACGGGGGACGACCTCCTTCCTGACCTGGACGCGCTCATTGCCGCCGGTCACGAGATGCGGGACATGGACACCGGACGCCCACTCGCCGACATCCGAGACCGGGTCCTCTCCGCCAACGCCTACCTCGGCATGCAGCCGATGGTCGAGGCGCTGGCACGCGGCGCGCAGGTGGTCATCACCGGCCGGGTGACCGACACCGGCCTCACCCTGGCCCCGATGTTCCACGAGTTCGGCTGGGCCTTCGACGACTGGGACAAGGTGGCGGCGGGCACCGTGGCCGGCCACATCATCGAGTGCGGCGCGCAGAGCTCCGGTGGCAACCTCCTGAAGGACTGGCGCACGGTGAAGGGGCTCGCCAACCCGGGCTTCCCGATCGTCGAGGCGTCCGCCGACGGCACCTTCGTCATCACCAAGCATCCCGGCACGGGCGGGGTGGTCTCGATTCCGTCGGTCTCCGAGCAGCTGGTGTACGAGATGGGCGACCCCCACGAGTACATCACTCCGGACGGCGTGGCGGACTTCACCACCATCCAGCTCAAGCAGGCCGGGAAGAACCGGGTGAGGGTGAGCGGCATCCGGGGCGGGCCGAAGACCGACAAGCTCAAGGTCTCCATCGCCTACTTCTATGGCTACAAGGCGGTCGGCACGCTCGTGTACGGCTGGCCCGATGCCTACGACAAGGCGAGGGCCGCCGATGCCATCCTCCGGCAGCGGCTCAAGAACCTCGGGCTGCAGTTCGAGCAGGTCCTGACCGAATACGTCGGGGTGGATGCCACCCACGGCAGGCTGGCGGGCGAGCCCAGCCCGGACCTGCCCGAAGTGCAGCTCCGGATCGGCGTCCGATCAACCGACAAGGCGGCCGTCGAGCGGTTCACCAGGGAAATCGCACCCCTCGTCCTGACCGGCCCGCCCAGCGTCACCGGCTTCGCCGGAGGCCGCCCGCAGGTCGAGGATATCGTGGCCTACTGGCCGGCGCTCATCGACCGCACCGCCGTCGAACCGGGCGTCCGGGTCGAGATCCTGGAGGCATGATGGCCACCGCCAAGACCGTTTCGATGCAGCTCAGGTATCTGGCCCATGCCCGCTCGGGGGACAAGGGGAACACGGCGAATGTGGGTTTGATTGCACTTGAACCTGAATGGTATCCAGTTCTGGTCAAACAGGTTACAGTGGCTCGTGTAAGAAAGCACTTTAGGGGGATGGCCAGCCGTGTGGAAAGATTCGAGCTGCCGAATCTCCACGCCCTGAACTTCCTCCTTCACGACGCCCTCGATGGTGGGGGTACGATTTCCCTCAAGACCGATGCGCAGGGCAAGGTCTATTCGACGGCGCTCCTGCGGATGGAAATCCCGGTCCCGCTCGCCGTGGCGCGGCAGGCCAGGAAGCGGGCCAAGTGACCGACTCCCTGCTCGTGGCGCTCGATGCCGGCGTCCTGACCCTGACCCTGAACCGCCCGGACAAGCGGAACGCCCTCGACACCCCGACGCTCGATGCGCTGCACGCCGAGCTGGAGCGGGCCGACCTCGACGGCGACGTGCGCGTCGTGGCCCTCCGGGGGGCCGGGAAGGACTTCTGTGCCGGGGCCGACCTGGCCGAACTGCTGGCCAGTGCGGGACAGACCGCCGAGGAGAATGAGCGGACCGCCCTCCACCTGGGCGGACTCTTCATCAAGATCCGGCACCTGCCGAAGCCGGTCGTCGCGGTCGTCCACGGGCGCGCGCTCGCGGGTGGGGCCGGGCTGGCCACCGCCTGCGACCTGGTTCTGGCCGCCGCCACCGCCAGGTTCGGCTACCCGGAAATTCAGCGCGGCTTCGTGCCCGCCATGGTGATGACCCTCCTCCGCCGCCTGACCGGTGAGAAGGTGGCGTTCGATCTCGCCGCCACCGGGCGGGTCCTGACCGCCGCGGAAGCGCACGCCGCCGGGCTCGTGTCCCGGGTCATCGACGACGCCGGGTTCGAGGCGGAATCGGCGCGCATCCTCGGGGCGCTCGCGTCAGCCAGCGGGTCGGCCCTCGCGCTCACCAAGCGGCAGTTCTATCAGCTCGACGGGATGAGCTTCGAGGAGGGGATCGCCCTCGGCGCGCAGGTCAACGCCCTCGCGCGGAGCACCCCGGACTTCAAGCGCGCCATCGCGGCGTTCCTCGACAAGTGAACCCTCTCCGGCTCTTCACCGCCCTGATGGGCTTCCTCGCGGCGGCGCTTGCCATCGCGCGGGACGACCGCACCCTCGTCTGGATCGCAATCGGCCTGCTCGGGTCCTCCCTCGCGGTGCGGGTCGTGCAGAAGCTGCAGTCCAAGGGCCGGCCAGACGACGACCGATCCGACCTCGACAGCTGACACGCGTTTGCAGGCACGTCCCGGCAGGCGTTGGGTGACGCCCCCGGCCTCCTGAACCTGCATCGTCCCGCGGTGACGAATCCCATCCCCGCGCGCCTCGCCCTCGCCCGTTCCGCCCTCCTGCGCCATTTCGGCTTTCACGGTTTCCGCCCCGCTCAGCGGCGGGTGGTCCAGTCCGTCCTGGCGGGGCGCGACACGCTCGCCGTCCTCCCGACCGGCGGCGGGAAGTCGGTCTGCTTCCAGGTGCCGGCGATGGTGCTCGACGGCCTCACGGTGGTGGTCTCGCCGCTCCTCTCGCTCATGCAGGACCAGGTGGAGTCGGCGAGGAGGCGAGGGATGGCGGCCGCTGCACTCAACAGCGCCCAGGCCCCGGCGGCCCAGCGCGCCGTCCTCGATGCGGTCAAGGCGGGTGAGCTCAGGCTGCTCTATGTCTCCCCGGAACGGCTCGAGCGGCTGGCGGGGCGGCTGACCGCGCTCGGCGTGCGGGTGGGGCTGCTGGCGGTGGACGAGGCACACTGCATCAGTGAATGGGGTCACGACTTTCGGCCGAGCTACCGGCTGCTCCTGCAGGCACGCATCCGGCTCGGTCGTCCCCCCGTGGTGGCCCTCACCGGCAGCGCGACGCCGGAAGTACGGCAGGACATCGCCGCCTCGCTCCGGCTCGGGGCCGGCGGCCGCTGGGACCTCCATCTCGATTCCTTCGACCGGGCCAATCTCTGGTTTGGGGTCGAGCGGGTGCGGAGCGACCGGGAGCGTTTTCGCGTGCTCCTGTCGCAACTCGCCCCGAGGCGCGGCACGGCGATCGTGTACGGTCCGACGCGCCGGATCACGGAGGGGCTGGCGCGGTCCATCCACTATGCTGGCTTCCGGTGCGCGGCGTACCACGCCGGGCTCGACCGCGAACGCCGGGAAGAGGTCTTGCATCGCTTCCTGTCGGGCGGACTCGACGTGGTGACGGCGACGAGCGCCTTCGGCATGGGGATCGACAAGCCGGATGTCCGGGTGGTCGTGCACTGGATGACGCCACCGACGCCGGAGTCGTATTACCAGGAGGCGGGAAGGGCAGGGAGGGACGGCGCCGCGTCGCGCTGCGTGCTCCTCTTCGGGACGGGAGACGCCGAGCTGCATCGGCGTCAGCTGGACGTCACCTTCCCGGCGGAACGCACGGTCGAGGCGGCATGGAAGGACCCTGCGGCCCTGGCCAGACTGCCCGCAAATGTCAGGGAGTCGGTCGAGCGGCTGCGGAGAGAGCTCGCCCCGGAAGACGGGCCGGTGGACTGGAGGCGGATACGCACTCGCCGCAAGCGTGCCGAGGCGCGCATCGCGGCGATGGAACGCTACGCGACGACTTCCCGATGCCGTCGTGGTGAACTGCTGCACTATTTCGGCGAGACGCTGAAGGAATGCGCGGGCTGTGATCAGCACCCACGAACCTGATCGTCACCCCGGCGAAAGCCGGGGTCCATTGCCCTTGGATCCAAATGGATCCCGGCTTGCGCCGGGATGACAGCCGTTCAGTCGCTGCCCCGCCTACTTCAGTGTCAGCGCCGCCGTATCCGCGCCGCTCGCCACGAACACGCCTCGTGATGCGCCGTCGCCCAGCCGTACCTGCAAGATTGTCGCGTCATCTGGTGTGCGCATGCGGAGCGACGGGGCGCCGCTCCGCTGGAGGTTCAGTGTCACGACGGGTTGCGCGACCGTGTCGAAGAGGAACATCGCGGGGCGACCCGTTGGATCCACGAGGAAGCCGGCGCGCCAGAGCCCGCGGTGGTCCTGCAGGTTCAGGCCCACCCCGCTCGCATCGTAGGCAAAGCTCCCACGCGGCGCGCCCGTCTCGTCCGTTACCACGAACCCCTTTGCCTCGATCACCCCGTTTCGGGGCCATACCCGCCCCCACATCAAGCTGAGAATGGAGAGGAGCAGGGTAAGGAGGACGGTCCACCGCAGGCTCCGGTTGTGCCTTTCGAGTACCCGCACCCGTGATTCGATCGCTTCAAACTCCGACACACAGCCCCCTTATGCCTGGAATGATGACTTCGACGTTCGGCCCGGTCACCGCCACTAGCCCCAGATCACACCCTCGCGCTGCACCAGTTCCCGCAGGTTCACCCTCGGTCGTCGGCAGACCCAGATCGAGACCTCCTGCTCCTCGTCGACGCCCCAGCGATTGCGTACCCGCGCCGCCTCGGTGACATCCTCGAAGATGACGTCCAATCCGTCGCGGTCACCGCCGACGACAATCGTGACCCCCTGGCCGACACCTGGGAACCCCCAGGCGAAGAAGTCGCCGTGGCGGCTGACCGGGTACGGCAGTCCAAGCGGCGGTCCGTAGAGGGCCAGGGCGCCGGTGCGTCCGTAGTTGATCCCGAAGATCGCGGCCGAGGAGCGTTCCGCATCCGGGAGGGCGTGGAAGACAGCGGCGACGCTGTCGACCAGTTCCTTCCACCCGGTCATGTCGGCGAAGTCCTGGGGGAGTGGAAGCACCGTTCCGTAGTTCGTGGTCGTGGCCCGGGTGATGCCAACAGCCTGCGCGTATCGCGCCATCTGCGTCGGTGGAAGCAGGGGTACCCCGATCGGCAACAGCATCAATCCAGCCAGCCCGTACAGCACCAGCCCACCCCTGAACACCCACGCCGGCACCGGTCGTGCGAGCGCGGCCGACGCCCAGGCCGATGCGGCGGCGATCAGCATCGGGAGGACGGGGCCGAAATAGTACGGCTTGCCCCCGACGACCAGGAAGGTCAGGAAGATGGTACCGGCCAGGACTCCCAGCGGCCGGAACGACCGGAGGTGCCGCGACAGGAGCAGGGCCAGCAGGCCGAGCAACCAGAGCGGGGCGCCGGGGCCGAGGTTGAGAGACTGCCCGGTGAAGAATTCCATCCGGCTCACCCGGTCGAGTTGCCCCGCCTGCAGCGAGGCCGCCTGGGTCAGGAACGGCCAGTCGTTCACCACCTGGCCGGCGAGCGCCGGGACGGCGAGCAGGGCGGCGAGGGCGGCGCCGAACCAGGGCCAGCGGGTGCGCAGGTCGTGACGGAGTGGCGAGAGCAGGGTGGCCGCCAGCAGCCCGAGGCCGAGAAAGGCGACGCTGAACTTGGTCAGCGCGCCGAGCCCTGCGCCGAGACCGACGGCAAGCCACCAGCGGCGGCTGCGCCCGGCCAGCAGCTTTGCGAGCGCGAGCAGGGCGAGTCCCCACCATACGTCCTCGAAGACGACCGGCTGGAAGAGCGTCCCGCCCCGCAGGAAGATCGGCGCGAAGAGCACGGCGACCGCCGAAAACAGCTGCGCCCGGCGTCCCCCTCCCAATTCACGGCAGGTCAGGGACGCCAGGATCGTCAGCGACGCGCCGGCGAGGGCAGGGAGGAGGCGGACCGCGCGCAGAAGATCAAGTGGGAGGGCTCGCGCGGCTTCGGCCAGCAGCGCAATCATCGGAGGAAATTGCATCCGGAACAGGTCGAGGTGATCCCCCATCGCGAGATAGAGGAGTTCATCACGATTGAATCCGTATCCCGGCTGCGGCAGCAGGTGGAGCACCAAGAAGAGGAGCGCCACCGCCCAGACCCCGACGGGCAGGCGCCCTGCTTCGGTGACGGATGGTGCCGCGACGGAATCGGACATTGCGTGAATGCACTCTCTTTCAGACGTTTGCTGCCCCGCTGCCCCGCTGCCCCGCTGCCCCGCCTACTCCGCCACCACCTGGTAGACCCGCCCGCTCGCCATCGCGATGTACACTTCGCCCCGTGCATCCTCGCCGAATCCCGCCACATTGTCTACCGGAATTGCCGGGGCCCACGTCGTCACGCCATTGACGCCCCCTGTGGCCGTCCTGTTAAGCGAGCGGAAGGTATTCCGGCAGAAGTCGCCGAAGAGGTAGGTCCCCTTCCGGCCAGGAATCGCGGAGCCCCGGTATACCACGCCGCCGATGACCGAGCACCCTTCCGCATGGGAGTACGCGTACAGCGGCGCGGTGAGTCCCGCCGATGGGCATCCCGTTGCCGGGATCCAGCATTCGTTCCCCTCGCGGTAGGGCCAGCCATAGTTGAGCCCCCCGACGCCGGCCGGGGAGAAATTGACCTCTTCCCAGCGGTCCTCGCCCACGTCGCCCCACCAGAGATCGCCGGTCTGCCGGTCCACGCTCCAGCGGTACGGATTGCGCAGGCCCACGTGGTAGATCTCCCCCCGCCATCCCGGGCGGCCCACGAAGGGGTTGCTGCCCGGAATCGCGTAGGGCGTTGCGCCGTCCACGCTGATCCGGAGCATCTTGCCGAGGAGCGAGGTGCTGTCCTGCGCCGGGCTGGTCAGGACGGCGCCGGTCTCGCCATCGCCCGTGGCGAGGTAGAGCAGGCCATCCCTCCCGAAGGCCACCGTGCCGCCATAGTGGATCGCGTAGCTCGGCTGGGAGAACTGCAGGATCGTGCGCACGGGGACCGGGCTCGCGTGGTCGAAGTCGGGCGCGGCGGTCAGCTCGATCAGCCGCGTGTCCTCGTTGGTGTCGATCAGGTAGGCGAAGAATCGCCGGTTGGTGGCGTACTGCGGATGGAAGGCGATGCTGAGCACGCCATATTCCCGCGCCACGCCCGGGACCCCTGTCAGCCCGGTCAGGTTGACGAACGCGGAGTCGAGCCGCACGCCATGCTTCCGGAGCACCACGCGCCCGCCCCGTTCCAGGATCATGAGCCGACTGGTGTCGCCGGGCGGGGCGATGACCTGGATCGGGAAGTCGTAGCCGCTGTCGATTGCTGCAAGCGTCAGGTCGGCCGGTGGGGCGGAGGGGCCCGCGGGGTCGCTGCCGCAGCCTGCCGCGACCCCGAGCAGGACGGGGAGGACGAGGCGAAGCAGGCGGGTGGAGGGCGGACGCAGTCCTGACGACATCGGAACTCCTGCACGATGGGACCGGGGGAGCGCCCGCGGGCGCCGGGGGAATCTAATGGGGCCGACGGGGTGAAACGCCGCCGCTCCGGTGGTAGATTGCAAGGACCATTCCCTCAGCATGGACGGCCCATGGACCTGCCCTTCTACTTTGGCGAACAGCACCTGCAGGTGCGCGAGATGGTCCGCGAGTTTGCGCGGACCGAGGTCGCCCCCGTCGCCAAGGAGCTCGACCGCACGTCCGAATTCCTCTGGGACAGCGTCGCGAAGATGGGGCCGCTTGGCCTGCTCGGCGTCCCCTGGCCGGAGGAGCTCGGCGGGGCGGGGATGGATCAGCTCTCCTACTATATCGTGCTGCATGAGCTCGCCAAGGTCGACGCCAGCCACGCCCTCACCGTCAGCGCCCACACCAATCTCGGCACCTCCCCCATCGTCGATTTCGGTACCCCGGCCCAGCGGGAGCGGTACGTTCCGCTCCTCGCCTCGGGCAAGGTGCTCGGCGGGTTCGGCCTGACCGAGCCCGGGGCGGGCAGCGACGCCGGCGGGACCGCCACCACCGCCGTCGACAAGGGCGACCACTACGTCCTGAACGGGTCGAAGGTGTTCATCACCCACGCCGGCGTCGGCGAAATCTTTTCCGTCACCGCGCGCACCTCGCCCGGCACCGGTCACCGGGGGATCACCAGCTTCATCGTCACCAAGGACTCGGTGGATCTCGACCGGTGCCGTGCCGTGGGCGTCGGGCACGCGGAGGAGCTGCCGAAGACCAGGGGGCTGCGGGCCGGGAAGAAGGAAGACAAGATGGGGTGGCGGTCGTCCGACACCCGTGAGCTGATTCTCACGGACGCGATCGTGCCGAAGGAAAACGTGCTCGGCACCGTCGGCGAGGGCTTCGTCAACTTCCTCAAGACGCTCGATGCCGGCCGGATCGGCATCGCGGCCGTCTCCCTGGGCATCGCCGAGGGGGCGTACGAGGAGGCGCTCCGCTATGCCGCCGTCCGGAAGCAGTTCGGCCGGGCCATCGCCAGCTTCCAGGGCATCAGTTTCCAGCTGGCCGACATGGCCACCGAGATCCAGGCCGGTACCCATCTCCTCTACCACGCCGCCTGGCTCAAGCAGAACGGCAAGCCGTTCAAGCAGGAGGCGGCCATGGCCAAGCTGTACTGTTCCGAACTGGCCATGCGGGCCACTACCAAGGCGGTGCAGATCTTCGGCGGGTACGGGTATACCACCGACTACCCGGTCGAGCGGATGATGCGCGACGCCAAGGTCTGCGAGATCGGGGAAGGGACCAGCGAAATTCAGCGTATCGTCATTGCCAGGAACATCTTGGCGTCGCTCGAGGCCTAGCCCCCGCGGCGCTATTGCCCCAAGTGGGGCCTTGTCCTATGATTGTGACATGAAGTCCGCTTTACCTTCTCGGATTGCTGTCATTTTCGCCTCCCGGGTCCGAGCCTGGGGGGCGACTGTGTTTGGAATGATTTCTCGGTTGTCCGGGCTTACCCCATCGCACGAATGCCTCCTGCCGGTCGGTCCGGCGGGGCACTCGGCGGCAGGGAGCCCGGAATCGCATTTTCGTCGTTCTGATTTGCTGCCGGCGGGTTCCCCGCCCTCTGTCTTGTCCCACCTGAGTTCGATCCTCACCCTCCACGCCGGGGCGGGCCTGCGGGCCGTCCGGCGCGGATTGGATGGGGGAGGGTCGGCCCTGTGGAATTCCCTCGTACTGATCGGTGCCATGTTCGACCGGGTCCTGACGGGCCCGGCCGCTGCATGGCAGCCGATCGAGGTTCTCACGCGTGAAGCGCGAAATTCTTATCAACGGAGGCCGCCGGGAGACCCGCGTGGCCATCCTCGAGGACGATCGGCTCGTCGAGCTCCTCTACGATCGTCCTGATCAGCGCCGCTCCCTCGGCGACATCTATCTCGGCCGCGTCGACGCGGTCCTCCCCGGCATCCAGGCCGCCTTTGTAGACATCGGCCTGGAAAAGTCGGCCTTTCTCCATGCCTCCGACCTCCTCGAGCCCGAGGAGGATGACGATCCCGACGAGGACGATGTCGCGGACGTCCCCGACACCGATGCCGCGGACGCCTCCGCCGGCAATGGGCGGGACAAGGCCGCCCCCCGCCAGCGCGAGGTAGACCACCGGGCCGCCGTTCCCGACATTTCGGAGCTCCTGAAGAAGGGGCAGACCATCCTGGTGCAGGTCACCAAGGAGCCGATCAGCACCAAGGGCTCCCGCGTCACCGCGCAGATCTCCCTCCCCGGCCGCTTCCTCGTCTACATGCCCTACGCCTCGCGCGTCGGCGTCAGCCGCAAGATCGAGAGCCGGGAGGCCCGGTCCAAGCTGCGCGAAATGGTGCGGAAGGCGCTGCCCGAGGACGCCGGCGGCGTGATCGTTCGCACGGTGGCTGAAGGCGTGACCGAAGAGCAGGTGACCAGGGAAATCGAGTCCCTCCTCGCGCTCTGGAAGAAGATCAACCGCAAGAAGGGGTTCGTGAAGGCGCCCGCGCTGGTGCAGCGGGAAACGAGCCTCACGCGCGGGATCATCCGCGACCTCTTCAGCGCCAAGGTCGATGCGCTCCACGTCGACTCGAAGGAGCTCTTCAACGAGGTGGAGCAGTATCTCGAGCAGGTCGACCCCGACCTGATGTCGCGGGTACACCACTACACCGAGGACCAGCCCCTCTTCGACAAGTTCGACATCGAGTCGGAGATCCGGGACCTCTTCAAGCCGCGCTGCGAGCTGCCCACCGGCGGGTCGATCATCATCCAGCCGACCGAGGCGCTGGTTTCCATCGACGTGAACACCGGCCGCTACACCGGCAAGAAGGACCCGGAGAAGACGATCCTCCGCACCAACATGGAGGCCGCCAAGGAAATCGCGCGGCAGCTCCGGCTGCGGGACGTCGGCGGCATCATCGTCTGCGACTTCATCGACATGGACACCCGCTCCAACCGGGAAAAGGTGCTGCAGGAGCTGCGGACCCACCTGACCCGCGACCGGGCCCGGACCAAGGCGTTCGCCGTGTCGGAACTCGGCCTGATCGAGATGACCCGCCAGCGGGTCCGGCCCTCCCTTTGGGCCTCCCAGACCACCGAGTGCCCCACCTGCGCCGGCAGCGGCCGGGTGTTCAAGCCCGAGATCGTCACCCGCCGGCTGGAGCGCTCCCTCCGCCGGGCCGGGCACGAGCACCGGGAGCGGCAACTGGCCGTCCGGCTCCATCCCGAGGTGGCCCTCTACATGCTGGAAGAGGAGCCCAAACTCCTCCAGGCCCTGGTCCGGGCCACCGGCCTGGAACTGGAGCTCCGGGACGACCCGATGATGCGTCTCGACGAGTTCCGGCTCATGAGCCGGCCGGCGGGGCGGGATGTGACGGAGCTCTACGCGGTGGCTTGACCTAACGCCTGCCCCCGGCTAGACTTCAGGGCTTGCAACGGAACCACCT
>DAOLIZ010000005.1:31246-44227 GCA_035328285.1 Gemmatimonadales bacterium
GCTTGACCTAACGCCTGCCCCCGGCTAGACTTCAGGGCTTGCAACGGAACCACCTTTTGGCAACGAGTTAAGTCATGTACGCGATTTTCAAGGCGCTGGGCAAGCAGTTCCGTGCGGAGAAGGGCAAGGTCGTGCGCCTTCCCCTCATGGAGGCCGAGCCGGGCTCCAAGGTCACCTTCGACGAGGTGCTCCTCTCCTCCGACGGCACCACGGTCAAGGCCGGCACCCCGCTGGTCAAGGGCGCCAAGGTCACCGCCGAGGTTGTCGGCGACGGCAAGGAAAAGAAGATCTACGTCTTCAAGTTCAAGCGGCGGAAGGGCTATCGCCGGAAGACCGGTCATCGCCAGAAGTTCACGGAAGTCCTGATCACTGACGTCAAGGTAGGGTGAGGCTCTCATGGCTCATAAAAAGGGCGTAGGCTCCAGCCGCAACGGCCGCAACAGCAATCCGCAGTACCTCGGCATCAAGAAGTTCGGTGGCGAGAACGTGATTGCGGGCAACATCCTGGTGCGCCAGCGGGGCACGGTCATCCACGCCGGCAAGAATGTCGGCCAAGGCACGGACGACACCCTCTTCGCCAAGGTGGATGGCGTGGTCAAGTTCGAGTATCGGGACAAGGGCCGGAAGAAGGTCTCGGTCTACCCGAAGGAAGCCACCGCGTAGGCGGGAGGGCTCCGGAGACCACGGGGGATGCGGCAGGCGCCGCATCCCCCTTATTATTGCCCTGAACCTGGCTTTCAGGGTTCGAAATGAAACATTCCGGCCCCCTTGGCCGTCAGGTGCGCAGATCCTGACCACGGAGAACCACCATGTCTTCCATCTTTTCCAAGTTGAACAGCGAGCTCGAGAGCTTCGGCCGCCGGGCCAGCGCCGCGCTGGACGAGGGCCGACTCCAGATCGAGTTGCTTCGCGTCAAGCGGCGCCGCGACAATGCGGCCCGCGACCTCGGCATGATCGCCTACCATCGCGAGAAGGGTGTGGAACAGGACCAGCGCCGGGTCGATGCCCTGGTCCTCAAGATTGGGGACCTCGAGACCCAGATCGCCTCGCTCGAGGCCCAGATCGCCACGCAGAAGGCGGTGGTGGTTTCGGTTACCGATACCCCAGACGGGGAGGCCGAGCCCGAGCTCGACGCCGAGGAGCCGATCATCGATGAGGCGACGGCCGCCCCCCAGGGGGACGGGGGCTGACCGCTACAGCCCGGTGCTCGAGACCAGCTCGAACTTCAGCGGAGCGCCGCTCATTTCGACCTTCAGGACGGTGTGCGGCGCCCGCTTCAGGATCAGGAACTCGACGTCCGTGGCGCCTCCCGACAGGCGAACCCGGTAGGCATCGAAGGCGCCGGCCGGGACCATCGCCGTTTCCTCCCCCAGCACATAGAGCACCATCTCCGTCACCGAATTCGTCCCCGCGCTGTACATCCAGAAATTCCACCCCGCCCCCTTGGCCCAGGGCAGCGAGGGGAGCAGCGCCTGCACCGCGTTGTCGTCCACCGTACCCGCCGGGACCATGGTGTCGACCGTGAAGTGCTTCGGCCCGGTGGAGGTGACCGCATCGACGGTCCCGGTCACCCGTCCATTTGCGTAGGTGATGTTGATCCCGCCGGGGATGTCGCGCACCGTGCCCGACTGGGTGACCCGCCTCGGCTCCCCGGTCTTGGACAGTTCCACGGTCGTGATCTGGGACATCGCCGAGCCGATGGTCGTGTTCTCATGTGTCACGAACCCGTCGCCCAGCTTCTCGAGCCCCCAGACGCTGGTGCCCATCGGCTGGTTGTTGACCAGCACGGTCATGCTGTCGCGGTGCGGGATGAGCCGCTTCGCTTCCACGGGCAGGGGCCGCGCCAGCGAGGGCTCCGCCGCGGGCGCCGGGTCCTGGGCGCGGGCGGGCACGGTGAACGCGAGGGTAAGTGCGCCGAGAGCGGCGAGGGTGTGACGCATCACGACAGGCTCCTGGTGGCGTTCATGCGGTGAGAGTGGGAAAGAGCCGGAGGCTCGTCTCGGACAGGATGGCGCGCTGCACCTCGGGTGACAGCGGCAGCGCCCGGAAGGCGTCGAGGTTCTTGCGCAGGTCATGCACGCCAGGGCTCGGCCAGTCGGTGCCCCAGATCGTCTTGTGGGCAATGTCCGTCAGTCGCGGAAAGTACTCCAGCAGCCGCGCCGGCGGGATCCCCGAGAGTTCGAGGTGGACGTTTGGGTGACGGCGGAGCACGAAGAACGCCTCCTCCATCCAGAGCGGCCGCCCCCCATGCGCCATGACGATGGTCAACTTCGGGAAGTCGATGGCCACGTCGTCGATCTCCATCGGGTTGCCCCACTTCGACCGGGCGCCCGGGAAGATGCTGGTGCCGGTGTGGATCAGGACCGGCAGTGCCCGCTCCTCGCAGCGCCGGTAGATGCGGCCCAGCGCCTCCAGCCCCTCGGTGTAGGCATTGGCGGGGTACATCTGGTGGGGCGGATGGATCTTGAGGCAGCGGATGCCCATCGCGATCAGGCGATCGACGTCCCCCTCGGGATCCTTCGTGAACCGTGCATGCACGCCGCCGTACGGAAGGATCCGTTCGGGATCGGCCTCGGCGTACCGGGCGGAGAACTCGTTGGTCGAGTCGTCGAAGCCCATCAGGTCGGGACTTGGATAGTTGATCAGCGCCACCCGCCAGACGCCGGAGGCGTCCATGACCTCGAGCAGCGCCGCAGGATCGTCCATCAGTGCGATCAATCGGTCCCAGTGCGCTTCCTTGCCGACCCGCATGACATCCGCCACCGCCGGCTTCAGTTGCCGCCACGGCTGGATGTGGATGTGCATGTCGGAGACGGGGTAGGTCATCGTCCCTTGAACTCCGCCGGGCGCTTCCCCATGAAGGCGGCCACGCCCTCCGCCTTGTCCTCGCTCGAGAAGGCGAGGCCGAACAGCGTCGTTTCCTGCCGGAGCCCCTCGTCGAGCGGCACCCGGAGCGAGGCCCGCACCGCCTCCTTGATCAGCTGCAGCGCCACCGGGCTCTTCTGGGCGATACTCTCCGCCAGGGCCAGGGCCCGCGCCCGCAGGTCGGCCGCCGGCACCACCTCGTCCACCAGGCCAATCCGGTGCGCTTCGGCCGCGCCGATCAGGTCACCGGTGTAGAGGAGCTTGTACGCCGCGCCGGCGCCGACCAGGCGGGGAAGCCGCTGGGTGCCGCCGCCGCCGGGAATGATGCCGAGGTTGACCTCCGGCTGGCCGAGCTTGGCGGTGTCGGCGGCCAGGCGGATGTCGCAGGCCATCGCGAGCTCGCAGCCCCCGCCAAGGGTGAAGCCGTTGAGGGCCGCGATGACCGGTTTCGGGAAGGCCTCCACCGCGTCGAAGATGGTGCGGCCCGACATCACGCGGAACTGGTCGATCGGGCTCCGTCCCTCGAATTCCGAGATGTCGGCGCCCGCCACGAACGCCTTGTCGCCGGCGCCGGTGAGCACCACGACCCGGACCTCGGGATCGTCGCGCAGCGCGTCGAGGAGGGCCAGCAGCTGCGCGCGAGTGGCGCTGTCGAGGGCGTTCCGCTTCTCGGGGCGGTTGATGATGAGGAGGGCCACGCGCCCGTGGACTTCCTTCAGGACGTGCTGGGAATCGCTCATGATTGGGACCAGTCGTAGAAGCCGTGGCCGCTCTTCTTGCCGAGTTTTCCCTCGGCGACAAGGCGGCGAAGAATGGCCGGGGGCGCAAACCGCTCGGCGCCCAAAGCCTGGTGAAGGTAATCGGCAATGCGAAGCCGCACGTCCAGCCCGACGAGGTCGGTCAGCTTCAGCGGACCCATCGGGTGGTTGTAGCCCAGCTCCATGGCGCGGTCGATGTCCGCGGCGCTCGCCACCCCCTCTTCCAGCATCCGCATCGCCTCGAGGCCCAGCGCAACGCCCAGCCTGCTCGAGGCGAAGCCGGGCGAGTCCCGCACCACGATCGGTTCCTTGCCCATCGCGCGCACCACCGCCAGGGCGTCCGCGGTGGAGGCCTCGTCCGACCCGTCGTGCACCACGATCTCCACCAGCTTCATCAGGTGCACCGGATTGAAGAAGTGCATGCCGATGAGCCGCTCGGGGCGGGGGAGGTCGGCGGCGATGTCGGCGATCGAAATCGACGAGGTGTTGGTGGCGAGGAGCGCCGAGGGCTCGGCCCAGTCGCTGGCCTGGCTCATGACGTCCCGCTTGACGTCGAGGTCCTCGAGCACCGCCTCGATGACCAGGTCGGCGCCCTGGCAGGTGGTCCGCATGTCGGGCGCCGTCCGGAGCCGGCCGAGAATGCTGTCGCGGCCCGCGGCGTCGAGCTTGCCGCGCTGCACCGCGCCGTCGAGCGTCCGGGCGATGCGGTCGAGCGCGCCCTGCAGCGCCTCGGGGCGGGCGTCGGTCAGCGTGGTGGGCCACCCCGCGGTGGCGGCCGCCTGGGCGATGCCGGCCCCCATGGTTCCGGCGCCGATCACGGCCACGCGGGTCGGAAAGTCGCTCACGCCGCCCCCGAGAGCCGGTCGGGGAAATTGCCGCAGAGTCCGTCCACCCCCATGGCGCCGAGGCGCACGGCAGCGACCCGGTCGTTGACGGTCCAGGCAATCAGGCGCGCGCCTGCGGTATGCACCGTCTCCACCAGTTCGGGGTCGATCATCGTCCATTCCTGCCAGAGGGTCGTGGCACCTGCGAGCTGGAGCACTTCAGCCGGATCCCCGACTCGGGCCGCCAGCAATGCCCCAAGGCTGAGGTCGGGCCG
This sequence comes from Gemmatimonadales bacterium, assembly GCA_035328285.1. Lineage (GTDB taxonomy): Bacteria > Gemmatimonadota > Gemmatimonadetes > Gemmatimonadales > GWC2-71-9 > SPDF01. The sequence continues at coordinate 35,969 of DAOLIZ010000005.1, forward strand.
GCGTACGGCCAGGCGAGCCGTGATGCGGTGATCAAAGCTGTGAACGGCATAGCGGGCGGGGAAGGGGCCGGCGTCGAGCACGGCCAGGAGGGCGGCGTCGTGCTCGGGGGGCAGGGCCTTCACCTCGACCCAGACGTCCCGGTCGCCGATCAGATCGAGCGCCGTCGCCAGCGACGGCACCGGTTCGCCGTTGGGAAGCAGCGCCGCGGTGGCCTCGGCGAGCGTCAGCGAATCGAGGGGACTGCCCCCCGTCAGGACGGGATCGTGATGGACCACGATCCCACCGTCGGCCGTGGCGTGGACGTCCAACTCCACGCCATCCGCGCCACGGGCGACCGCCTCACGGAAGGCGGCCGGCGAATTTTCGAACGCGTAGCCGGAGGCGCCCCGATGGGCGATCACCAGCGGCCGGGTCAGTTGTTCTCCTCCAGCTTCCGGAACTCGATCCAGTCCGGCTCGTCGAGCAGGTCCTTGAGCAGTGTGCGATCGGCGTCGTTCGGCAGCACGGACTCGAGGTATGCCGGGTAGTTCTCCGCCGACACCGGCTCGCCGGTAATGGTGAAGTGCTGCCGGGCGTACAAGCCGATTTTCCGGTTGAACTTCAGGTCGGGCACGAGCAGGTGCCGGTCCGGGTCGGGGATCGCGGTGTTGAGCCGGTCGACCAGTCGGGTGATCTCCTGACGGTAGAGCTCGCGGCTCGCCTCGTTGAGGTGCGCCACGTTGGCCTCGTCCGGCGCCTCCCGCTCGTCGAACCGCCCCTTGAGCCCCCAGACGTACGCCCAGTGCGCGCTGCTGGAATTGTCGGTGCCGAACAGGTCGAACGCGGTGGGAACCCACTTGTTGAAGTAGCGCTGCATCACCTCCGGCGGCACCCGGCCGGCGCGCAGGATCCGGCGCAGGCCGTTGTTGCCGGTGCCGAGGTGGAAGCTCTCCTCCTTCAGCATCGGGCCCATGGAGCGGGCCAGGGGGTGGAACGACGACGTGGACAGCATCTGGAGCTGGAACTTGCCGTCGCGGTCGATGAACTGGGTGTAGGTGAAGAAGTCGAGCCAGTTCTCCACGATCTCGTTGAAGGAACCGAGGAGCCGTTCGCCTTCCTCCGCGCGGCGGTCGAGCAGCTTCTGCGCCTCCCGCTTCCCCTCGTCGCCGAAATGGGTGCAGAGGAGGTAGGACATCTGCCAGCCGTGGCGCATCTCCTCGCTCATCACCCGCATCAGGGAGAAGAGGTCGTAGTCGCTCGGGGCCCGTTCGAGGAGCGCGCGCTGCTGCTCCACCGACGCGAACTCGGTGTCGCCCTGGAAGACGATCAGGTTGAGCAGCGCGTCGCGGATGCGCTGGTCGGGGATGTGCATGATGGTCGGCCATTTCGTCTGGCCCTTGTAGTGGCCGAACTCGATGGTCTCGGCCTCGGGCTCGCCGAACTTCGCGTCGAACCCGACTTTCCGGAACGGCGTACCGGCCATCTCCTTCTCGGAGATGCCGATCGAATCCTGCCAGTAGCGGAAGTAGTCGATCCAGTCGTCAAAGTTGTTCACTTTCCGCATGTCGTCCTCACCGTCCGTGAAATTCAGGAACCCGTTTGGCGTGGTACGCCGCCAGCCCCTCGGCGGCGTCCTCGCTGCGAAAACACTCTTGGCAGTGCCGTGCCTCGATCACCAGCGACTCGGCCAGCGTGGTCGACTCCGCCTCGCGCACGGCGCGCTTGGCGAGGCGGACGGCAATCGGCGGGAGCGCCGCCAGGCGGTGCGCCCAGGCCTCCGTCTCGTGCGCCAGGTGCTCGTCGGCGACCACCCGGTTCACCAGCCCCAGCTCGCGGCAGCGGGCGGCCGCCAGCATCCGCGGCGTCCAGAAGAGCTCGAGCGCGGTGGCGCCCCCCGCCAGCCGTTGCACGAACCAGCTGGTGCCGAGGTCGGGATGGAGCCCGAGACGATGGAAGACCAGCCCCATCGAGGCGCTCTCGGCCGCGATCCGAAGGTCGCAGGCCAGCGCGAGCCCCGCCCCTCCCCCCGCCGCAGGCCCGTTCAGGCTGGCCAGCACCGGCTTGGGAGCGCGGTGCAGCAGCTGCACCACCTCGCCGCCGATCCGCACCAATTCCATCGCCTCCGCCTCCCGAAGCTCTCCGGACGGGCCGGTCAGCCCGTCGAGGTCGGCGCCGGAGCAGAAGCCCCGTCCGCTCCCCGTCAGCACGATGACCCGGACCGATTCATCCGCGATCATCGCCCGTACCGCATCGGCGAGCTCGCGGAGCATCTCCGCGTCGAAGGCGTTGAGCCGCTCGGGGCGGTCGAGCGTGATGGTGCCGACGGGCCCGGCGGTCATTCTCGTAACGGCACTCCGCACCATCGTCTGCTGCATTGTCGCCCCCGCGTCCGTCCTCAGTCCTCGACCCGCTCGAACACCGTCGCAATCCCCTGACCCACCCCGATGCACATCGTGGCCAGCCCGTAGCGGCCCCCGGTCCGTCGCAGCCCGTGGATGAGCGTCGCCGCCATCCGGGCGCCGCTGGCGCCAAGCGGATGCCCAAGCGCAATGGCGCCGCCGGAGACGTTCACGCGCGCCGGGTCGAGCCCGAGTTCGCGGATGCAGGGAAGGGCCTGGGCCGCGAACGCCTCGTTCAACTCGATGAGGTCGAGGTCCTTGACCGTCATGCTCAGCCGCGCGAGCAGCTTCTGCGTGGCCGGAACCGGGCCGAGTCCCATGCAGCTCGGGTCCACGCCAGCCACCGCCGTGCCGACGATCCGGGCGATCGGCTTCAGGTCATGCGCGTCGATCGCGGCGGCGCTCGCGATGCCGAGGGCGGCGGCGCCGTCATTGATACCGCTGGAGTTGCCGGCCGTGGCCGTCCCGCCCTTGGCGAAGGCCGGCTTGAGGCGCGCGAGCCCCGTCGCCGTCACGTCGGGGCGGGGATGCTCGTCCGTGGTGACCGGGTCCTTGGTGCCCGGTCCCGTGACCGGCACCAGTTCGTCCTGGAAGTGCCCGGCCTCCATGGCCACCTTCGCGCGTCGCTGGCTCTCGGCCGCGAAAGCGTCCTGGTCCTCCCGGGTCACGCCGTGCAGCTGCGCCACCTTCTCCGCCGTCTCCCCGAGGGAGATGGTCCACTCCGCCGGCATCAGGGGATTGGTGAACCGCCACCCGACGGTGGAGTCCGCCACCTGCGGATTCCTCCGGTCCCACGCGCTGCCGCTCTTCAGCATGATGTACGGCGCACGCGTCATGCTCTCGACGCCGCCGGCCACGAAGAGGTCGCCTTCGCCCGCCTTGATGGCGTGGGCCGCGCTGGCGATGGCCTGCAGGCCGGAGCCGCAGAGCCGGTTGACCGTCTGGCCCGGCACCTCGACGGGGAGTCCCGCCAGGAGGAGCGCCATCCGGGCCACGTTGCGGTTGTCTTCGCCGGCCTGGTTGGCGCAGCCGAGGATGACGTCGTCGATCTGCGCGCCGGGGAGGTGACCCCGCTCGACGGCAGCCCGGATGGCGATGGCGGCAAGATCGTCGGGACGGACTCCGGCCAGCGCCCCGCCGGCCCGGCCGATTGGGGTGCGCACCGCCGAGACGACGAACGCCTCGGTCACAGCGCGATCCAGACGGACTTGGTCTCGGTGTAGCCCTCGAGAGCGGTGCGTCCGAGATCCCGGCCGAATCCCGACTGTTTGTACCCGCCGAAGGGGGCGGCCGGATCGTACATGTTGTAGGTGTTGACCCAGACGGTGCCGGCGCGGATGGCGTGGGCCACCCGGTGTGCGCGGCCGATGTCGCGGCTCCAGATGCCGGCGGCCAGGCCGTACATCGACTGGTTGGCCAGCGCGACGGCCTCCTCCTCGTCGTCAAAACCGAGCACGGCGAGGACGGGGCCGAAGATCTCCTCGCGGGCAATCGTCATTTCGGGGGTCACTCCGTCGAAGATCGTCGCCTCCACGAAGTAGCCCTTGCCGTTGACCGTGGCGGCCTTGCCGCCCGCGACGACCGTGGCCCCCTCGGCCTTCCCGATGCCGATGTACTTGAGCACGCTCTCCTGCTGCTGCTTCGAGACGATGGCGCCGAGCCGGGTCGTCTTGTCGAAGGGGTCACCGGGGATGAGCTTCCTGCTCCGCTCGGCGAGCTGCTCGACGACCTGGTCCTTGATCTTGCGGTCCACGAGCAGGCGGCTGCCGGCGGCGCAGACCTCGCCCTTGCCGTAAAAGATGCCGGTCTGCGCCCCGCGGACCGCGGCGGCGATGTCGGCGTCGGCAAAGATGATGTTGGGGCTCTTGCCGCCGAGCTCGAGCGTCAGGCGCTTCACGGTGTCGGCCGCGTCCTTCATGATGCGCTGGCCGACGGCGGTGGAGCCGGTGAAGGAGATCTTGTCCACGCCCGGGTGGCGCACCAGCGCCGAGCCGGCCGTCGAGCCATGGCCGGGGACGACGTTAAAGGCGCCCGCGGGAAGGCCGGCCTCCGCGAAGATCTCCGCCATCAGGAGCGCGGTCAGCGGTGTTTCCGAGGCGGGCTTGAGGACCACGGTGCATCCCGCGGCCAGGGCCGGGGCGAACTTCCACCCGGCGAGGTTGAGCGGGAAGTTCCATGGCACGATGGCGCCGACGACGCCGATCGGCTCGTGCCGGATGTAGGTCAGGAAGTTGCCGTCCACCGGGACGGTTTCGCCGCCGAACTTGTCGCACCACCCGCCGTAGTACCGCAGGGTCTCGATGGTGGACGAGACGTCGATCTTCGACTCGAAGAGCGGTTTGCCGTTCTGCCGCGTCTCGAGCTCGGCCATCTCGGGCAGGCGGCTGGCCAGGATGTCTGCGGCACGGTAGAGCATCGCGCCGCGCTTCCGGGCCGACAGGCCGCGCCACTCCGCCGATTCGAAGCAGGCGCGGGCGGCGGCCACCGCCCGGTGGATGTCCTCGGCGTCACCTTCCGCCACCGTGACCAGCACATCCTCGGTGGCGGGATTGATCACGTCGAACCGGCGGCCGCTGGCCGCCGGGGTCCAGGCGTTGCCGATGAAGAGATCGGTCTGCACTGCCTACTTGGCCTCGAAGTTGGGCATCCGCTTCTCGACGTACGCGGCCAGGCCTTCCTTGGCGTCCGCCGACGCGAAGAGCTGCTGCTGCAGTTCCCGCTCGAGCGTGAGTGCGCTTTCGAACGGGAGATCCATCCCGGACTGGACGCTCCGCTTGATGGCGCCGACCGCCTTGGCAGCCTTGTTGGGCGGGCAGAACTGCTTGGCGTACATCAGCACCTGGTCCCAGTAGCCGTCCTTCTCGAAGACGTGGTTGACCAGGCCCATCTCCTCGGCCTTCTCGAAGGAGAAGGTCTCGCCGGTCACCATGAACTCGATCGACTTTGACTTGCCGATCAGCCGGCAGAGGCGCTGGGTGCCGCCGGTGCCCGGGAGCACGCCGAGGTTCACCTCGGGCAGCCCGATCTTGCCGGCGTTGCGGCAGGCGATCCGGATGTCGCAGGCCATGGCGATCTCGAGCCCGCCGCCGACGGTGTGGCCGTTCAGCGCCGCGATGGTCAGCTTCGGGGTCTGCTCGAGGCGGCTCAGCGTCTCGTTCGCGTGGAGGCAGAAGAAGTACTTGAAGCGCGGCGTCACGTTATTCAGCATCGAGATGTTGGCGCCGGCGGAGAAGAACTTCTCGCCGTGTCCGCGGATGACGATGACGTGCACCTCGTCGGCCATGCGGGCGTCGAGGATGGCGGCATCCATCTGCCGGAACATCTCGTAGGTGTAGGTGTTGGCCGGAGGATCATTCAGCGTGATGATCGCCAGGCCGTCGCGGACCTCGTAGTTCACGAGGACCTTGTCGGTGGGCGCCGGTGCGCCGGGACGTGGGGAGGTCAGGGTAGCGGTCAAGGGGTCATCCTCCGTGCGTGGCGACCAGTCGAGGGGTCGCAGGGTGAGCAGCGATGTAGCCGTTCAGGAAGAGCGAGGCCAGCTCCTCGGCCAGCGTGGCCGGCGAGGCGGGACCCGCGGGGTGATACCAGGTGTAGATCCAGTTCATCATGCCGAAGAGTGCGTACGCCGCGATGTGCGGGTCGCCGTGCGCGCCGGGGACGTCCCCGAGGAGCTCCTCGAGCAGCCCGACATATTCCTTCTTGCGCCGGCGGATCTGGGCCCGCATCGTGCCGGTGAGCTCGGCCTCTTCGTGGGCGAGCACCTTCATCTCGTCCATATGGGCCGCGAAGAAGGTTACATGATGCCGGATGAACGCGTGAACCCGTGACTCGGGGTCCGTGCCGGCCGCGACGGCGGCGTGGGCTCCCTCGAGCACCAGGGTGAAGCACCGATCCTGGATCTGGAAGAGCAGTTCCTCCTTGCTCTTCACGTAGTGGTACATCCCGGCCAGGCTGAATCCGCTGGCCCGGGCCAGGTCCCGCATGGACGTAGCGTGGTAACCCCGCTCCGCAAAAGTCCTTGCGGCGGCGGCGAGCAGGGTATCCAAGCGCTGGTCATAGGGCTGCATGTACCGTCCGAACGATCGTTCGAAGGAAGTTACCCGACTCTTTGAGTCGGGTCAACGCTTAACAACGGGTGATTTCTCTCGTCCATGCCCACTGAATGCCATCCTTGACCGGGCTCGATGAGCCATCGGACGCCGCCCTCGCGGCGGCGTGGCGGGCGGGAAGCGAGCAGGCGGCCACCGACCTGGTCCGGCGGCACGCGTCCAGGCTCGCGCGCTTCCTGAGCGGGGCGGGGGCCGGCCCCAGCGAGGTGGAGGACCTGGTGCAGGAGGCCTTCTTCAAGGCCTTCCGGGGGCTCGACGGCTGGAGACAGGATTCTTCCTTTCGGAGCTGGATCTTCAGCATCGGATCGAACCTGCTCAAGGATGCGTACCGCCGGAGGAAGGGCAGGGTGGTGCTGTCGATCGAGGACCACGACATGCCGGTGCACCGTGACCCGGGCGACGAGATGGTGGCCGAGGAGACGGCGGAGCGAATCACGGTGGGGCTGACGGACTTGCCCCGGCTCCAGCGGGAGGTCTTCCTGCTCCGGGTGCAGCAGGGCCTGGACTATGCGGAGATTGCCGCGTCACTCGGCACCACGGTAGGGGCGGCCCGGGTTCACTATCATCATGCGGTCAAGCGGTTGAAGGAGCTGGTGCCATGAGCTGTCAGGAACTGTCCGACAAGATGCCCGGCGTGGCCAGGGGCAAGGTCTCCTGGACCCAGGAGGAGGCGCGGCATCTGGCCTCCTGCGCAGACTGTCGCGCGGAATGGGAGGTTGTGACGGCAGGGGCGATGGTCGCGGATGGAGCAAAGGTCGACGCCGACGCGGTGGCCGAACGGGTCCTCCTCAGGTTGCGGACGGAGCCGGTGGTCAAGCGATTCCCTGCCAGGCGGTTGTTTGTCGGCCTTGTCGCGGCGGCTGCGACGGTCCTCGTCGTCTCGAGGGTCGTGACGACCGCCCCGCTGCCCCGCGGCCCCGCGGCCCCGCTGTCTGTCGACGTTCCCGGCCTCACCACGCTTGGCGAAGACGGGCTCGCCGAGGTGCTCGAATCGATGGCCCCGCAATGGACGGATACCCCGACGATTGACACACCGAGTCTCGACGACCTGGATCCCCGGGAACTCGAGCAGGTCCAGCACCTTTGGGAGAGCTGATGCGACGACTTGGATGGTTGTTCACGGCGGTCGTGCTGGCGGTGGCGCCACAGCTTCGGGCGCAGGACGGCGGCGACGATTCGCCGCAGGCCGCGCGAATTCGCCAGCAGATCGAGCAGCGCTTTGCCCAGCAGATCCAGGCCAATCTCGGGCTCACCGACGAGCAGGCGGTCAAACTGCGGGCCACATTCAACACCTATGCGCCGAAGCGCCGGGCCATGGAGCAGGAGGAACGGGCCATCAAGCGCGGTCTGCAGGGGCAGCTCCGGCCGGGCATCGCCGCCAATTCCGACAGCGTCGCGAAGCTGGTGGACCGGTTGCTCGAGATCAAGGTGACGTACGCCCAGAGCTTCGTGGACGAAAACCGGGAGATGTCCAAGTATCTCACGCCGGTGCAGCGGGCCCAGTTCCAGGTCATGCGGGAGCGGCTGATGGCGCGGATCGAGGAGATCCGCCAGCAGCGGCAGCAGCAGTTCCGCCAGCAGGGAGGGGCGCCGCCGCCGCAGCCCTGAACCGATCCTCGCGGTTCTTGCGCCGCCACTGCGGCCTGCCCATCTTCCTCTCGTGGCGCCCGAGTGGCGGAATGGCAGACGCAGCGGACTCAAAATCCGCCGGGGGCGACCCCGTGCGAGTTCGACTCTCGCCTCGGGCATGACAAGACGACGATGAACAGAA